>JAIXTH010000257.1 GCA_027484265.1 Alphaproteobacteria bacterium
AGCCGCAAGCGTCGGGCCGAAGCCGGACAACAGGTCTGCGCGGCCCCTTCACCACCACCACCTGCTGGGGGTCCGATGCTTGGCGCGCGGACCCGCGCGCAACGCACTGAACCTATGGACGAAGCGCCGCTTCGCGTCGCTGGGCCCGCTGCGAGCATCGGGCCTCCGGAGGATTGCGGGGGCTGGAGCGCGTGGCATGCAGAACCCCGGGCAGCGGGCTGCCCGGGGTTATCGAGGACCTGTCCGGCAATCCGCAGATTGCCTTCCTCCAGGCTCACAACGCGGTCCGTGGCTGCTTTGCCGCCACCATCACACGCAGCTGAGCTGGACAGGCGGCCTTACTTGGCCGGGCGGGTCATCACCGTGCCGGCTTCCACCAGCGCGCGCTGTGCGGTCAGCTCGGCTGCGGGCAGCGGAACCATGCCGCGGCCGCGCAGATAGCCCTGCGCACCCGCAGCCGCATCCGACAGGAAGGCCAGCGCATATTCCTTCAGGCCCGGCGTCTTGCCGATGCGGTCGGCCTTCACATAGATGAACAGCGAGCGCGACACCGGATAGGAGCCGTCGGCGATGCTCTCGAACGTCGGCAGCACACCGGCGATCTTCGCGGCCTGCACCCGGTCCATGTTCTCCTCATAGAAGGAGAAGCCGAACACGCCGTACTGGTTGGGGCTGCGGCTGAGGGCCTGGACGATCAGATTGTCGTTCTCCTGGCCGTTCTTCCACACGCCGTCTTCGCGGATCTTGGTGGCCCGGGCCTTGAAGGCGTCCTCGTCGGTCTCGCGCAGGGCGGCCAGTTCGGGGATGAGGCGGCCACCGGCTTCCAGCGCCAGCTCGTTGAAGGCGTCGCGGGTGCCGGAGGTGGGGGGCGGGCCCTGCACGTCGATCTCGAGGTCCGGCAGGCTGGGGTCGATCTCGTTCCACTTCTTGAACGGGTTCGCCACGAAGGCGCCCCCCTGCGGCACTTCGGCGGCCAGCGCCTGCACCAGCTGGTCCTTGGTGATGTCCATGGTGGCGCCGCCCTTGGCATTGGCGATCACGATGCCATCAAAGCCGACCTTGATCTCGATGATGCCACCGACATTGTTGGCCGCGCAGTCGTCGAACTCGCTGGCCTTCATCTGGCGCGAGGCGGTGACGATGTCCGGGCTGCCGGCTTCGTTGCCGCGGCAGAACACGGCGATGCCGCCGCCGGTGCCGGTGGATTCGACCTTCGGGGTCTGGAACTGGCCGCCCTGGGCGAACTGTTCGGCCACGGCGGTGGCGAACGGGAACACCGTGGACGAGCCGACGATGCTGATCTGGCCGCTGCTGGCGCCCTGGGCCGCCGGAGCAGAGCTGCTGCCGCCGCCACCCGGGCCGCAGGCCGCCACAACCGACATTGCAGCCACGGCCGCAAGCGAAGCCACCTTCATCAAACGCATTCTCATCCTCCCGGCAGGGCTGCGTCCGGCAGCCCCCGTGCAGTTCATGCCCTGCTCTAGTCCGACGCCTTCACGGCGCCCGCACCTCGCAGCGGCGGCGGGCCTCTACGACAGACCCGTGACAGTTACGCGACAGTACAGGCGGCGCTGGCTGGAACAGGTCCTACCAGCTGGTGCCCAGCGAGATCGAGAACGAGCTGCCGCGGTCATAGGTGTTGGTCTCGGTGCGGCCGAGCCGCGAGATCTGGTACTCCTCGTTCCGCTGGCCCGTGAGGTTGCGGCCCGAGAGCGACAGGGTGAACCCGCGTCCGCCCAGATCGAACTCCTGCTTGAAGGTCAGGTCCACATTCACGCCCGGATCATTGATCACCGAGGGCAGGGCACCAAGGCCGCGCCGCGCCACCCGCTCGGACACGTAGCCGACAATCAGGGTCATCTGGGTGGCGTCGGTCTCGAAACCGAACTGCATGTTCGCGATATGCTCCGGTGTGCCCTGCAGCTGGGTGCCGTCGAGGCCGAACTGTGTGGCGTTCACGCGGCGGAAGTCCACCGGGCTGATCACGGTGGAGCCCGCCGGCGCGATCACCTCCGACTTGGTCCAGGTGTAGTTCACATTGAACAGCCAGCTCGGCGTGCCCAGCAGCGGCAGCTCCCAGGGCATCTCGAACGTATCGCGATACTCGAGCTCGACCCCGTAGAGTTCGGCTTCGGGCGCGTTGAGGAAGCGGGTGAAGGTGCGCTCGAGCCGCACGATCACTTCCTCGATCGGGTTCTCGATCGCCTTGAAGAACACAGCGCCGGTCACGAACTGGCGGTTGCCGAAGTAGTACTCGACCCGCAGATCATAGTTCTCGAACTGCGAGTCTGTCAGGAACGGGTTGCCCTGATAGACCCGGTCGGTATCGGGATCGATGTAGGGGGTGAAGGCCAGTTCGCGGAACTGCGGGCGGGCGATGGTCTTCGACCAGGCAAACCGCACCTGCAGGTCATCGGCAAAGTTCCAGGTGACCGACAGCGCCGGCAGCACATAATCGTTGTTCAGCGACACCGGGTCGGACGGGCGCTCGCCGAACCGGTTGAAGGTCGCCACCCGCTGCTCGGCCTCCTCATAGCGCACCCCGAGCGAGGCGCGGATGAAGTCGGTGGCCTGCACCTCGACCCCGGCATAGGCCGCGATGTTCAGCAGCTCGCCGGTATAGGCATCGTCGCGGCCGGTCTGCTCGTTGAGCACCCAGCGGCGCGGGCTGATGTTGTCGGGCGAGAACAGGAAGTCGACCCGGGCCCGCAGCACATCCACCGGGGTCGGTCCGCGCGGACCGGTGAAGGCGAAGGTGGTGAGGGTGAAGTCGCGCTCGGTGTTGGAGGCGGTGAAGCCCGCCCGGAACACCACTTCGCGGCCCCAGCGGTCCTCGGTGTTGGTGATGTCGATCCCGACGCTCGACAGGCTGTCGGTGAGGAACGAGAAGCGGGTGCTGTTGCCGAGATTGGCGCCCTGGAACGAGGCGACGTTGTTGACCACGGCGTAGGTGATGTCGCGCTCATAGGGCGCGTCGCGGGTCGATTCGGCCGCCGCGACCCGCCATTCCACCTCGGTATTGCCGAAGCCATGCTCGCCGGTCAGCTGCAGCGAGCGCAGTTCGCGCTCGTACCAGGCCGAGCTTTCGCCCCGCAGCGACTGGTTGGCGGGCAGGTTGATGTTGGTGCCGAGCTCCACCTGCGCATCCTTGCTGGTGGAGCGCACCAGCAGGCCGGTGAGGGTCAGGGCGTTGTCGCCCCAGTCGATCGTGGCGCTGCCGAACACATTGACCACGATGTCCCAGGTGGTGGCGGTGTTGGTCTCGACGGTTTCGGCCACATCGCCCACCACGTCGGTGCGGCTGGCGACCCGGGTGCGCTGCTCGCTGGAATAGCCGACCACGCCCACGAGGCCGATGGTGGCCCCGCCGCGCTCGAACCTGGTACCGGCGGTGATCTCGCCTTCGAAGTCCGGCACCTGCTCGCTGGTCTGGATCACGGTGAGGGGCGAGTTCACCAGGCTCTCGCCGATCCGCTCGAGGGTGGCATCGGAGTAATTGCCGTCCACGATCCGCCGGTTGCCTGCCAGCGCCTCGGCCAGCGGGCCGGGCACATCGCGCAGGCCGTCATCCATGCCGGTCCAGTCCTGGTCGGAGCCGCGCACCACGAAGCCGTCCTCGAAGGTGGATTCGGTGTTGATGCCGGTGCCGATCTTGACGGTCACGAACGGCTCGTTCGGGATGCGCAGGGTGCGCAGGTCGATCATGCCGCCGCCGAACTCGCCGGGGTAGTTGGCAGTATAGGTCTTCTGGACCTGGGCCGAGTGGAGGATGTTGGACGGGAACAGGTCCAGCGGCACCTGGCGGCGCAGCGGCTCGGGGCTCGGCAGCGGCGAGCCGTTCAACAGGGCCGCAGAATAGCGGTCGCCGAGGCCGCGCACATAGACGAACCGGTCCGACACCACCGACAGGCCGGTCAGGCGGGTGAGGGCCCCCGCAGCGGTGTCGTCGCCGGTGCGGGCGAGGTCGGCGGAGGTCAGGACCGACACCACTTCGGAGCTGTTGCGCTGGGTATCCGGGATGAAGCGGCCGCGGACCACCACGGTCTCGACCAGTGGCGCCGCGTCGTCAGCTTCGGCGGGCGGCTCTGCTGTCGCAGCAGGTTCCGCCGCAGGCTCGGTGACGGGGGGCGGGGGAGCAGCCTGGGCGAATGCGGCAGCGGGCGCCAGCAGGCAGCTGGTGGCCAGAAGCAGGGCGCGCGGCGAAAGCAGGGTGGACATCGACGTCATCCAGGATGGCAGGTCTGAAAAAGTTCGGGCCCGGCGCTTGATCGGGGGCAGCGCCGGGCCCGGAGGGAGAGGATTGATCAGCAGCTCGAGCTGCTATCGAGACCGCAGCTCCAGCCGCGCCACCAGGTGTCGGCGCTGTCGCGTACCGCGCCGATGTAGGTCACCGAGGTGAACCACGGATCGACCGTGTTCGGGTTCAGCGCCGCACGGGCCGCTTCGGCGGTGCCATTGATGAAGCGGTTGACCAGCGTGGCTGCGGTGCCGGTGCTGTTGTTGGTACCGCCATTGACCAGGGCCGTGGTCACCGCACCCAGCGCGCCGGTGCAGCTCAGCAGCAGCGAGTCGAACCGCGGCGCCGGGCTGGTGTTGGAGGCCTCGGCATTGATGCAGGTGGTGGAACCCGTCACGACGCCATTGAGGTACCGGCCCGAGCTGCCCGGCGTGCCGCCGGTGTTGTTCAGGTTGATGCCCTGCAAATTGCCGCCCGAGTCGTTCTGCGGGATGCCCACGAAGGTGAAGTTCGAGACGATCGGGTTGGTGTCGAGCGTGCCGCTGGCGCTGGCCACCCGGCGGTTCGAGCTTTCCACCAGACGGTCGGGGCCGCCCGAGCCGGTCAGGTACTGCAGCACGATGCCGAACTGGGCACGGCCGACCCAGCCCTCGTCGAGGTCGAAGGAGTCGTCCAGCGCGCCGGTCACGATCCAGTTGCGCAGGTTCACGGTGCCGCCGAAGATCTCGATCCCGTCGTCACCCGAATTGTGGACCTGGATGTTCTGGATGGTGGTGCCATTGCCCACGCCGCCGAGCGTCAGACCATTGAGGTCGTCGCCCGCCGCAGCCGAGGTGAGGAACGCCCCCGGATAGCGGATCTGCAGGAAGGTGAGGCGGCCGCTGTTATCGTCGGCGGTGGCGCCGCCATAGAGCGCCTGGCTGCCGGTGGCGGCGGTGATGCCTTCCACGGCGTTCTGGCAGTCCACCGTGCCCTGGGCCACGGCGGTCGAGCAGCCCCGGATCGGAGCGCGGCCCAGCAGGATCAGGCCGGCCCACTCGCGGGTGGCGCGACCGGGATCAGGCTGGGTGTTGGTCACATCGGCTTCCGAAGTCATGATCACCGGGGCATTCGGCGTGCCGTTGGCGAAGATCTGCGAGCCGCGATTGACGATCAGCACGTCCGAGGGACCCCGGCCATAGACCGTCACGCCCGCATCCACGGTCAGGGTGGCGGCGGTGCCGGCCGTACCGGTGGCACCCCGGTCGGTGCCCACATCCACCCGGCCCGAGAGCTGGTAGATGTTGCCGGCCACGAGGCGCAGGTTCGCCGGAACCGAGCCCGAACCCAGCGTGCCGCTCAGGCGGCAGTTGCGCTGGCCAGCCACGGTGGTGCCGGTGTCGGTGGTGCCGGTGGGGCAGCCCGCCGGGACGGTGAACAGGTTGATGGTCCAGCCCCGGGCCCAGTTGGCCGCCGCGCTCTCGGTCGGCGAGAAGGCGCCGACATAGCTGGCGGGCTGGAAGAACGGGTTGACCGTGGTCGGGTTCACCGCCGCACGGGCCAGCTCTGCCGGGCCGGGCATCAGGTTGGTGAGCGAGTTGACGACGCCGGTCGAGTTGTTGGCGCCGGCATTGACCAGGTTCGCCGCAGCGGTGCCGAGGGCCGTCGGGCAGTCGAACAGGATCGAATCGAACCGTGGCGCCGGGCTGGTGTTGGCGGTATCGGCCACGGCACACACGTTCGAGCCGGTCACCACACCGTTCAGGAACCGGCCGGACGAACCCGGCGAGCCGCCGGTGTTGTTCAGATTGATGCCCTGCAGGTTCCCGCCGGCATCATTCTGGCGCACGCCGATGAAGGTGAAGTTCGAGAAGGTTGGGTTGGTGTTCAGCGTGCCGGGCAGGCTGGCCACGGTCCGGTTGGAGGCTTCGATCAGGCGGTCCGGACCGCCGGTGGTGGTCAGCGCCTGGCGCACCACGGCAAACTGCACCGCACCGGTCCAGCCCTCGTCATAGTCGAGCGAATCGTCGAGCGCGCCGGTCACCACGATGTTGCGGGCGTTCACCGTGCCACCGAACCACTCGATGCCGTCATCGCCCGAATTGTGGACCTGCAGGAACTCGATGGTGGTGCCGCTGCCCACACCGCCAAGGGTCAGGCCGTTGAGGTCGTCGCCCGCAGCCGCCGAGGTCAGGAAGTCCGACGAGTAGCTGATGCGCACATAGCGCAGCGAGCCGCTGGAATCGGTGGGCGTGGCGCCGCCATAGAGCGCCTGGCGGCCGGTGGCGGCGGTGACGCCCTCGATCGCGTTCTGGCACTCCACCGTGCCCTGGGCGACAGCTGTCGAGCAGCCGCGGATCGGCGCGCGGCCCAGCAGGATCAGGCCGCCCCACTGGCGGGTGGAGGTGGCGCCTGCGGTGCCTTCGATGTCTTCCTTGGAGGTGAAGAGGATCGGGTTGGTGGCGGTGCCATTGGCCACGATCTGGCTGCCCCGGTTGATGATCAGGATGTCGCCTGCCACGTCACCGAACAGGCGCGCGCCCGGCTCGACCGTCAGGGTGGCGGCCACACCGGCGGCGGCAGCGCCGTCAGCGCCGCGGTCGCGGCCCACGTCCACCCGGCCGCTGATGCGGTAGACCACGCCGGTGAGGTTCGGCAGGGTCAGGTTGTTCAGGATCTCGCCGGAGATGGCGCAGGCCGTGGCGCTGCCGACCGCACCCACGTTGGTGGTGCCGGAGGGGCAGGTGGCGCCGCCCGGGGGCGGGGGCGAGGCAGGCGGCGGCGGGGAAACCGGCGGCGGGCCGGAGCTGGTGGCACCCGGCGAAGCAATATCTCCACCCTGGGAGCACCCTGCGAGGGCAACAGTCGCCACTGCCATCAACAGATGGCTCTTGCGGATCGTCATCACGGTAGTCCCCAACCTGTCTATGGGCGCCGCACCGGCTGCCCTTGGCGGCGGGGTTACGGCCCGGCCATGACGGGGGTTTGATGGTTGGGTGACGCTTCGTTGACCAATTTGCAAAGGCTGGTTGACAGACAGATGACGTAATCGTGACAGCCGCCCGTTATCGGGCCGAAGTTGCCGGATCGAGCGGCAGGGCTGCCCGTTCGAGGACGGTACGGACTGCATCCACCACCTGGCCGCCATGCACGGGGCCGAGGATGCTGGTGTGGGTGGCGCCGTCCACATTCAGAACGAGGCCCTGGCGCGAGATCCGGCCTGCCCGCTGCTGGGCATCCTGCCAGGCATTCTCCCCCGGCGGGCTGGCGGGGCCGGCGGTGATGGTGGCCACCGGGATGCCGGCGATCAGCGAATCAACGCCCGCCAGCCGTTCGCGGCCGGTGGTGGTCTGCGCGATTTCGGTGGCGGCGGCGCGCAGGTGCCGGGGGTGGCCGAACATCCGCTGCTTCTCGCGCAGCGCCGGGCCCTCGGGCAGGCCGATGCGGTTGGCGAAGGCAAAGCTCAGGGGCTTGATCAGCCCGAAGTTCGAGGCCGCTGCCGAGGCCTGGGCGATGGCGCGGTAGCGGTCGATCCAGACCTGGACACCCGGCAGCTCGATCGCCTTCGGGTCCGCCGCATCGATCAGCACCAGGCCCTTCACCTCATCCGGATGGCTGACCAGGAAGGCGCGGGTCAGCAGGCCCGCCATCGAGTGGCCCACCAGCACATAGGGTCCCGCCTCCCCCGCTGCCGTCAGCAGCCGCTGGAGGTCGTCCGCCAGGGCGCCGGGATTGCGCGGCCCGCCGGTGGTGTCCGACCAGCCGATTCCGGCACGGTCGTAGGAACAGGTGCGGGCAAACTTCGCCACTTCCGGCTGCAGCCAGCCGAAATCCGCCGCGCCGGAATAGGCCCCGGCCT
>JAIXTH010000208.1 GCA_027484265.1 Alphaproteobacteria bacterium
CGCCGGCCTCGATCTTGCCGCCGGGGAACTCCCACAGACCGGCCAGTTGCTTGCCCTGAGGTCGTTGTGCCAGCAGCACGCGCCCCTCCCCGTCGATCAGGGCTGCGGCCGCCACCAATAGCAACCTTATATCATCAGCCCCACTGTGCATGATAACGACTAGTCCTTAACAGAGCCCCAGCGCGTTCGGTTCACGAACGGTAATCGCCGTTGATCGAGATGTATCCATGGGTGAGATCGCAGGTCCAGACCCGCGCCTGGCCGCCACCGGCACCGACGCGCACCAGGATGTCGATCTCCTGGCCGTTCATGTGTGCCTGGATCGGCGCCTCGTCATAGGGGACGGCGCCCCCGTCGCGGGCAGTCCACACCCCGCCAAAGCGGATCGACAGGGCAGACGTGTCCACCGGCTCGCCCGACTTGCCCACCGCCATCACCACCCGCCCCCAATTGGCATCGGCGCCGGCGATGGCAGTCTTGACCAGCGGCGAATTGGCGATCGCCAGGGCGATCCTGCGGGCTGACAGGTCGCTGGCGGCACCCTCGACCGTGATGGTGACTAGGCGGGTGGCACCCTCGCCATCCCGCACCACTTGCAGGGCCAGGTCCTGCATCACCCCATGCAGCGCCTGCGAGAAAGCCTGGGCGCGCGGATCGGCGGCGTCCTCGATCAGCGCATGGCCCGCAGCCCCAGTGGCAAACACCAGCAGCGTGTCGGAGGTGGAGGTGTCGGAATCCACCGTGATGGCATTGAACGTGGTGTCCACATGCTGGCTCACCAGACTCTGGAGCAGCCCCGGTGAGATAGCCGCATCGGTGAACAGATAGACCAGCATGGTGGCCATGTCGGGCGCGATCATGCCCGATCCCTTGGCGATCCCGACGATCGCCACCGGCGTGCCGTCCAGATCGAGGCGGGCGCCTGCGCCCTTCGGGAAAGTGTCCGTGGTGCCGATGGTGCGGGCCATCGCCTCCCAGTCAGGTGGCCCGAGGGCTGCCACCGCTGTCTCCAGCCTGTCCGCCACGGTCCGCGGCGGCAGCGGCACCCCGATCACCCCGGTGGCCGACAGGAACACTTCATGCTGCCTGCAACCGGTCAGGCGGACGGCCTCGGCCACGGTGGCGGCATTCTTGGCCTCGCCCGCAGCCCCCGTGAAGGCATTGGAGTTGCCGGCATGGGCCACCAGCATGCGGGCCCGGCCTTCCTTGAGCCCGGCTGCGCACCAGGCCACATCCGCCGAGCGGGTCTGCGACCGGGTCAGCGCCCCTGCCACTGCCGTGCCTTCCGCCAGGCGCACCACCAGCAGCTCGTCGCGCACATGGCGGTAGAGGCCGATCCGGCTGCAGGAGGCCTCCACACCGGCCACGTCGGGCAGATCGGGAAAGCAGTCGGGCGCAAGCGGGCTGACAGGCAAGTCTTTCAAGGGCGGGACACTCCGGAGGCAGGCGGGGATGGCGCTTCCAAGCACCAGTTGCGGCGGGGCTCAAGTGCAACGGACCGCGCTAAGTTGTCTGGGGGGCGCCCGGGCGGGTCAGGCCAGTTCCACCGATCCGCGGCGACTCTCGGCCTCCTCGACCACGCTCAGGGCCAGCTTGATCACCACCAGCTGTCCGACAAGCCCCATGAAATCCATCGGATAGAGGCCTATGCTCTCTGTGAAGCACGTGCTGGTCCAGACCGCGACAAACGGCGCCGCCACCAGCATGCCGCGCATTTGCGGCGCCAGCCACACCACATGCCACCAGGCCCGCAACAGGATCATGGCGCCCAGGGCCAGCCCCACCGGTCCCAGCTGCAGCTGCAGGTCCATCGGGGTAGAGTGCGCATCGGGCGGGCGGAAGCCGTCCATCGCCAGCTCGATGGCGCCCACCGGGCTCGAGAGGCTCGCATCGGTCCAGAAGGCCTGATAGCCCCAGCCGAGCAGTGGCCGGGCCGCGATCGCGCCCTCCAGCGCCTCCCAGATGTCGGTACGGCCGGTCAGCGTCGGTGCCTTGCCCACCAGGGCGAAGATCACCGGCGCGAGCACGGTGAACACCAGCACCCCGGCGGTGACGCCTACCACCACGCCCCAGATCGAGAACACCGCCAGTGCCGGATGGCGCTGCGCCACCCAGATGGCCGCCACCACACAGGTGGCCACCGCCGACGTCATCAGGGCCGTGGTCGCCTCGCTCTGGATGACACACACCAGGAACAGCCCCAGAAGCGGCATTGCCGGCAGCAGCCGCCCGGGCCGCACAAGGCTCCAGCCCAGCAGAATTGCAAAGCCCATGGACATGGCGAGCCCGAAGCTCTGCTTGAAATTCCACAGGCCGGACCAGGCACCAGGATAAATCTCGGTCATCACGCCCCATTCGGGCTTGAGCACCGCCAGTCCGGCCGATACCACCGCCTGGAAACCGAACACCATCACCAGAACCCGGCCCAGTCGGTCCCAGCTGATCGACTGTGCGATCACGCAGGCCACCAGAAAGGTACAGCAGAACAGGATACCCTGGCGCAGGCTGAGGTCCGGCTGGTGAGACCACTGGAAGCTGGCCGTCGCCCACAGCACCAGCAACAGCATCGGACCGCCCACCAGGGCGGTGCGCAATGACTTGTGCACCGCACTTGCGGCCATGGCCACGGCCCACAGGATCGGCGGGATATAGACCAGGAGGGCCCAGCCAGGCGCCTCGCGCAGGACGTTGATCTTGGAATAGAAACCAACCACCGAGCCGAAGCACACAAACAGCATCGCCGCGAGCGCGATGTCCACCAGCAGATCGCGGCCGAACAGTCCGGCACCGTCGGCCCTGACAGCGACGGGCGGGCGCATGCGCCCGGTCCGCCCCTGCATGCCCCGCAGGCTACCCGGCTGGGGTCCCGGCGGCATGCGCGGCGCCATCGGTCCCGCGTCCGGCATCGGCCGCGTCAAGGGTCCGGGCTGGATGGGAAAGGGCTGCAGGGGTGCGGTCACCTCCGCACTCTTGCCCGTCAAGGTGAACACTCGGTCAACAAGGGCTGAGACAGCCCCGATCCGGGCAGGATCAGCCCGGCATCACGGCCACGCCAAACAGCAGCGGGTGCAGCCAGAAGGCAAAGGCGGCCCAGGCCGCCAGGCCACCGCCAATCGCGATCCAGTCGCCCAGGCCGAACGGCACCGCCTCACGCGGCTCCTTGGGCTGGCCGACCCGGGCATAAACCGCCCAGGCGAGGAATGTGCCGGCCAGAAGCATCGTGGCCAGGTCCCCGTTGGCCAGCAGGTGCGCCAGCGCCCAGACCTTCACCGACAGCAGCATCGGATGCAGCACCCGTGCCTTGATGGCACCGCGCGGTGCATAGGCGGCCACCAGAAACACCATGGCCGGGATCATCAGCAGGAGTGCGATATGCCCGAAGAACGACGGCGGGCTCCAAATCTGTGGCGGCCCCGCCGCCCGCCAGGCACCATAGCCCATCACAAGCAGAACGAAGCCCGCCAGCGACACCAGCGAATAGAGCCCCTTGAAGCCCCCTGCCGCCAGACGCCCCACCATCGCATCGCGAAGGCCGCGTTGCCGCGACAGGCTGTGCATGCCCAAGAACAGCACCAGCCCCACCAGAAACATCACCATCTCACCCCTCCCGCTCCGACAGCCGGACACAAGGCCGCGCCGCCCTGTTCGTCAAGTGACCCGGGCACAGAACCTGGGTGACACCGCCCCGAACACCATCACAGCCGCCCTACGGTCCCGCAGCACTGTAACAACTTCTTGATCCGTGTCTGCGACACTATAGCTCGGGAATCTCCGGTTACGGGTGCTGTGCGGGCGCCCGGCCGCCGGAAGTCCGTCCCGCCGGGGCGGCACGAACAGGGGCGCATGGCAATGCTCTATGCCTGGCTGGAGATGCAGCGCGCGGCGCTGATGCCGATGCGGGCCATGGTTCACCTGAACCAGCTCGCCCTGCGCAATCCGCTCAATCCGTGGGCCCATACCGATTTCGGTCGTACGGCGGCGGCCTGGGGTGATCTGTTCGAGGCCGTGACCCGCCGCTATGGCAAGCCCGCATGGAACCTCCCGGTCACCCGGATCAATGCCGTAGACGTACCGGTGACGCCGGTGGCGGTGCGCTCTGACCCCTGGTGTACCCTGCTGCACTTCCAGCGTGACCGCACCGCCATGGCGAAGGCGCGACCCGAGGGCTGGCGCGACCCGCGGGTGCTGATCGTGGCGCCGCTGTCCGGGCATTATGCCACCTTGCTGCGCGGCACGGTGGAGGCGTTCCTGCCCGACCACGAAGTCTATATCACCGACTGGACCGATGCCCGCACCGTGCCGGCCAGCGAGGGC
>JAIXTH010000140.1 GCA_027484265.1 Alphaproteobacteria bacterium
AGCAGTTTTTCAGCTAGCCCCATGCCCCTCCTCCTCGCCGACACCGTCACGTCCGCGCTCGCACGCCTGACCAATGCCGAGCAAAAGCAGGTGAAGATGGCCGCGTATGGATACAGCTGGCTGGCCTGCGGTGTCGGCGTAGGCAGCGGGTTTCTGGCCGATCTCGCCTGATAGGGCCCTCCCGGCTGCAGCAACCGCGGCTCGCGGGCCGCGTGCAGGTACTGATCGGATCAGGCTGCGGCCTGGATGCGGGTCGTCTGGACGTGGGTCAGGCTGAGTTCGAAGCGGCTTTCGGCGAGGCTGATCAGGCCGCGCCCGAGGTGAAGCTCGTGACGGATGGCATCGCCGGTGTCCTGGCCAGTCAGGATTGTCACGGACCGGTCGTGGAAGTCATTGCCGCGCCCCCGGCCCGAGCGGCGCCGTAGCCGGACCAGGCCCCCCTTGGGTGCCATGGCCTCGAGGGCGCGCTGGTTCATGTCGCGGCGCGCCAGGCTGTCATCAGGCGCGTCAATCCGGCTGTCGTCATACTCGATTGTGACAGCGTTGATGCCGTCGGCGATCTTTGCGAGCTGGCCCAGGAACCACGCCTGTGCGGCGCGCTCCTGATCTCCAGCGAGAGCATAGGGATCGCTGATCACCACTTCGGCGATCGCGGTGCCTGTGAACGGTGCCAGGATGTCCGCCACCGGCCGCGGCCTGCCCGGTTCGATCCTGAAGAAGCGTGGCGCTGGTGCGGGGCGGGTCCGCAGTGTCAGGATCGGCCGGCTGGATGGCGCGATTGGCGCCTGAACCGGCAACGGAGATGGCGCCTGAGCCGCAGGCGGCGGTGGTGCGGGCGGTGGTGCGGGCGGGGGAGGGGCGGCGGCAGCCTCGCCAGCAGCTTGTGCTGCTACTGGCGCGCCGGTCGCAGACTGGGTCCGGTCCTGACTGTCATCGCGCTCGGTGACTTCGCGCAGCAGGTCGCCCAGCTCGCCATCGGAGGGCAGCGGCGGCAGGAAGAGGTCGCGGGTGAGGCCCCGCTTGCGATCGATCAGGGCATCGAGGCGCAGGTCGAACGAATGTCCCCTGATCGACGGATCAGGGTGGATGGCCTGCGGGATATAGACATGCACGTCCCGCTCCTGTCCGATCCGGAATGCCCGGTCGGTCGCCTGATCCTCCACCGCCGGATTCCACCAGCGCGACAGGTGGATGACGTGGTTGGCTGCTGTCAGCGTCAGCCCGACGCCCCCGGCCTTTGGCGACAGGATCATCACGCCAAAGCCGGCTGGCGCAGCCTGGAAGCGGTCCACCAGATCCTGCCGGGTCTGGCCGGGTGTGGCGCCATTGATGATGGCAGGCGGCTGCGGCAAGGCGAAGTGGCGCTGCAGGAGGCGGGCGAGGCAGCCCTGCATGGCGCGGTCTTCCAGGAAGATCAGCGCCTTCTCGCCCTTGGCCTGGATCGCCTCCAGCACCTGGAGCGTGGCCCCCATCCGTGCCGACAGCGCTGCATAGCGCGCCAGATCATCCCCGGCCTGTTCCGGTGTGACTGGATGCAGCGAGCAGCCGCGCAGCAGCGCCAGTGTTTCCAGCATCCCCTGCTGTCCCAGGCCCTGGGTCCGCAGTGCGCTCGCCCGCATCAGGACCTGCTGGTAGGCCTCAGCCTGGAATGGGGGCATATCCTGCGCGATGCGATGGAAATGCTTCGCTGGCAGCCCCTCCAGCACCTCCGACTTCATGCGGCGCAACAGCCAGGCCGGTGCTGCCGGTCCGTCGTCACAGAGCTGGCTCTTGAGTGCGCGCAGGGCAGCCGGATTATCGGCGGTATACTGACGCTCGAAGTCGCGGCTGGCACCCAGCAGGCCGGGTGCCAGCACATCGAACAGCGACCACAGGTCCTGCATCCGGTTCTCGACTGGCGTGCCGGTCATGCCAAGGCTGAAGCCGCCGCGCAGGGTCTTGGCTGACCTGGTGAGCTGGCTGGTCGGGTTCTTGAGCTTCTGCGCCTCGTCGAAGACGATCAGGTCGAAATACTGCGTCGCGAAACTGAAGTGGTAGTCGCGCAGGGTCTCATAGGTGGTCAGAACCACGCCACGGCTACCCCATCCAGCCAGATCGAGGCCAGCTTCGCCGGATCGGGTGTCGCGCTGTGTGCCAGGACCGGTCCGCAGCAGCTTCAACTGATTGCCGAACGCCTCGACGATCCGGCCCAGCCGCTCGCCGCGCAGGTGCCGCTGGATTTCCGCCTTCCAGTTGGCCAGCAACCCGGTAGGCGCCACGATCAGAATGCGGCAGGCCGCGCCCTCTTCCTGCGCGACAGATTGCAGCCACGCCATGAAGGCCAGCGCCTGCAGCGTCTTGCCGAGGCCCATGTCGTCGCACAGCAGCGCGCCGGGCCGACCGTTGCGCACACAGCGGGTCAGCCAGGTCAGGCCTTCGCGCTGGTGGCTCTTCAGGGTAGCCGCTACCGTCTCCGGGACAGTCGGGGGCACCAGGTCCGGAGCGGGCGTGGCCTGCTCGAGGGCTGCGCGCGTGGCGAAGGATACCTCTTCGAAATTCTCCTTCACCACCAGGAACAGCGGTCCGCGGTGGCGTGCGGCGGCCTCATCCGCGCCAGCGCCGGCATCGTCCCGCGGGCCATCTTCGGGCCGATCAGCAACCAGCGAACGCAGGGCTTCGAAGGCAGAGCGTGTCTGCGGTGTCAGGGCAATCTGCCCGGGCGGCGGCGGCCCATCGGGACCAACAGGCTCCAGCAGGCCCGACACAGTAACCAGGGGCTCGGCAACAGAGCTGGCCCTGTCGATCTGGTCGAAAACATCCGCCAGGCCGTCCGGCTTCACCGCATAATAGGCGCCATCGATCCGCAGCCCGAACCGCTCCGGCAGCCAGGCATTGTCACCGCTGGGCGCCAGCCAGGGCAGAACCTGCTTGCGCCACAGGTCGACACCCGCAATCCGCTCCGAGAACTGGGCGGTCTCTACGAACAGGGCTGCCAGGTCGGCATCGGCGGTGTCACCTTCGAGCTTCAGGTGTTCGCGAATCGCCTTTTGAGGATCGAGAAGAAAGGCGCGCTTGGCACCTGGCGGCAGATCCTGCGCCTGCCGGACCAGGTCGAGGACTGGCAGCAGCGGCGGGTCGACGAACACATAGGCGCCGTCTGACAAAAGGTAGACATCACGCCCGCGCCGATCGCGCCGGAACCGGTTTTCTGCAAACAGCTTTTGCGCCGCCGGCGGCAGCAGGCTGTCCTCCACTTCGTCCAGACGTTCCTCGCCGCCCTCGGGTTCGGACTTGGCGGAGCCGAACAGCACAGGGTCGAAATCGGTGCGGTCCGGTGCCAGTTCGCGCACCTTCAGCGACATGCGCGCAGCATAGTAGACCCGGATACTGCCCAGCACCGGATCGCCGTTCAGCCAGCCTGGATTGCCGCCAGGCCAGACCCGTCCCAGTCCGTCCAGCGCCTGGAACCGCTGCTCCCGCGATGTCGGTGTGCGCAGCGGTTCGATCGCGTCCAACAGCGCGAGCGTCGCATTCGGGATCCGC
>JAIXTH010000109.1 GCA_027484265.1 Alphaproteobacteria bacterium
CCGGAACTGGCCTCGGCCAAGCGGGTGGTGTCGGGAGGCCGCGCCATGGGCTCGTCGGACGAGTTCAACCGCGTGATCGAGCCGCTGGCCGACAAGCTGGGCGCCGCCGTCGGTGCCTCGCGCGCGGCGGTGGATGCAGGCTATGCGCCCAACGACTACCAGGTCGGCCAGACCGGCAAGGTGGTGGCCCCCGAGCTCTATGTGGCCGTGGGCATCTCCGGCGCGATCCAGCACCTGGCGGGCATGAAGGACAGCAAGGTGATCGTCGCCATCAACAAGGACGCCGACGCCCCGATCTTCCAGATCGCCGACTTCGGCCTCGTCGCCGACTACAAGGCCGCCATCCCCGAACTGATGGCCGAGCTGGAGAAGGCGGGGGTCTGACCCCCCGCTGGAGCGCGCCGCCTCGGCGGCGCCTCCGCTCCGGCCCCTTCATTCCGGCGCGCGGTCCAGCAGGTCAGGCGACCCGCTTGTAGGGCTCATACTCCCGACCGGGCTTGTTCATCTGCGGGCGCAGGATCAGGGCTGTGCGGGGGGGCACGGTGAGGCGGCAGAGGCCTGCGCTGATATGGGCCTCGAAGCCTGTCAGGGCACAGCGCAGGACCTCGAAATTCACCACCTTGGAATCGCGCAGGCTCATCAGGTCGCGCACCGACTCGCCGGTGGGGTTCACCACCACCACCGCCAGCTCCTCGATCCGGTCGGTATAGCGGGTGAAGGCGAGGAGCCGGTCGGCGTCGAGACGCCGGAACTCGCCGATCCTGAGGGCACGGGTGGCCTTGCGCGCCGTGATCAGGGCCCGGACGCGGTCGAAGGCCGGCTCGCCCGGCACGGCCCGCGCCCAGTCCATCGGGCCGCGGTTCTCGGGATCGCGCGGGCCGGTCATGCCCGCTTCCACGCCATAATAGAGGTTCACCGCCCCCGGCAGGGTGAACTGCAGCACCTGGGCGATGGTCTGCGCTGCCGGATCCGGCAGCCAGGAGGCGAGACGTGCCTTGTCGTGATTGTCGAGCACGATCCACGAGCGCAACAGCCCCTCGTAATCGGTATCGGCCACCATCCGCTCGATCAGGTCACCGGCGTGCCGCCCGCCGATCGAGCCCTCGGCGAGGTCGCGGATGATCTCGGACAGGGAGATGTTGAGGATCGCATCCAGCGGCCCGTTCACCCAGTCGGGCGGGTAGTTGTAGCACTCGCCCAGCACCAGCGAGCCGGGCCTGGCAGCATGGGCCGCGCTGGTCAGATCGCTCAGGTGGGTGAAGCCGATGTCATAGGCCACATCCAGCCGGAACCCGTCCACGCCGTCGGCCAGCCAGCCATCGATCAGGCTGTCCGGGCTGCCGAACAGCCAGTCCTTCACCGCCGGGTTCTCCCAGTTCACGTCCGGCAGGTTGGCCACGTCCCACCAGCAGCGCCAGCCATGGCGCCACTGCGGCCCGATATAGAAGAAGTCGCGCCACGGGCTGTCGGGATTGGCGACGGCATCCAGGAACATGGGCGCGGTGCGGCCCATGTGGTTCAGCACCCCGTCCAGCACCAGCTGCATGCCGCGTTCGTGCAGCCGGTCGGCCAGCGCGGCCACATCGGCGCGGGTGCCGAACTCGGGCGAGACCGCGAAATAATCCTGCGCGTCGTATTTGTGGTTGGTCCAGGCGGCATGGATCGGGTTCAGATAGACCACATCCACCCCCAGCCCTTCCAGATAATCCAGCCGGCCGGCCAGCCCTGCCAGGTCGCCGCCCCAGAACGCCAGCTCGTGGCTCCACAGGCCGGCCGCCTCGTCATGGGTGCCCTGCACCGGCTGCTCGTCCCAGCCATGCAGGGTGCGCGGCGCGGGATAGAGGTGCCGCTTGGCGTCAAGGTCGGCCGGCGGCGCGAACCGGTCCACCAGCACCTGATACACCACCGGCCCGATCCGCCAGTCCGCCGCGCGCCTTGCCAAGACAGGTTCCAGCGCGCGGTCGGCGGCATGGGCAAAGGGGCTGGTCATCAGGGGCTCCGGGGGCGGTTCGTGCACTGGCCCGCAGGCTAGGCTCAGGACTCATATCGGTCAAAGCCAGTAGCTGACGGTGGCGGCGATTGCGATGGTGGACAGGAAAGCGTGGGCGCAGCGGTCCTAGCGGGTTGCGACGCGTCTTCAGTCCCTGATCCTGGCGAACATGTTCCCGATCTTGTGGCGAAGCCTGAATGTGGTGCGGCCGACGGGAATGTCGGCCTGGCGGCAGGAGCGGGGTGGGATGCATGCCTTAATCCCGCGTCGGGCGAGGAATTCACGGAACCCGCCGGTCACCGCCCCTCGGCTCGCCGCGAGACAACGGAAATACTCGACACTTCTGGCCATGGGGGGATCGCCCAGCCAGATCAGATCACCTACGGCAGGAACCTCCAACTCCCGACCGTGAATCAGTGCCCGCCATCACACGCAAGCATTTTAATGGGTCCTGAGCCTAACCCATCACTTCAAGCTCGCACATGTCGATAAACTCGTCGAACGAGGATGCAACATAGCGATACAGGACCACTTCCTCCTCTTCATAGGGACCGAAATAGTCTACCGGCAACTGAGGCACTTCCAGCGGCTCGATGTCATGCGCACGGATCCACACCTGACCTGATGATTCAGGGCGGGTATCGAAAAGCAACTGCTCTCCGTTACAAGTGCTAGAAAAAACGATAAACTTCTCATCCCAAAGATGCCCAATAAAATCATTTGCATTCTTGATATCATATTGTTTGCTATTGCATGGTCCATAAATGTCTTCCAATCCCTGAAGTCCATAAACCTCGACGGTGTCTGGTACAGGAAACAGCAACATCGGCCCCAACGCTCCGCATCCATGCTGCTGGACGAAATCCCAGTAGCTATCGGGAACAACGCCGGCATACATGGCTCGCCTGTCCGCCATCAGTGCAGGATCACAAGGCACATGGTGTCGAAATTCTAGGGTTTTGAATTTCATCGTTTTCCTCCGCTTTGGATGCGCAAGTCTTTCGCGCCGCCTTTACGCAGGTTTGCCGCGGGCAGGAAGCGGGCCCCTGAACGCGCCAGCAGGCCTAGCCCCGCAGATCCTCCGAGAGCATCATCGCATTGCCATCGCGGTCCTTGAAGGTCGCGAGCTTCACCATGCCCTCATTGACTTCCGTGGGACCGTCGAACGCCACCCCTTCGGCTTCCAGCGCGGCGCGGGCGGCATCGAGGTCGGTCACGGCCCAGACCGGCACGCAATTGCCGGGCCTGGGCTGCCAGTTCTCCGCAAAGCCCACCGTGATGCCGTCCATGTGGGTGGCCAGCTCGCACCAGCCGATCTCCTCAGCGTCATACATCAGGCTGAATCCGAGGTGCTTTTCATACCAGGCAGCCGCAGCCTTCCGGTCGGTGCTGGACAGGGCCAGGGTCAGACCCGGGGCGAAATTCGAAACCGTTGCCATCTGTGTCCTCCATCGGTGCCAGCCCCGCACCCGCGATCGCTGGTATGCCGGAATAGCTAGCAGCTATATTTTTTGACGCAAGCGGAAAATTGTGACAGGGTGCGAATCGCGATGCATGCCGATGACGCCCCTGCCCCGCCGATCGTGCTGGCCGATCTGGTGGCCCTGACCCGGAAGGGCTGGGCGCTGCCGGTTCTGGCGGCCCTGGGCGCGGGGGTGAAGCCGCGGCTCTATGGTCTGGCGCGGGCGCTGGACGGGGCCAGCCGGGCGGCGGTGCTGGATGGGGTCGAGCATCTGGTGTCGCTGGGCCTGGCGGTGCGCAACACCGGGCACGGCCACCCGCTGCGGCCAGACCTTTATCTCTCGCCGCAGGGCAAGGCGCTGGCGCCGCTGGCGGCACGGCTGTGGGCGCTGGCCGGTACCCCCGAGCTGCGGGGCACCATCCGCAAGCGCTGGAGCCTGCCACTGCTGCAGGTGCTGGCCACAGACGGCCCGGCGGGCTTCTCGGCCCTGGCCGGGCGGCTGGCACCGGTCACCGACCGGGCGCTGTCGCAGGCGCTGCAGGAAGCGGTTGGCCTGGGGCTGGTGCGCCGCGATGTGCTGGGCGACCGGCGCCCGCCGGCCACGGTCTATGCCCTGACGGCGAAGGGGCAGGAGCTGGGTGGGATTCTGGCCGCCCACTGAACGCAGGACGGCGCAGGATCACCGCTCAGGCCGCGCAGGCGGCGAAACCGGCTTCCAGCTCGGCGCGGTCGAGGTTGCGGCCGATGAAGACGAGGCGGCTGGTACGGTCGGCGGCCTGGCGCCACAGGCCGGCATATTCGCCTTCCACCATCATGTGCACGCCGTGGATCACGAAGCGCTCGGTCTGGCCCGCCATGTCCAGCACACCCTTGAACCGGAGCAGGTCCTCGCCCCGGGTCTGGATCAGGGATGACAGCCAGGTGTCGAACCGGCGCTCGCTGATGGGGGCATCGAGGCGCAGCGAGACCGAGCTGATGCCGCCATAGTGGTCGTGGTCATGGTGATCATGGGCGTGGTGATCATGGCCGTGGTGATCATGGTGGTCGTGCCCGTGATCATGCCCGTGATCATGCCCGTGGTGGTCATGCCCGTGGTGGTCATGCCCGTGGTGGTCATGCCCGTGGTGGTCATGGTTGTGGGCGTGGCGGCCTTCGGCCCGGTCGAGGAACGCCTCGTCCAGCTCCTGGGCCCGCTCCAGCCGGAAGGCCTCGATCCCCAGGAGGGCCTCCACCGCCACATCGGCG
>JAIXTH010000283.1 GCA_027484265.1 Alphaproteobacteria bacterium
AGCAGGCCCTTGCCGCGCACATCGCGCACGAGGTCCGGGTAGCGGTCCTTCAGCCCTTCCAGCGCCTGGCCCAGATGGTTGCCCATGTCGGTGACGTGCTGGAGGAACTCGGGCCGGGAGATCTCGTCGAACACGGCCTGGCCCACGGCCATGGCCAGCGGGTTGCCGCCAAAGGTCGAGCCGTGCACGCCGCGCACCATGCCGACCGCAGCCCGGCTGGTGGCGAGGCACGCCCCCATCGGGAAGCCCCCGCCAATGCCCTTGGCGATCGCCATCACGTCCGGCGTGATGCCGGCCCACTCGTGGGCAAACAGCTTGCCGGTGCGCCCGGCGCCTGACTGCACCTCGTCGAAGATCAGCAGGATGCCCTCGGCATCGCACAGCTCGCGCAGGCCCTTGAGGCAGGCCTCCGGCACAGCCCGCACCCCGCCTTCGCCTTGCACCGGCTCGAGGATGATGCCCGCCGTGGTGGGGCCGATGGCCGCCTTCAGCGCGTCATGGTCGCCGAACGGCACCTGGATGAAGCCCTGCAGGCGCGGACCGAAACCCGCCAGATAGGTCGGATTGCCCGAGGCATTGATTGCGCCATACGACCGGCCGTGGAACGAACCCTCGAAGCCGATGATGTCGATCCGCTCGGGCTGGCCATTGTGGCTGTGGAACTTGCGCACCAGCTTGAGGCAGGCCTCGATCGCTTCGGTGCCGGAGTTCGAGAAGAACACCACATCGGCAAAGGTCGCATCGACCCACTTCTGCGCCAGATCGCGCTGCAGCTGGGTCTGGTACATGTTGGACATGTGCCAGATCTTGTTCGCCTGCTCGGTGAGGGCAGCCACCAGCTTGGGGTGACAGTGGCCGAGGGCATTGGTGGCGATCCCGGCGATGAAGTCGAGGTAGCGGCGGCCTTCGGCGGTGAACACCTCCACGCCACGACCTTCCGTAAAGTCCGCCGGAGGGGGCGAATAGACGGGCATCAGGGGGGAAGCGGTGCTCACGGGTCAGTCTCCTTCAGGCGGCGGGGGCATCCGGCCGTTCCGGACGCACGGGCGCGCCGCGCCAGAACGCAAACGGACCCGGCTCCCTGCCGGGTCCGCATGCGCGTTTGGCCTATATCCGAGCCCTGCGGCTTTGCCCACCCCTGTGCGGCGTGCAACGGGAGAGCTGGCGGGTGCCGTCTGTGTCTTCCTGCCCTTGCGGCAAGCAGGGTGGAGCCTTAAGTGGAGCGTTGCGCAGAAGGCGCTGTTGCCCCGGGGGGAGCCAGACGTGTTGGAATTCTTCCTCCGGCCCGAAACGGTGGTGTTCTCGGCGGCGCTGTGCCTCACCTTGCTGATCTGTATTGCCGAAGCGGCGCTGCTGGCCGGCGTCGGCGCTGGTCTTGGCAGCCTTGGTGCGGCCGACACCGGTGCGGGCGGCGATGCTGCTGACATGGATGGGGCCGATGAAAGCGGCAGCATCATGGGCTGGCTCAATGTCGGACGACTGCCTCTTGGGGTGTATGCCGCGCTCCTGTCGGCGCTGTTCGGCGTGTGCGGGATCGCCCTGCAGCAGCTCGTGACGCAGTTTGCAGCCGCACCGCTGCCTGTTGTGGCCGCCATTCCCGCGGCCCTGGTTCTGGCCCTGCCGCTGACGCGGGAAGGCAGCCGGCTGCTGGCCCCTTTGGTGCCCCGCACCCAGACCGAGGCGCTTGGCCGTGCGGATCTGCTGGGGCTGGCAGGCGAGGTCACGCTGGGCCATGCCACGACCGGCTCCCCGGCCCAGGTGCGGGTGCGCGACGGCCATGGGACCTTGCATTATGTGATGGTCGAGCCTGCGGTGACCGGCACCACGCTGGCCCAGGGCAGCAGCGTGATGCTGGTGGCCAAGGCGGGTCCCGCCCGCTTTCTGGCTGCGACCCCGGACGAGGCAGTGGCACTTGAACAGCACAAGCCCGCCTTGCCGCTGGAATCCCCCGCTTCGTCCGTTGCCACAGCTTCCACCACCCCCGTTACAACCGGGCCGCCGGCCTGAAGGAGACTGTTCCCATGCTTGAGAACCCCCTTGTCCAGATCCTGATTCTGGCTGCCCTGGGCCTGGCTGTCCTGTTCACGCTGGGCTTCGTGGTGGCCCGGCTCTACCGTCGTGCCAGCAAGGAAACCTCGTTCGTCCGCACCGGTTTCGGCGGGGAATCGGTGGTGATGAACGGCGGCGCCCTGGTGCTGCCGGTGTTGCACGAGACCATCCCAGTGAACATGAACACCCTGCGCCTGGAAGTGGCGCGCCACCATGACCAGGCCCTGATCACCAAGGACCGGATGCGGGTTGATGTGCTGGCGGAATTCTATGTCCGCGTGGCGCCGACACGCGATGCGATCAGCGCCGCCGCCCAGACCCTGGGCCGCCGCACCATGGCGCCGCAGGAGCTCAAGGAGCTGATCGAGGGCAAGTTCGTCGATGCGCTGCGCTCTGTGGCCGCGGAGATGACGATGAACGAGCTGCACGAGCAGCGTACCCAGTTCGTCCAGAAGGTTCAGCAGGTGGTGACCGAGGACCTGACCAAGAACGGCCTCGAGCTCGAGACCGTGTCGCTCACCGGCCTCGACCAGACGCCGCGCGAATTCTTCAATCCTGACAATGCGTTCGACGCCGAGGGCCTCACGAAGCTGACCGAGGAGATCGAGCGCCGCCGCAAGATACGCAACGAGATCGAGACCAATACGCGGGTGGAGGTCGAGCGCCAGAACCTCGACACCCAGAAGCGCTCGCTGGAAATCAAGCGCGAGGAAGAGGCCGCCACCCTCTCCCAGCAGCGCGAGATCGAGACCCTGCGCGCCAACCAGTCCGCCGAAGTCGCCCTGATCCAGGCCGAAAAACAGCGCGAGGCCGAAAGCGCCCGCATCGCTGCCGAGCGCGACATCGAGCAGGAACGGATCGCCAAGGACCAGACCAACCGCCAGCGTCAGATCGAGGCCGCCCGCGCCCTTGAAACCGCCGAAGTGGACAAGGCACGCGCGCTGGAGCTCGCCCAGCAGGAGCGCCAGATCGCCATCGCCACCAAGTCGCGCGAGGAAAGCCAGGCCAAGGCCGAAGCCGACAAGGCCCGCGCCCTTGCCATCAAGGCTGAAGAACAAGTGCGCACGGTGCAGGAAACCGAAGTGGCCGAGCGTCAGAAGGCCATCGAGCTGATCGAGGCGGCCCGCCAGGCCGAGCGCGATGCCATCGCGGTGAAAGTCTCGGCCGATGCCGAAAAGCAGGCTGCTGCCGACCGGGCCGAGGCCTCGCGACTTCTGGCCGAGGGCGAGGCCCAGGCGATCGCCATCCGTGCCGAAGCGGAAGCCAAGCGCCTGGCGGTGCAGGCCGAAGGCGAGCGCGCCATCAACGAGGCCGCCAACATTCTCTCGCCGGAGCAGGTGGCTCTGCGGGTCCGCGAGGCTCTGATCGCCAAGCTCGACCAGATCATCGCCGCCTCCGTCGAGCCGTTGAGGAACATCGATTCGATCAAGGTGGTGGACGTGTCGGGCCTTACTGGCGGCGGGTCGGGTGGCGCGGGTGTTGCTGGCGGCGGCGACGGCTCCGGTGGCGGGAACCTCGCCGACCAGGTGGTCCACAGCGCCATGCGCTACCGCGCCCAGGCGCCGCTGATCGATTCCCTGCTCAAGGAAGTGGGCCTCGCCGGCATCACCCCGAATGCCATTGGCAGCTCGGACGTCACCCGTGTGGCGTCCGCCGATGAGGAAGCGAAGGCGTAGGCGGTATCGCGCATGGGCCCGCGCGCAGCTGCCAGCAGCTGCGCGCGGGCGGTGCCGGTTGCTAGCGCGCCGACATCGTGATGCCGGCCATCGCGATGGCCACGCCGAGGGCGCCCTGCCAGGTGACCGGATCACCGAGGAACGCTACCCCAAGCACCAGCGCCACCAGCGGCGAGACGAGCAGGAACGGGGTAGTGCGGCCGACTTCGGCCCGCTGCAGGATGGTCCACATCCAGGCATTGGCCAGCACGCCAGATGCCAGGGCGCCAAAGGCGATATACGCCCAGATCAGCGGCCCTGCCGCCATCAGCGCCTGCCATTGGCCCTGCTCGGTTACGGCGCTGCCAGCCCCCAGCACGGGCAGGCACACCAGTGCCAGCCAGGCCTGCGCCTGCAGCGGATCAAGCCCGCCGACCTTGCGCATCAGCACCGATGCCAGCGCATAGGCGGCACTGGCGGCAGCTACCATCGCAAAGGCGCCGATCTGGTCCAGGACCGAGGGTTCGACTGCCAGCACCACGATGCCGGTGAAGGAAATGGCCAGCCCCGCCAATCGTCTGCGCCCGGGCCGTTCCCCCAGGAACAGCATCGCAAACAGCACCGAACACGGGATCCACAGCTGCATGGCGATCACCATCGGCGCGAGGTCATGGGCCAGCGCAAGACCCGGAAATTGCAGGCCGAAGTGCAGAGGCCCGGTCAGCAGGCAAACCAGCAGCATCGCCTTCCAGTTCGGCCCGATCGGCCGCATCACTGGCAACAGCACCGCCAGCGTGATCGCGAACCGCGCCACCAGCGTGGCCAGCGGCGGCACCTCGTCTACCACAACTTTTGAAAGGACCGTGTTCAGGCCCCAGATCGTGGCGATCAGGGCCAGCGCCGCGATATCGCGGGCGGGGAGGGGGGCAGCCGAGGCTTTCATGGAGGATCAGTCGCGGGCGTCGCCCGCAGCCGCCTCCAGCCCGTGATTGAGGAAGGTGGCACCTTCGTCGATGTCATCCAGCACGGCGCTGGCAAGGGCCGCGGCATCGCCTGACCGGACGGCGGCGACCATGCGACCGTGCGTGTCGGTCCCGGTGCCACCATTCTGGCGCGCGGCATCCTGGAAGGCATGGCGCATGAACGGGCCCACCCGGACCCACACGGTCTCGATCAAGGGCACCAGCACGCTGCCGCCACCGGCCCGGTAGAGCGCGAAATGGAAGGCGTGGTTGGCTGCCATGTAGCCGGCGACATCCCCGGTCTCCAGAGCGCGGTTGAGGGCGAGATCGTGGCGCGCCATGCTGTCCGCCAGACCAGGATTCCCGGCTGCGAGTCCGCGCACCGCTGCCTCGGGCTCCAGCACCCGGCGCGCTGTCATCAGCTCGTCGAGCTCGGCCTGGCCGATCACCGGCACCGAGATCCGCCGGGTGGGCGAGATCACCAGGGCCCGTTCGGTGGCCAGCCGCCACACGGCATCCCGGACGGGCGTGATCGAACCGCCAAAGTGCCCGGCCAGCTTGCGCAGGCTCAGCGCCTCGCCTGGGCGCAGGGCCCCCGAGGCCAGCTGGGCCCGCAGATGGCGGTAGTGGTCTTCGTGCAGCGGTGTGCGGATGTCGTCCCGGTCCATGCCGCAACAATTGACCGGTCCGGGGCAAAGTGCAATTGTCATAACAATTCGGCTCCACCCCGTGACCCAGTCTGCCCCTGCCAATCCGTCGTCCGCCCATGTCCCGGCCCGCGCGAGCGCGCCGGACAGCTGGTATCACGCCGATGCCGTGCGCCCGTTTGCGGCCACACAGCCGTGGCGGGGCGAGGGCCGCGCCGATGTGGTGGTGATCGGGGCCGGCTTCACCGGTGCTTCGGCAGCGTTGGAGCTGGCGCTGGCCGGGCGGGATGTGGTGCTGCTGGAAGCGGGGATGGTGGGAGCCGGTGCCAGCGGCCGTAACGGCGGCCTGGTCTGTTCGGGCTGGCGCCACGATCAGGCCTGGCTGGAGGCGCGGCTCGGCCCGGAGGATGCACGCGCCCTGTGGCGTTTCAGCGAGGACGCCAAGCGGCATCTGGCCGACGTGACCGCGCGCCATGGGATCGAGGCCGACCGGGCCACTGGCCTCGTCTATGCAGCCCACCGTCCGGCGCTGATGGCCGCGCTGGATGCGGACGCGGCACTTCTGCAGGCGCGTTACGACTATCACCCGCTGGTGCGGCTCGACCGCGAGGCCTGTGCGGCGGCGCTCGGGACCGGCGTCTATCACGGCGGCTGGCGCGATGACGGTGCCGGGCGCATCCAGCCGCTGAAACTGCTCTATGGCCTGGTGGCTGCGGCAGTGCAGGCGGGGGCGCGGCTCCATGAGGGATCGCGGGCCGTGGCGGCGGGGCCGGACCGGATCGTGACCGTGGCGGGCGGTGGCACGATCCGCGCCGATCAGGTGTTGCTGTGTGGTGACGGGTATCTGGAGGGCGTCGATGCCCCGGTGGAGCGCCGGGTGATGCCGATCGGCAGTTTCGTGGTGGCCACCGAGCCGCTCGATCCGGCGCTGGGCATCCTGGCAGGCACGGCCGGGGCGATGGATACCCGCTTTGTTGTCAATTACTTCCAGCGCACGGCTGACGGACGGCTGGTGTTCGGCGGCGGCGAGAAATACACGCCTTCCTGGCCCGATGACATCGGTGCCTTCGTGCGGCGCAACCTGTCGCGGGTGTTTCCGCAGCTGGCGGATGTTCGCCTCACCCATGCCTGGGGCGGGGCGCTGGGGATCACGCCGACGCGGCTGCCGCTGGTGCGGACGATCCGGCCGGGGGTGCTGGTGGCGGCGGGCTGGTCGGGGCAGGGGGTGCTGCTGGCGCCTTATGCCGGCACCATGCTGGCGCGGGCGCTGCTGGGAGAGGCGGCGGGCCTCGATCTTCTGGGGCGTCTGCCGGTGCCGCCGTTTCCCGGTGGACGTCTGCTGCGCTGGCCGCTGCTGACGGCCGCCATGAGTTACTATGCCTTGAGGGACAAGCTGCCATGACCCATCCCATCCATGCGATTGCAGACCCGGCTCTGTTGCCGGGCCAGTGCCTGATCGGTGGCATCTGGTCAGGCGCGGGCGATGACCCCGTGACCGATCCGGCCACGGGGGAGGAGATCGCCCGGGTTCCCCGGCTGGGCGCACCCGAGACAGCCCGTGCCGTGGATGCGGCGGCGGCAGTCTTTCCGGCCTGGGCGGCGCTGACGGCCAAGGAGCGCGCAACCATCCTGCGGCGCTGGCATGACCTGATCGTCGCCAATGCCGATGATCTCGCCACCATCCTCACCAGCGAGCAGGGCAAGCCGCTGGCCGAGGCGCGCGGTGAAGTGCTGTATGCGGCATCTTTCGTCGAGTTCTATGCCGAAGAGGCCAAGCGGATCGGTGGCGAGACCATCCCGGCCCCCAAGGCAGACGCCCGTATCCTGGTGCTGCGCCAGCCCGTGGGCGTGGTGGCTGCGATCACGCCGTGGAATTTCCCCGCGGCCATGATCACCCGCAAGGTGGCGCCGGCCCTGGCAGCCGGCTGCACCGTGGTGTGCAAGCCGGCGCCAGAAACCCCGCTGACAGCCCTGGCGCTGGCGGTTCTGGCCGAGCGGGCCGGGGTGCCGGACGGGGTGCTGAACATGATCACCGGCGATGCACCTGCGATTGGCGGGGTGCTGACCGCCTCGCCGGTGGTGCGCGCGCTGTCCTTCACCGGTTCCACCGAGATCGGCCGCCTGCTGATGCGCCAG
>JAIXTH010000092.1 GCA_027484265.1 Alphaproteobacteria bacterium
CTGGAACAGGCGCGAGGCCATGCCGCCCCCCAGGATCTCGCCCAGCATCCGGGCCGGCAGCGCCAGCGGATCGGCCGCTGGCGGTGCGGGCGGCGACAGCATCAGATGAACCTGCTCGCTCTTGCGGGTCTCGGCCAGCACGAGCGTGGACGTGTCCACGGCCGGCTCCGGCGGAACGTGGGTCGCAGCCGGCAGGGCGCCGAACCGTCCGGCAATCGCATCCATCAAGGCCGCCCGGTCAAAGGCGCCGGACGCCGCCACCAGCATCGAGCCGGCATGATAGGTGCGGGCGCGGAAGGCGGCGATCGCCTCGGGCGCGATCGCGGCCAGGGTCTCCGGCTCGCCCAGGATCGGGCGCCCCAGCGGCTGCGAGGGCCAGGCGGCCATCTGGTGCAGCACCCCGGCGCGGTCCTCGGCATCATCGAACGCCTCGCCAATCTCCTGCAGCACCACGCCCTTCTCGAGTTCGAGGTCCGCCGGATCGAGGTGCGGCGCCAGCACGAGATCGGCGCACAGTCCGAAGGCAAAGCCGGTATCGGCCGACAGGCAGCGGGCGGCAAATCCGGTGCGCTCATAGCCGGTGGCGGCATTGAGATAGATGCCCAGCGCCTCGGCATCCTCTGCCAGGGCCCGGGCGGTGCGCCCGCCAGCGCCCTTGAACACCAGATGCTCCAGCAGGTGGGCGATGCCGTTCTCCTCGGCCCGCTCGTGGCGGGTGCCGGCCTCGATCCAGACCCCGATGCTGGCTGTTGCAAGGCCCGGCATCGGGTCCAGCAGCACCCGAACCCCGTTGGGCAGCGTGATCAGTTCGGCCCGGTCCATCAGCGCCCCTCCAGAGCCGCGCGGATCGCAGTCTTCACGGCGGCTGCATCGGCAGGGAGGCGGGTGAAGGCCTCGGGACGGTCGAACAGGTCGGCGCAGTGGGCGGGCAGGGGCGGGTCGATGCCCAGGGTCTCCCGCACGGTCTGCGGGAACTTGGCCGGATGCGCGGTGGCCAGGATCACCTGGTGCCCGGCTTGCGTGCCAGCAGCCGGGCGCGCGGCCCAGGCCACAGCCGTGTGCGGGCACAGGATTTCGCCGGTGCTGGCATGGGCATCACGCATCGCCGCGCGGGTGGTGGCATCGTCGATCCCGCGCGCGGTGAACAGCGCGGCCATCGCTTCCTGCATCCCCGCCGGCAGGTCAAAGGCGCCCGACTGGGCAAAGCTGGCATAGGCGGTGCGGGTCGCATCCGACCGCTGCTGCAGGGTGCCCGGGGTGAGGGCATGGACCAGGCGCTCGAAATTGCTGGCCACCGTGATGTCCATCGCCGGGCTGATGGTGGCCTGCGAGGCGGCGGTGCGGACATAGCGGCCGGTGTCCAGCGCCTTGACCAGCCCGTCATTGGCATTGGTGGCGATGGTGATCCGCCCCACCGGCGCGCCGATCCGGCGTGCGACGAAGCCCGCCAGCGCATCGCCGAAATTACCGCTGGGAACGGTGAAGTGCACCGGCTCGCCGCCGCGCGACAGGCAGGCCGAGGCCACCACATAATAGACCGCCTGCGCCACGATCCGGGATATGTTGATTGAGTTGACTGGCGACAGCGCCACTTCGGCACTGAAGTCCCTGTCCGCGAACAAGTCCTTCACCACGGCCTGCGCCGCATCGAAGTCGCCATCGGCGACCAGCGCCCGCACATGCGGTGCTCCGGACCCGGTCATGAAGCGCCGCTGCACCTCGCTGACCCGGCCATCGGGCAGGATCACGAACAGGTCGGTGCGGGTGGAATGGCGCAGGGCCTCCACCGCCGCGCCGCCGGTATCGCCGCTGGTGGCGCACACCACGGTCAGGCGCGCGTCGCGCGCCGTCAGGGCATGGTCATACAGCTGGCCGATCAGCTGCATCGCCACATCCTTGAACGCCAGCGACGGGCCATGGAACAGCTCGAGGATCCACAGGCCCGGTCCCACCTGGCGCAGCGGCGTGACCGCCGGGCTCGCCCACTGGCTGCCATAGGCACGGGCGCACAGCGCCTGGCAGGTCGCGTCATCCAGATCGGCGCCCGCAAACAGCGACAGCACCACAGCGGCGGTCTGCGCATAGGGGGCGGTGGCCGCTGCGGCCAGCGTGGCCGGATCGAGCTGTGGCCAGTCCTGCGGCACATAGAGCCCGCCGTCGGGCGCCAGTCCCGCCAGAACCGCATCAAGAAATGAAACCGGCGCCGCGCCGCCGCGTGTGGACACATAGTGCATGGGGTGGCCCGTCTGGCAGGGAAGGCGCCTTGCGGCAAGTCACAGGCGGCAGAAACGGGCCTGTCCGGTGGGACTGGACGATGGAGCAGTCCGTGATCAGGCGCTCCCATCCACCTGCATCGCGCCGGTTCCGCCTTGCACCGGCCGTCGGCCCGTGCCAGTCCTGAAGCCACTGACAGGAGAGGCAATCATGGTGGGACGTTTGATGGCGGCCGGACTGGGGCTTGCGCTGCTGGTGGCAGGGTGCGCCGCACCGGCAGCCGCTCCTGACAGCCCGGGCGGATCGCAGGTCCCGGGCCCGCCGGGCCCGCCAGCTCCCCCGGCACAGCCCGTAGCCCCCCGTGTGGTCGGCGCTGCCGACGCCGGGCGCACCATCACGCTGGCGCCGGGACAGCGGTTGCAGATCGAGGTGATCGGGGTGCCCACCGCTGGCTATCTGTGGCGGGTCGGCCGGATCGATGCGGGCTGGCAGCTGGTGGAGAGCTCGATGCGCCCCGAAAATCCCGCCGGGCGGGCCGCCGGCATGAGCGGTGGCCAGGACTGGAGCGTGTTTGTGCTGGAGGCACCCGGCCCCAGCCGACGGTCGATCACCCTGATCTATGGCCGCCCCTGGGAGCTGGATGCGGGGGCCCGGCCGACCGAGACCCTGACTTTCACGGCGGTCACCTCAGCCAACTGAGGCCCGCTACGGCTTCAGGGCCTCCAGCGACAGCTGCAGGATGACCACATTCAGGTCGCGGCCGAACTTGTGGCCGACTTCGCGCAGGACGCCGGCATCGCCGAAGCCCAGTGCCCGGTGCAGGCCAATCGACCCGGCATTGCCGCTGTCTCCGATGACTGCCAGCATCTGGCGTGCCCCGCTGGCCCGGCAGGCCGCGATCAGCTCCGACAGGAGCAGGCGGCCGATCCCGCGCCCGGCCGCGCCTTCGGCCACATAGATCGAATCTTCCACCGTATGCGCATAGGCCGCCCGCTCGCGGAACGGGCCCGCATACGCATAGCCCAGCACCGCACCGTCAGCTGCGGTTGCCACCAGCCAGGGCCAGCCAAGGCCCGCCACCTTGTCCATCCGCCGCCGGATTTCGGCGAGGTCGGGCGGGTCGGTCTCGAACGTGCCGGTGCCGGTCAGCACGTGGTGGGCATAGATCGCCTGGATCGCGGCGGCATCGTCCGGTCCCGCTGCGCGGATCGTCACGTCCATCAGCGCTTGCTCGCCGCGGGCTGTGCCGGACGCGGCTGTGCCGTGCCATCGAGTTCGGCGAAATAGCGGTCGATGGCCCGCGCCGTCGCCTGCATCTGTGCGCGCCGGAAGGCCGGATCGCGCAGGCGCCGCTCGTCATCCGGGTCGGTCATGAAGCCCATCTCCAGCAGCACCGCCGGCACCGTCGGCGACAGCAGCACGAAGAAACCCGCCTGCCGGTGCGACGAGCTGGTGAGCGGCCCCACCGGGCGCAGCTCGTCCAGTAGGATCTGGGCGAAGGTGGCCGACTGGTTCTTGGTATCCTGCTGGGTCATGTCGCGCAGGATGTCGCCCAGGCGCGGGTCGTCGCTGCGGTTGGAGGGGGCGATGGTCCAGTTCTCGTTGTTGAGCAGCCGGCGCGAGCGCTCGCCGCCCTCTTCCGACAGGGTATAGACCGTGGCGCCGTCCACGTCCGGGCGCGGGGCTGCATCGGCGTGCAGCGAGATGAACAGGTCGGCCCGGGCCTCGCGCGCGATCACGATCCGCCGTTCCAGCGGGATGAAGATGTCGGTGTCCCGCGTCATCACAACCCGGTAGCGCGGATTGCGCTGCAGGATCTCGCGCAGCACCAGCCCGCTGCCCAGCGTCATCTGCTTCTCGTGGGTCTCGCCCGATACGCCGGGCGCACCGGGGTCGCGGCCGCCATGACCGGGGTCGATCACGATGACATAGCGGCGTCCGGCTGCATCGGGCCGCACCGGCGTGGGACGTTCGGCGCCAGCGCGGGCCTGGCGCACCACAACCGGTGCCGACTGCCGGAACTCGGCCACCGTGGCCGGGGCCAGCTCGAGCCGCAGGATGCGCGAGCCAAGCCCGCCCTCGATCCGGTGAGAGACCACCCGCACCGGCCCGGACAGGTCCAGCACCACCCGGGATTCGGTGTCGGACTTCTGAGCCCAGCGCACCTGCGGTACCAGGCCCGCGCCGCGCTGGCCGGTCGAACCCGATCCAGCCAGGGCGAAACTGACCCGGTCCAGGTCCAGCACCAGCCGCATGGTCGGGTCAGTCAGACCGAAGAATCGGTAGCTGACATCCCGGTCCAGCCGGATCCGCACGATCGTGGCGGTCGCGCTGCCTTCCACCTGGATCTGCGACAGACGCGGCGCGCGCTCGCCGGACTGGGCTTCCGCCGAGCTGGCGGTCAGCATCAGCACGCCGGTGACCGCCGTCAGCAGCACAGCCATCACCGCCAGCCCGGCAAACAGCCAGCGTGGCAGGATCCCGGGCAGCCGCCCGCGCCGGGTCCGGCGATGGCTGGCCGGCCTGTGCGGCAAGCGGCGCGAGGTGTCATCCATGGCAAAGTTCCGTCTGCGCACCCGGCATCCACGCCGGGCCTGCCACAGCCCACCATATAGTGTAGCCGACTCGATTCGCCCGCGGAATCCTTTCGTGGCAGGCGCGGGGTGTGCGGGTGAGGTGGACCGAGGACGCCGCGCAGACCTGTTGTCCGGCTCCGCCCCTTCGCTTGCGGCTTTGGTCGCAGACGGCCCGGCTGGACCCCGCGGCTCCTGATGCGCCCATGGTGGGGGTGATGCGCGGCTGGACCGCGCGGTCCAGCGGGCCAATCGATATGGAGCAGCGCCTGCCCGACCGCCGCCAGGCTGAGGAGGTTCTGTCACCAGCCCAGCTGGCGCCAGAACCAAGACTACGGTGTTCCGCCTTGCGGCCCCGTCAAGGCAACCCCTTCGGGGCGGCTTCGCCGGCCTTGACCGGGCCGCAAGGCGGGTGGC
>JAIXTH010000013.1 GCA_027484265.1 Alphaproteobacteria bacterium
CGCGATTGAGCTGCACCAGGTTCGGCACCCGGAAGCCCTGGCTCCAGGCGGCGCGCACATTGAGGAAGGTCAGCGGGAACCAGGACAGCGCCACCTTGGGCTTGATTGCGCTTTCGCCCAGATCATCGAAATGCTCGCCCCGGACCGCCAGCTGCAGGGTCAGGTCATTGGGGAAGGCCCCCTCGCCGCGATAGAGCGGCACCACCGTTTCGCCGAACACCGAATAGATGTTGCGGCTGGCGGAGGAGTCCCGGGTCGGGCTGACGCCCACCACATCGGAAATGCCCGACACATTGGCGGTGGAGAAGATCACGGTGCCATCAAGGCGCGGATCGCGGTCTTCGGTATAGCTCTCGCGGCGCCACTCGGCCCCGAACGCCACGCCCACATCACCGGCCCACAGGGTGAAGGCGCTGTCGTTGCTGAAGCGGGCATCGAGGGTCTGCAGCTCGGTCTGGCCCCGGTTGGTGCTGGCGATCCGCACCCGGTCCCACTGCGCCGGGGTATTGGCGTAGGGCCCGCCGAACGGGTTGAGCGCATCCGGCGTGTTCTTGGACAGTTCGCGCTGGAGCAGGGTCTTGGAGATACGGTTGTTCTCCATGTCGGTGGTTTCGTTGGCGCTAGCGGTGAAGGCGGTCTCGTACTGCCAGTCACCCCATTCGCCGCGCAGGCCTGCCACGACCCGCCAGGTCTGGGTCTCGGTGAAGATCCCGCGCGCCCCCAGCTCCACCGGACGCCACTGCTGCACCAGCACATCAAGGCCGGCGGCGGGCACATCGGCGGTGTTGAGGCCCGGGATCCGGTTCGGGCTGCCCACCGGGCCGAACGGGTTCCAGTAGTTGGTGGCCGGCACCATCGTGAAGGCCAGACCCGAATCCAGCGGCTGGGTGGCCCGGCTCGAGGCGGTCTCGGCGCGGTAGAACAGCACTTCGCCGAACAGCACGGTGGTGTCGTTCAGATCATGCTCGATGGTGGCATAGGCGTTCCAGCGTTCGACTTCGCTGATCAGCTGGCGCCCGCGCACCATGTCGGCCGGCAGCGGGATGTTGATGCCCTGGTTCAGGGCATTGTTCGGCTGGTTGGCGTTGAAGTCGAACCGCAGGCCGATATCGAGGGTGCTGTCATCGAGACCTACGCAGCCGATGCCCGGCGGGTTGCCGTTCGGCGCATTCAGGGTCTGCAGCGTGCCGGGGAACGAGCAGGGCTGCACGTGGAACACGCCGCCGGTGGTGGTGAGATTGGTGGTGCCGCGCCGCACCCGGCGACCGACGAACTGATTGCCCGCCACGATGCTGCCGGCAATGAACTCGGCATAGGGCGAGGCATTGGAGGTGTTGCGGAAGTCGGTGGTGGCAGTGGCCCAGGGGCTGTCGCCCAGGAAGGCCCGCTTGTCCACCGAGGCGAACTGACCCCCCAGGTCATTCACAAACAGGCCATTGCGATCGAAATAGCTGCCCACCAGCGTTACCCGCGTGGCGCCGTCATTCAGCTCGAAGCCCCAGGCCGCATCAAAGCTGATCTCGCGGTGGTCGGTATCGCCCAGCCACGCGGTCCGGCCCGAGACCCGCACCCCGTCAAGGCCCGGCGTCAGGATGGTATTCAGAACCCCGGCGGTGGCATCGGCGCCATAGAGGGCCGAGGCGCCATCGCGCAGCACTTCGAACCGGTCCACGCCCGCCGAGGGAAAGGCGTTGACGTTGGTGACCTGGCGCGGGGTCGAGCCCACATCCTGGTTCACGGCGTGGGCCGCGATCCGCCGCCCGTTCAGCAGCACCAGCGTGTTGCCGGTGCCAAGGCCGCGCAGGTTGACGGTGGCGATGTCGCCGCGGGCGTCATTGGGGCCGTCGGCGGCGCCATTGATCTCGAAGGTACCGGCCTGGGGGATGTTCTCCAGCAGCTCGCCGGTGCCGACCTGGCCCAGGGCATCGATCTGGCTGCGGTCCACGATCGAGACCGCCACGGCGCCGCTGTCGCTGGCAGCCCGCAGCCGGGTGCCGGTGACGACCACAACCTGCTCGGCAGGCGCCTCGGAGGCCGGCTCAGCAGCTGCAGCCGGTGTTGCCGCCGGTGTTGCAGCCTGGGCCATCGCAGGCCCCGCCCCCAGGACGCCAGCCAGAATAACGCCCGTCGTCAGCGCGGTCGTGGTCAACAGGTACTTCATGGAACGCTCCCCCGGCACATGACGACACGCCAAGTCCATTTTTTGTGATCGCACGTGTTCGACGTGTAACCAACCCCGAGTCAATCCGACAGCTGGGAACGTTCACGGAAAAATGAAGTCGTTCACAGTTCGGATAATCGGTACGGCCCTCAAGGGCACGCAGCCCCAGACGGCAGCCTATCGGTCCGCCCGCGCCGCCATCGCCCGGTCTGCTCACAAATGCGCAAGGGCTGGGGCGGCGGCGTGACTTGCGCGCCAGACCGGCTAGAGGGAGTGAAACCTGTCGCGGGGCCGCATGACCGTACCAGTTCTCGAGGCCAAGGGCCTGCATCGTACCTATGGGGCGCGCAAAGCGCTCGACAATGTCTCGCTGACGGTGATGCCGGGCGAGATGGTGGCACTGATCGGCCCGTCGGGCTCGGGCAAGTCCACCTTTCTGCGCAATGCCACGGGCCTGATCACCACCGATGCCGGGACCGGCGAGGTGAACGTGCTGGGCATCGGGGTACAGAAGGACGGCAGGCTGCTGCCCAGCGTGCGCGAGGCCCGCTCGCGGGTCGGCTTCGTGTTCCAGCAGTTCAATCTGGTGGGGCGGCTCAGCCTGTTCCAGAACGTGATGCTGGGGGCGCTGGGGCGGCTGCCATTCTGGCAGGGCTTCTTCGGGCGCTGGCCCCAGGCCGACAAGGTGCGCGGCATGCAGGCGCTGGCCCGGGTGGGGGTGGCCGACTATGCCGCCCAGCGCGCCAACACCCTGTCGGGCGGCCAGCAGCAGCGCGGCGCCATCGCCCGCGCCCTGGTGCAGGGGGCCGAGGCGATCTTCCTCGACGAGCCGGTGGCCTCGCTCGACCCGGTGAGTGCCCGCAAGGTGATGGAGCTGCTGGCCGACCTCAACCGCGAGGACGGCACCACCGTGGTCGTGGTGCTCCACCAGATCGACCACGCCATCAAGCACTGCAGCCGGATCGTCGCCCTGAAGTCTGGCAGCATCGTCTATGACGGGCCGCCCGACGGCCTGTCGCGCGATGTGCTGGTCGACATCTATGGCGCCGAATATGACGAGGAGAGCGGCGATGCCGCCCCGGTCGAGGAAAAGGCGGTGCCGGTGAACGACAACCGCCGTGGCTTCCTGGCAAACGCCGCGCAATGGGCCGTGGCCGCAGCGCTGGTGGCCGGTGGCGGCTGGACCTTGTGGTCGCAGGCCCAGCCCCGCGAACAGGCGGACATCAACTTCTCGATCCTCGCCACCGAGAACAGCCAGAATCTGGGCGCCCGCTGGGCGCCGCTTCTGGCCGACATGGAGGCGCAGACCGGGCTCAAGATCCAGGCCTATTTCGCCCCCAACTATGCCACCCTCGTCACCGCCATGCAGTCGGGCAACACCCAGGTGGGCTGGTTCTCGAACAAGCCGGGCTGGGAAGTGGTGAAGGATGGCCAGGCAGAAGTGTTCCTGCGCTCGGCTGATCCGTCGGGCGTGGATGGCTACAAGTCCAATGTGATCGTGGCGGCCAACTCCACCCTCACCATCGAGGATGTGCTGCGCTGCGGGCGCGTGATGGACTTCGGCATGGGCGATGCCAACTCGACGTCGGGCACGCTGGCGCCGCTGGCCTATCTGTTTGCCCCGCGCGGCATCCGTCCCACCGAGTGCTTCAAGACCGTGCGGGCCGCCAATCACGAGGCCAATGTGCGCTCGGTCGCCTCGGGACTTCTGCCGGCAGCGACCAACAACTCGACCTCGCTGCAGGTGCTGGGCGCGTCCGATCCGGCACTGATCCAGGGGATCAAGGTGATCTGGGAGAGCCCCACCCTGCCGGAAGACCCGATCATCTGGCGCGTGGACCTTGATCCGGCCAAGAAGGCCAAGATTCGCAACTTCTTCCTCAGCTATGGCCGCCAGGGCGACGCTGCCCAGCAGCAGCGCGAGCGGGCGATCCTCGCCAGCCTGTCATTCGGGCTGTTCCAGCCGGCCAACAACGATCACCTGATCCCGGTGCGCCAGCTCGCCGCCACAGAAGAGCTGATCCAGGCCCAGATGAGCCAGGACCCGGCCAGGATCGACGCGGCCCAGCAGAAGCTGCTGGACCTGGAAGCCGAGGCCCGCGCCGCGGCGGCCCGCGCCCCGGCCCAGCTGCCCACCACACCCACCGAGGGCTATGCCCGTGAAGGAGTGGCCCAACAATGACCAGTGCCACCATCGCCCCCGGCGGCCTGAACGCCTCGGGGCAGCCGCGCGGGCTCGCCGCCATCGCCAATGTACCGGCACCGCCGGAAAGGCCCCTGACCGACCGTTTGTGGGACCTGATGGTCTGGGGCGGGGTGGGCCTGCTTCTGATTGTCAGCTTTGCCCCGGCCGAGCTGTTCAAGGTGCCGCTGCTGTTCTCGAATTCCGAGAATATGCAGACCTTTACCTCGCGTCTGCTCAATCCCGACTTCTCGCAGTGGCGCACCTATGTCGAAGGCATGTGGCTGACGGTGCAGATTGCGGTGTGGGGCACGTTCCTCGCCGTGGTGCTGGCGGTACCGTTCGGGTTCCTGTGCGCCTCCAATATCGCGCCGGCGTGGATTGTCTGGCCGATGCGGCGGCTGATGGACATCCTGCGCTCGGTCAACGAGCTGGTGCTGGGCCTGATCTTCATCGTGGCGGTGGGCCTGGGGCCGCTGGCCGGGGTGCTGGCGATCGCGCTGCACACCGCAGGCGTGCTGGCCAAGCTGTTCTCCGAAGCGGTGGAAGCAGCCGACCCGCGCCCGGTGGAAGGGGTGCGCGCCACGGGCGGGGCCAAGCTGCATGAGATCATGTGGGGCGTGCTGCCGCAGGTCGCGCCGCTGTGGACCAGCTATGCCCTCTACCGGTTCGAGAGCAACTCGCGCTCGGCCACGGTGCTGGGCCTGATCGGGGCCGGCGGCATCGGCCTGATGCTGATCGAGAGCATGAACGGCTTCAAGTACGAGCAGACCGCCGCGATCGGCATCATCATCGTGGTGGCCGTGACCCTGATCGACATGCTGTCCCAGGCCATGCGCTCGCGGCTGCTGTAGTGGCGGGCCGGTTACGCCGGCCCCTGGGCTGGTCTATGCTGGCGGGTGGCGGCGCCGTCCGCCGCCCTGCAAGAGGCCAGCATGAACCCGCCAGTGACAGACCCCGCCCTCACCGACCATCCGCGTATCAGGCGGCATCTGGAGGCCCGCACCGCGCTGGCTGCCGACCATGCTCCGGGCCAGGACCTGCCCGATACGCTGGGGGCGCGGATGGCCGACCGGATCGCCAGTATCGGCGGCAGCTGGGGGTTTCTGGGGGCGTTTGCGGTTGTGCTGGTGGGCTGGGTTGGCCTCAATGGTCTGGTCCTCACCGGGGCGATGCGGTTTGATCCCTACCCGTTCGTGTTCCTGAACCTGATCCTGTCCATGCTGGCGGCGGTGCAGGCGCCGGCGACCATGATGTCGCA
>JAIXTH010000242.1 GCA_027484265.1 Alphaproteobacteria bacterium
AAGGTGCGTGGCTGTGCATCCCAGGTCTGGCTGGTGTCGGAGCTGGGAGCCGACGGGCATCTGCGGTTCCGGGGCCAGTCGGATGCGGCCATCGTGCAGGGGCTGCTGGCGATCCTGCTCCGGCTGTATTCGGACCGGCTGCCCGCTGCGATCGTGGCGCTGGATGCGCCGGCGGTGTTCAGGAAACTCGGCCTGGACGAGGCACTGTCGCCCCAGCGCTCCAACGGACTGGCCAGCATGGCTGCACGAATCCAGGGCGTTGCCCGCGAACATCTTTAAGATGGTGCGTCCGGGTCAAGAACCGGCGCGGATCACCCGCACGGCGGCTTCGCCACGGTCCCGTCCCTGGATCTCGGCCATCAACCGGTCTCCAGGGAAGGCCCGCTCGATGCCCGCGCGACGCAAGGTCGCGATATGCAGGAAGATGTCGGTATCCTGCCCGGGCCGGTTGAGGAAGCCATAGCCCTTCAGGGGGCTGAACCACTTCACTTCCACCAGTTCCAGCCCTTCGGCATCGATGTCGGGGAGGCCGGCAGGCTGCTCGACCGATACGACTTCCACCGCCTGCAGCCCCCGGTCCCGACGCACTGCGGTGCCGATCACATGGGCCTGTTCCAATGGCAGGGGCAGTTCGGCCCGCTGCAGCGTGGTGACATGGATCAGCATGTCCTGGCCAACCCAGTCGTCCGGAATGCCATCACCGGCCTCGATCTGCACGAAACCATAGCCCCGCACCGGGTCGAACCACTTGACCACGCCCGACACCGGGGTGGCATCCTCGACGGCTGGAAACAGCTCCCGGACCTCCGCGCGCCGTGCGGATCCAGGTGCCGGTCCGCGAGACGGACCGTTGGCAGCTGCCGGTACCGCATGGTCGCTGGCCGGCATGGCCGTACGGGCTATGTTGCCTGACAAAGGATGGCTCCTCGTGAACATGACCCACTCTCCCGCATTTCCCGATGACGTACCAATCAAGAACCGGAGAGCGGTCCTGTTCGCTTTGACAGGGTGTGCGCTCGGCGTCGGCCTGTGGCCAGATGACATACTGGCGCAGGGGCAGCCCACCGCCCATGGTTTCGGCTTCGACGGCCTGATGGGCGGACGGGTGGAACTGGGAACCTATCGGGGCCGGGCGCTGATGGTGGTCAACACCGCCTCGCAATGCGGCTTTACGGGCCAGTACCGCGGGCTGCAGGCCTTGTGGCAGACCTGGCGCAGCCGGGGGCTGACGATTATTGGCGTGCCGTCCAACGACTTCGGCGGTCAGGAGCCGGGCAGCTCGGGCGAGATCGCCCGGTTCTGCGAAATCAACTACGGAGTCACGTTCCCTCTCGCGGCCCGCACGCCGGTGATCGGCGCCGCCGCCCATCCGTTCTACCGCTGGGCTGAAGCCAGCTTCGGGGCCGCTGCCCGGCCACGCTGGAACTTCCACAAGATCCTCATCGGCCCGGACGGACGGGTCCGGGCAGCCTTCCCGTCTGCGGTGGAACCGGCCGACCCGCGCATCGCACAGGCGATCACAGCCGCCCTCCCCGCACCGCGGCGCCGGGCAGGCTGACCGGTCCGCTGGCGCACGGCTGCCCACGGCTGCGCCTGACCATTTCCAGTCCTGTCAGAGTGTTGCGCATCTTTGCGCGAGCGCGGTTTGCCCTTAAGCCCACGGCAACCGGCCGGTGCTATCAGCCGCGTGATGATACCGCGTTCCTTCAAGACCGTGCTGCTGGCCGCCGCCTGCAGCCTCGCCGGGCTGCCAGTGATGGCGGCGGCAAGTGAAACCATGGTGCGGCTGTTTGCCGAGCGCACGGCGATGGTGCGGCTTGATACCCAGTGCCGCCTGTTCACGGCCGAGGAACGCCTCGGCCTCACCGCCTTCACGGCCCAGGCGCGCGGCGCCCTGTTGCGGGCCGGCGAGAGCGATGCGCGGGTGGCGGGTCTGGAGCGGTCGGCGCGGGATGCGGCCAGCCGACGGGCCTGCACCGAACCGGTGGTGGCCACCGAAGCCGGGCGGGTACGGCGGGCGTTCCAGGCCTGGCGGACGCAGATGACAGCGGTGTATCCCGGCACGGTCCGGAACTGGCAGGCCAGCCGGGCCGGTGTGGACGCATGGCGGTCATGGCAGGAGCTGGGGGGCGGGGTCCGCGCCGGGTTCCTGCGCACTGAAACCGGCGCGGTTTTCGCAGTGGAAGGCCCCGATACATCAATAGCTTCAGCTCGACTGTTCCTGCGCGATCCGCGGCGCCTCGGCCCGCCCTCGGCAGGCGGGCGCCTGCAAGTGCCGCTGCGGGCCGGAACCATCTCGCACACCGCTGCGGCGCGGCGCGCGGCGGTGACCAAGGTGCGGGTCGAGGCAGCGCCCCGGGCCGGCACCCTGCTGGTGTTTGCCGATGCCACGACGCTGGCAGTCTCGCAGGCGGACCCGCGCGACAGTTTCGAAGTCGAGCTGGTGTCGCGCACCGGTGCAGTCCGGACTGTCGTGGTGGAAGTGGGCGACATCACCGCTGCCTGGGCCACGGCGGCAGTCCGCTAGAGCGCATTTCGATCCGGCAGCATCAAAGTTGCGCGGCAGCGCGCTGACAGAGCTGCAGCGCGCCGAGACTAGCCCGCCAGATGCTGACGGCGGCTGCCAGCCTCCTGCTTCCCGGTCGGTGACAGCCCCTCCAGCGCCGCATCCAGCGCCACCACGGTCTGCGCCCGCACCTCGGGCACTCCGGTGGTTTCCAGAAGGTCGCCCAGCCGGCAGGCGCCAACCGCGCGCACCGGTGCGAGACCCCGCGGTGTGACCAGTCCGCTGGCATCGCCCGCAAGGCCGATGCCCAGGGGTGACAGGCGGGCGGCGCCGGCCTGCACCAGCCCCGCTGCCAGCCCTGCCCCGCGCCCGTCCTCGAGGCGGAAACCACGTGCGTCCACCCCGAAGTCGGCAGGCAGGCACCCGGCGCCGGTCTCGATCCGCACGCCGTCCGGCCGCGCGTGGACCGCGGACACCAGCAGTCTGCGCCGCAAAAGCCGCCCCGCCGCTTCGGCCGCCTCCAGCCGGGCCAGGACCTCCGGCGCCAGGCGGTGGCGGTGGCGGTTCCAGATCCCGGCGAGCAGCCGCCCGGCCCGCCTCTGGTCGACCGCGCTCCAGCCCTGCCAGGTGGCAGGGGCCACGCTGCGCACCCCATCGACGGCAGCCCGCCAATCCGGCGCGCCCCGCAGATGCCGCAGCAGGGTCAAGGGGCTGCGCAAGGCATGGGACGGTGGCACCACCGGGCCGGTGCAGGCGGCATGGGGCTGTGGCCACAGCCCGTCGGCGGAAATGGCCGTGATGCGGCTGACTTCAGGACGGTCGAGCAGGGTCAGGCAGGCATCGGCGGCCGTCAGGCCGGTACCGATCACGACCCCGGCCCCCGCCAGTGCCCGGTCCTGCTCCAGCGCCACCGGCCAGGGCCGGTCAACCCAGCGCCCCGGCACGGCAGCTGCCGCATGCTTGAGTTCGGGCCCGGTGCACAGCAGCACCGAGGCTGCGGTGAGGGCGGCGCCCTCCACCGTTATCACGGCCCCCGTGGGTGTCACCTCCAGCCCGGTGGCCAGACCCGGCAGCACGGACAGCTCCACGCCTGCGGACCGCACCTGGCCACAGGCTCCGGAAAATCGGGTGGCGAGATAGTCGCCATAGAATCGGCGGGGCAGGAACGCATCGGGATCGGCGCAGCCAGCCCAGCTCTGGAAGTCATCGGGCCGGTCCGGGTCGGCGCTCATGCGCCCGGCGCGGACATTCAGCAGGAACAGGTCGCCCAGGGCGGCATAGGCCATGCCCGGCCCCGGCCGCTCGCTGCCCGCCACCACCACAACCCTCAGGCCGGGCACCGGCCTTGCCGCCAGCCGCAACAGCGCCACCGTGGCGGCGAAGCCGCCACCCACGATGGCGAGGTCACAGGATGAGCGAGGTTCCATGCGGTGCGTTGCCCTGCGCCAGCCTGCGATCACCGCTCCTGTTCCGCTATCCGGAGAACGGCGACCGACCTTACAGCTTCACCAGCATCTTGCCGGTGTTGGCGCCCGTGAACAAGCCGAGGAACGCACGCGGCGCCTCCTCGATGCCCTCCACCACGGTCTCTTCCCACTTGATCCGGCCCTCCTTGATCCAGCCGGCCATCTCGGTGGCGAACTGGGGCGTGAGGTGGGCGAAGCTGGTTACCACGAAGCCGCGCATGGTGATGCCCTTGCCGATCAGATAGGCGAGGTTGCGCGGGCCGGGGGCCGGCTTGGTGTCGTTGTACATGCTGATCATGCCACACTCGACAAAGCGGGCGCCGGGGCGAGCCACTTCCAGCGCGACTTCGAGGTGCTCGCCGCCGACATTGTCGAAATAGATATCGATGCCCTTGGGGGCGGCGGCGCGGACGGCGCCCAGCAGGTCGCTGGTGGCACGGTAGTTCACCACTTCATCCACGCCCAGGCCCTTGAGCCAGGCGGCCTTTTCGTCGGAGCCGGCCGAGGCCACCACATGGCAGCCCTTGATCTTGGCGATCTGGCAGACGACCGAGCCAACAGCGCCGGCAGCACCGGACACGAACACCGTGTCGCCTTCACGGGGCTGGCCGATCTCGTTCAGACCCGCCCAGGCCGTCAGGCCGGGCATCCCCACCACACCGAGGAAGGCCTGCTCCGGCAGGCCGTGGGTTTCGACCTTCTGGAACAGCTTGGCCGAAGCCGTCACCGCCTCGCGCCAGCCGAGCATGTGGCTGACGACGTCCCCGGGCTGAAAGGCGGGATCCTGGCTGGCCACCACCGTGCCGATCGCGCCGCCCTGCAGGGCTTCGCCCAGCTGGAACGGCGGAACATAGGAGGCCCGGTCCACCATCCGCCCGCGCATATAGGGATCGACGCTCATCCAGCTGTTCCGGACCTGCACTTCGCCGGCCCCCGGCTCGCGGGCCGGATTGGAGGCGAGGCGGAAGTCGGTGCTCTGGGGCAAACCGATCGGACGGGCGACCAAGCGGATCTCGCGGGATGCAATGGATGGCATGACAGCTCCTTGGGCAGTGTTCTGATTGGTTAGCCACTGTAGCGCCGCGCGGCCACCGCTGCCAAGCCAGGCACCCAGTCCGATGCCTGGCCGACAGCTGGAAGACGGTGCCATGGCGCCTGTCGGGCCGGTCACAGAACTTGCCAGTTGCGAACCATCCGCAAGTGTGAAAGAGAGGAGACATGCTGCAAACCGTTCTCAACAAGCGCACCCGGCTCGCCTCACTCGCGGGCCTTGTCACTCTCTTCGCAGCGGGCCTTGCGGCCTGTTCGCCCGATGCCGGTCCAGCTGGTGCGGGTCCTGCGGCCGGGTCCGGCGAGGTCAATGTCTATTCCGCCCGGCACTATGATGCCGACGAACAGCTCTACAGCCTGTTCGAGCAACAGACCGGCATCCGCGTGAACCGGATCGAGGCGCAGGCCCCTGCCCTGCTGGACCGGATGGCGGCCGAAGGTGACCAGAGCCCGGCCGATGTGGTCCTGCTGGTGGATGCGGGCAATTACTGGCGCGCCCAGGAGCGCGGCCTGCTGGCTCCGGTCGAGAGCACCATCCTGTCCAACGCCATCCCCGCCCATCTGCGCGAGCCGCAGGGCCACTGGTTCGGGATCGCCAAGCGCGCCCGGGTGATCGTCTACAACAAGGCCAGCATCGAACCGGCCGGCATCCGGGGCTATGAGGACCTGGCCGCCCCCGCCCTGCTGGGCAAGGTCTGCGTCCGTCCCTCCAGCAACATCTATAACCTGTCGCTGATCGCCTCGCTGATCGAGGCCTGGGGCGAGCAGAAGACGCTGGCCTGGGGCAACAGCCTGGTATCGAACTTCGGCCGTGCGCCCGAAGGCTCGGACACCGACCAGATCAAGGCGGTGGCTGAAGGCGGACCCTGCCAGGTGGCGATCGTGAACCACTATTACCTCGTGCGGCTGATGCGCTCGGACAATGCCGAGGACCGGGCAATCGCCGACAAGGTCGGGCTGATCTTCCCCGACCAGGGCACCATCGGCACCCATGTGAACATCTCCGGTGCCGCCGTGGCGGCCCATGCCCCCAACCGCGACAATGCGGTGAAGTTCCTCGAATTCCTGGTCTCGGCCCCCGCCCAGAAGATCCTGGCCGAAGCCAATGACGAGTATGCGGTGGTGGCAGGCGTTGCCATCGACAACCCGCAGCTGGCCGGGCTCGGCACCTTCCGGGAATCGCAGATGCCGCTCGATGTCTATGGGCGCCGCCAGGCCGAGGCCCAGCGTCTGGCCGACCGCGTCAGCTGGCGCTGAGGCTCGGACTGGCGCCGGAAAGCCGCGCGCGTGAGCCCGCCCCCGCTCCGGCACTGGCCCCTGCTACTTCTGGCCGGGGTGGGCCTGGCCGTGCCGCTGGTGCCACTGGTGGCGGTGGCCCTGATGGCGCTCGCGCCCAGCCCGGACTGGGGGCACATCCTGGCGACCATGCTGGCGCCTTATGTGACCAGCACCGTCCTGCTGGTGGTGGCGGGGTCACTGCTGGCCGGGATTGCGGGCACACTCAGTGCCTGGGCGGTCAGTGCGCTGGCGTTTCCGGGGCGCGGCCTGTTCGTCTGGGCCCTGGCGCTGCCGCTGGCGATCCCGCCCTATATCGCCGCCTATGCCTGGGGTGACCTGACAGGCGTGCGCGGGATCTGGATGGCGCTGCTGGTCTATGCCGCCACCCTGTATCCGTATGTCTATCTGGCGGCGCAGGCCGCCTTCACCGCCCGCTCGGTCTGTGCGCTGGAAGCGGCGCAGGCGCTCGGGGCAGGACCGGTCCGGCGGTTTGCAACCGTGGCCCTGCCGATGGCACGGCCCGCGATTGTGGGCGCCATGGCGCTGGTGGGGCTCGAGATCGTGTCGGACTATGGCGCCGCCGATCATCTGGGGGTGGCGACCCTGTCGGTCGGCGTGATCCGCACCTGGTCGTCGCTGGGCGACATGGCCGGCGCCGCCCGGCTGGCGGTGTGCGCCCTGGGGGTGACCCTTGTTCTGGTGTGGCTGGAGGCTGCCAGCCGCCGCGGTGCGATTGCGGGCGGATCCAGCCGCTGGCGCTCCACGGCCCGCACGCCGCTGTCCGCACCCATGGCCGTGCTGGCCATGGCCGGCTGTTCGGTGCCGGTGCTGGCCGGTCTGGTGATACCGGTCGGACATCTCGTCGTGCTGGCTGCGGACAATGGCATGCCGCAGCGCGGGTTTGGCGAAGCGCTGGTGGCCAGTGTGGTGCTGGCGCTGGCGGGCGCTGCCGTGACGCTGGTGCTGACGGCGGCGATCCTGGCCGCGACCCGGGGTACAGGCCGGGCCGCAGCGCGGATCACCATGCTGGCGGGCTATGCCACCCCGGGAACCGTCCTGGCGCTGGGGGTGCTGGCGGCCACTGCAGCCCTGTCAGGCGCAGGCGGTGCGGCTGCCCTGACGGGAAGCGCGGGTCTGGCCGTACTGGCGCTGGCCTATGCAGCCCGCTTTGTCGGGGCTGCGGCAGAGCCACTGGAAGCAGGACTGCAGCGGGCGACGCGCTCGCTGCGCGATGCTGCCGCCTCGCTCGGTGCCGGACCCTGGCGGCGGTTCAGCGCCGTGGAGCTGCCGGTTGCGCTGCCGGCTGTCTTCGCCGCGATGCTGATCGTGGTGGTCGAGATCGCCAAGGAGCTGCCCGCGACCATGATCCTGCGCCCGTTCGGTTTCGACACGCTGGCGGTGCGGGCGCACCAGTATGCCGCCGACGAGCGGCTGGGGGCAGCGGCCTGGCCCGCCCTCACCATCATCGCCATCGCGCTTGTCCCCACCATCCTGCTGACCGCGCGCCTTGCAGGGGCGCGGGCAGGTGCGCAAGGACAGGCAAGCGACGGCCAGGCAGCGGGCCTGGCGGTGGGGAGCAGCTGATGGGCGGGGCCATTCTGGAGGCACGTGGTGCGGTCCGGCGCTTTGGCGCCCAGGCAGCCCTGGCGGGCGCCGACTTTGCCCTGGCGCCCGGCGAGATTGCCGCCCTGATCGGCCCGTCCGGCTCGGGCAAGAGCACCTTGCTGCGGGTGATGGCGGGGCTGGAGCCGCTGGATGGCGGGGAGGTGCTGGAGCGTGGACAGGTGGTGTCCGCCCCCGGCCGGCGGGTGCCGCCGGAGCGGCGCCGGATCGGACTGGTGTTCCAGGACTTCGCGCTGTTCCCGCATCTGGATGCCCTTTCCAATGTGGCCTTCGGCCTGAAGGGCCGGGCCGATGCCAGGGCACAGGCTACACGATGGCTGGGGCTTGTCGGATTGGCAGCCAAGGCACAGGCCTATCCGCACCAGCTCTCGGGCGGCGAACAGCAGCGGGTGGCGCTGGCGCGGGCGCTGGCGCCGGAACCGGCGGCCATCCTGCTGGACGAGCCGTTCTCGGGCCTCGACCCCTATCTGCGCGGCGAGCTGCAGGAGACCACACTCGCCGCACTCCGCACCGCCGGCACCAGCGCCCTGCTGGTCAGCCATGATACCGAAGAGGCGCTGGCGGTGGCCGACCGGGTGGCGGTGATGGACCGGGGTCTGGTGGCACAGACCGGCTCACCGCAGGACGTGCATGACCATCCGGTCTCGCTGTCGGTGGCCCGCGCCCTCGGTCCGATCTGCACCTTCGCCGCCCAGGCTGCGGCAGGTCTGGCCGACAGCCCGTTCGGGCCGGTGTCCACCGGCCTGTCCGGCCCCGTCACGCTGGCGATCCGCCCCGAGGCCATCGGCCTGGTGCCGGACGCTGGCGGCGCCTTCACGGTCACCGATATCCGCGGCGTCGGCCTGCACCGCACGGTGCATGCCGTGGGGCATGCCGTGGGCCATACCGAAGGCGCCGGTGTGAAACTGGTGGCCTTCATCGATCTGCCACTGGTGCCGGAACCCGGCGCCAGGGTCCGGCCGGTGGCAGCCCCCGGCGCCTTGCAGGTGTTTGCGGGCTGAGCTGTACCGCCCGCCCGGCTGGCCGGATCAGTCGGCGGAATAGACCCGCTCGCCCCCCACCCAGGTGCCCAGCACCCGGCCCTGCAACCGGTGGCCGTCATAGGGCGAGTTGCGGCTCTTGGAGACCATGGTGGCGGCATCGAACCGGAACGGCCAGCCAAGGTCCACCAGGATCACATCGGCCGGTGCCCCCTGGGCCAGGGTGCCGGTCTCCAGCCCCAGCAGCTGGGCCGGACCGCTGGTGACCGGGCGGATCAGGTCGATCAGCTCGACACTGCCATTATGGTAGAGGTTCAACAGGGCGGGCAGCAGGGTTTCCAGCGCGCTGGCGCCAAAGGCGGCCTCGTCGAACGGCAGCCGCTTCTCCTCGGCGGGCCGCGGGTCGTGCCCCGACACCACAGCCTCGATCAGGCCGGACCGCACCGCATCCACCAGAGCCAGCCGGTCCTGCTCGCGCCGCAGCGGCGGCGACAGCTTGGCGAAGGTCCGGTAGTCGCCCACATCGGTCTCGTTGAGGGTAAGGTGGTGCACCGAGACACTGGCCGACACCTCGATCCCGCGCGCCCGCGCCCGCTCCAGCCGCTCGAGCGTGGGCTCCGCCGACACCATGTCCAGCAGCAGCCGCCCGCCGGTCAGGGCCGCCAGCTCGATGTCGCGCTCGGCGATGATGGTCTCGGCGGCGGCGGGCAGGCCTGCCAGTCCCAGCCGCGAGGCCAGCTCGCCCGCATGCATCACCGCCCCCTCGGCCAGCGCCGGATCCTCGGGCCGCGAGGCCACCAGCGCGCCGAAGGCGCTGGCATAGGACAGGATGCGCTGCATCACCCGGGTGTCCCGCACCGGCGCGGCGCCATTGGTGAACAGGATCGCGCCCGCCTCGTCCATCAGGCCCAGCTCGGCCATCTCGCGGCCCTTCAGGCCGCGCGTGCAGGCCCCGGCGGGCAGCACCCGCACCCGGGTCTGGTCCAGCCCGCGCTGGCGCACATAGGTGACGAGGGCCGCATCATCGATCACCGGGCTGGTATCGGGCTGCAGCACGATCGAGGTGATGCCGCCGCGCATGGCCGCGTTGCCGGCGCTGCGGATGGTCTCGCGGTGCTCGCTGCCGGGCTCGCCGGTGCTGACCCGCATGTCGATCAGGCCGGGCAGCAGCGCCTGGCCTTCACAGTCAACGACCAGGGCATCGCCTGCCGGTCCGGGCGGCGCGATCCGGCCACCAGCGACGAACAGCTCGCCCGGCTCATCACGGCCTGACGCCGGATCGACAATCCGTGCGTTCACGAACAGGGTGGGACGGCTGGCCTGGGTCATGCTGGATCTCCCGCACCGCCCGCTCGGCCATTGCCACCATAGCTCGCCAGTGCCTCCAGCACCGCCATCCGCACCGCCACGCCGCTCTCCACCTGGTCGGCGATCAGCGAGACCCGCTCGTCATCGGCCACATCCGAATCGATCTCCACGCCCCGGTTCATCGGCCCCGGATGCATCACCCGCACCCCCGGCGCCGCCAGCGCCAACTTCTCGCGGTCGAGGCCGTAGAAGCGGAAGAACTCGCGGGCCGAGGGGACAAACCCGCCATCCATCCGCTCGAGCTGCAGGCGCAGCATCATCACCACGTCTGCCCCGGCGATCCCGCGCCGCATGTCATGGAACACATCGGCCCCCCAACGGCCCACATCGGTGGGCATCAGGGTGGGCGGCCCCACCAGCCGCACCCGTGCTCCCAGCATCGACAGCAGCGCCACATTCGAGCGCGCCACCCGCGAGTGCAGCACATCCCCGCACACCGCCACCGTCAGCCCCTCCACCCGGCCAAAGGTCCGCAGCATGGTGAAGGCATCCAGCAGCGCCTGGGTGGGATGCTCGTGCTTGCCGTCGCCCGCATTGATCACCGCGCAGCCCACCATCTTGCGGGCCAGCAGCTGGGCTGCGCCCGAGGCCCCGTGGCGGATCACCAGGAGATCGGGTCCCATCGCATTGAGGGTGGCGGCGGTATCGAGCAGCGTCTCGCCCTTGGCCACCGAACTCGACTTCACCGACATGTTCACCACATCGGCCCCCATCCGCTTGCCCGCCAGCTCGAACGAGGCCTGGGTGCGGGTGGAGTTCTCGAAGAACAGATTGATGAGGGTGCGCCCCTTCAGAACCGACAGCTTCTTGTCACGCCCCTGGGTGAAGGGCAGGAACAGACGGGCCCGGTCCAGCAGCTCCAGCGCCTCCAGCCGGTTGAGATCGCCAATCTGCAACAGATGCGGCCGGGTGAAGGGCTGGCGGGGCGGCAGGACAGGTTCGGTCACAAGACAGTTGCCATAGTGCGCGGCGGGCGCGGTGTGAAGCCGCTTGCGCGGCGATCACGGGGCCCAAGGCACTACAGGACCGGGTTGATCCACACGATCTGCATGTCGCCATCATGGGCGGGAACCGAATCCTCCGGCCGGGCTGCAACCAGCGGCGCACCAGCCGGACCCAGGCCCGGCCAGCCCGCCCGCACCTCCCACGCCTGCGGGGGCCCGGTCAGTTCCACAGCAAACCGCCAGCTGGCACAGGCGCGGCCTGAACAGGTCAGACGCCGCCGCCCCGGCGCCTCGAACACGGTCTGGGCTCCGCCGCCATCAAAGCGGATCATCCCGGCCTCTTCCGGCACGATCACCGTGGTGCGCCGCGCACCGCCCGAGCGGACTTCCAGCTCGAGCCGCCGGACCCCGCCGGTCTCGCTGCTGGACAGCACGGTGAGCGCCGGTGCCGCTTGTGCCTCGGGCAGGGCCTGACGGGGTGCCGCTGCCGCCAGGCGCGGGTCGGCCAGACCGGGCAGCTTGGTCATGCTGAACGGCCCCAGTGCCTCCAGCGCGGCGGGTAGAGGGCCCGCATCGCCGCTGGCCACCCACCAGGCGCCGGGCCCCGATGAAGCCGCGGGCGCAGCCGGCTGCCAGTGCTGCAGGGTGAGGTGCCTGGGCATGGCCGGGCTGTAGGCGGGGACCTGCAACGCAAGACCAAAGGCCAGCACGGCAGCGCCGGCCAAGCCTGCCGCCAGCGCCGCCGCCGCCCCGGCTGACGGTCGCAGCGGCGCCAGAGTGACAAAAGCCGCCAGGCCGGCCAGAGCGGCAAACGCCCACCCCATCGCGAGCGTCAGTCCATCCTCCGCAAACCCAAGGGCCGGCACGATCAGCACCAGGGCGAGCACGGCGGCTGCGACAGCCCCCACGCGCCACGCCTGCGGCCACAACAGACCTGCCAGCGCGGACAGCGCCGCGACCCCTGCGGCGGGTGCCAGCAGGATCGTGGCCCCCGGCACCACGAAATAGAGGCCCGCAAACAGGGTGGCGAGCCAAAGCCAGCCGGCGGCTGCGAGCCGTCCGGCTTGCACAGTCCGTCCCGCCAGCCACAGGGCGCCAGCCGCTCCCGCCAGCGCCGCCGCATAGAGGGCAACGCGCAGGGGCAAAGGCTGCGCGGTCCAGGGCGCCTCTTCCGGACGGATCGCGCCAAGGGCTGCGTGCAGGCCGAATGCCAATCCCCCGCCAAGCGCCACAGCCAACAGCGGCGCGGCCACCGCCCGCACCAACCCGCCGGGTCCGAGCCGCGCCAGCATCACCACAGCACCGACGGCTGCGGCCAACGGCAACAGCAGGCCTGCCAGCTGTGGCAGCACCAGCATCCCGCGTCCCAGCACATCGGCATAGATCACGCTGCCCTCGCGAACCGCCGCGTCGGGCATCGGCTGACTGGCAAACCCGTCGATCGCGGCCCGGGCCGTCGCACCGATATGGGCAAGGCTGTCGATCGCCAGATAGTCGAGGCTGTCGCGCGGGGTGTGATAGCGCGGCATGCCCTGGATGAAGGCCATGTTGTTGAGCTGGCAGCCATGCTCGAGGAATACGCTGGCATCGGTATCATTGGGCAGCAGCCGATAGATGTCGGCCGCCAGCGAATTGGCCACCACCGGCACACCCTGCCGGGCAAGTCCCCCAATGTCGCCAGCGTTAGGGTGGCTGGTCTGGAACATGATCGCCGGGCCCGAAGTGCCGCGCGCCTCGAGATTCACGCAGGCCTTCACGGCAGCCGCAAGCGGATCGGTCCGCACAAATGACTGGGCGCCCAGAAGACCGGTCTCCTCGCCATCGGTGATGGCGAACAGCACCCGCCGCGCGGGCGGGCGGGTCTGCATGCCACGCGCGATCTCCAGCATGGCGCCGACTCCGGCCAGGTCGTCGGCAATTCCAGGCCCTGCCCCCACGGAATCATAATGCGCGGCGATCATCACCGACGCCGGGCCGGGCGGGCCTGCCTCGAACAGGATATTGCGCACCAGACCGCAGGAGGCGCCATTCCAGCGCACCGTGCCCCGGCAGACGAAGTCCTCGCGAACCACCGGCTGATAGCCCATTTCGGTGATCGCGGTGATCAGCCGCGCCCGGCGCCCATCGCCCTCCGGGCTGTCCACAGGCGCAGGCACCGGCGTGGGTGCGATGCGTTGGATCATGGCCAGGGCCCGGGCGGCATCGAAGCCGGTGTGTGCGGCCAAATCCTGCGCTGACGGACCCCGCACCAGCGCCGGCGCATTCGCCAGCGCCAGCAGCAGCGCCGCTGCGGTGATCAGGAAGGACAGTCGGATCGGCCAGTGCGTCTGCATGCCGACAAGGGGTAGGCCCACCTGCCCCGCTGTCAATCTGTTTCGACGCCCCCGGACGCCTCGCTGCATGGCGGACCGATGCCCGTGTCCTCAAGCGGGGCGGTGCCACCGGCAAGGCACTCCTTCAACCGAGTCCTTAACCGGTGCTCCACTGTTGTCCGGTACAGGCTGGGTGATGATGGGGACCGTCGACTTTACCGTAGACGTTGTGGCGCCGGCGGACTTCGGACCGCCGGAGCTGGCGGCGTGGGTGCGGCTGAGGGCTGCCAATCCTGCCCTGTGGAGCCCCTATTTCGATCCCCGCTTTATGCAGGTCTGCGCCCGCCATGCACCGCAGCCAGGTCTGGCAGTGGTGCATCGCGGCGGCACGATCATCGGCTTTCTGCCCGTCCAGGGCGCCGGCACTGGATTTGCGCGGCCGCTGGGAGCCCCGCTGAGCGACCAGCACGGCCTGATCGCCGATCCGGCCGACATGCCGGATCTGGCGGAGGTCTGCCGCAAGGCCGGCATCCAGGTGTTTCCGTTCACCGGCCTGGTCACCCCGCCGCCCGGTGCCTCGGCCCTGCAGACCGATGTGGTGTGGGTTGCCGACACGCTGGGCGATGGCAGCGCCTGGGCCGACTGGCAGCGCCGCACCCACAAGGACCATGTGCGCAAGATGGAGCGCCGCCGCCGCAAGGCCGCCGAGGAATTCGGTCCGGCCCATGTGGCTGTGGGGGTGACAGACCCCGCCCTGATGGACAGGCTGGTGAGCTGGAAAGCCGAAAAGTATCTGGCCACGGGCCGTCACAACATCATGGGTGTGCGCTGGATCCGGGCCTTCCTCGACGAGCTGCTGGCGGACAATGCACCGGATTTCGGAGGCGAACTGGCCGTGCTGTGGCATGGCGAGACACCCGCGGCGATCGAGTTCGGCATGCGGGCAGGCACTGTGCTGCACTCGTGGTTCCCGGCCTATGATTCGGCCTATGCCAATGCCTCGCCCGGTGTGTCGCTGATGGAGGGCATGATCCGCGCCAGCGCCGACAGGGGCATCAGCCGGGTGGACCTGGGCACCGGCCACGCCCACTACAAGAAATACTGCGCCCTGCCGGCCCTGTCGCTGTTCCAGGGCGAAGTGACGGGATCGGGCCTGCGGGCGGGTCTGCGGCGGGTAGGCGGCGCCGTCAGCCGCCTGATCGAGCGCGCCCCGCTGGGCCCGCTTTCGGCCATCCCCGGCAAGTTCGGTCGCCGCCTCGACCAGGTGATGGCAGCGGAACCGGATCTTGCCGGCCGGGCCCGGGGCCTGGCCTGGGCGGTGGTCAGCTATGGAGCCGCAGACCGTGCCGGGCGCCCGACTGCCAGCTGACCGCCCCTGCCCTGCAGGCCGCATCAACCGCGCATCGGCACCGGATAACTGCCTTCTGGCGCAACCGTGATCGCAGCCCGGCGATTCCAGGCCCAAAGCCCCACATTCCAGCAGCTGAAACGAATTGCAATCCTTTGTGAGGGCGCTAGCCTTGCGCCGTTCGGCCTCGCACGCCGGACCCGCCAGTCCGTCCGCCGCGGCCGCATCCTGCGGCAACCCGGCAGACGCCCGCGCGGCACACGACCAGACCAGAGGAAGCGCCACCGATCCGCCACAGCACCCGCGCTCCTGGCCCAGCCATGGGCCTGGCAGACGCTGCCCGGCGGTCCCGGCCCTGTACAGGACCCAGTACCGATGCCCGTCAGACCCTTCGACATCGCAAGGACACGCCGTTCCATATTCGAGGCCCTGCTGGATGCCCGCAAGCGCTTCGGGGGCAAGAAGGAAATCCTGGAGGATGCCGACCGCGCACCGATCACCTATGACAAGCTGATCCTGGGCGCGATGGTTCTGGGCCGCAAGCTGGCCGCGATCTCCGCGCCGGGCGAGCGGGTCGGCCTGATGATCGCCAATTCCAATGGCGGGATGGTGGCCTTCTTCGGCATGCTGGCCTTTGGCCGCACCCCGGCGATGCTGAACTTCACCGCAGGCTCCCGCAACATTCGCGCCGCCTGCCAGGCGGGCCAGATGAAGACCATCGTCACCTCGAAGAAATTCGTGCTGCTGGCCGGTCTGCAGGAGCTGATTGCCGACCTCGAGACCGATCTGAAGATCGTCTATCTCGAAGACCTGCGCGACAGCCTGGGCGGCGTCGACAAGGTGCGCGGTCTGCTGGAGGCCAATCTGGCGGGCTTCATCGTGCCGAAGATCGATCCGGATTCGATTGGCGTGATGCTGTTCACGTCTGGCACGGAAGGCGCGCCGAAGGGCGTGGCGCTCAGCCATGCCAATATCGTCGCCAATGTCGAGCAGGTGGCCGGCCACGTCGACCTGTTCACCACCGACATCGTGTTCAACCCGCTGCCGATCTTCCACAGCTTCGGCCTGACCGGCGGCACGCTGCTGCCGCTGCTGGAAGGCATGAAGTGCGTGCTGTTCCCCTCGCCCACCCGGCCGAAGGAGATCGTGAAGATGGTGCGCGAGACCCGCAGCACCATCCTGTTCGCCACCGACACCTTCATGAACCAGTATGCCCGACAGGCCGATGACGGCGACCTGTCCTCGCTGCGCTTTGTGGTGTGCGGCGCCGAGAAGGTGAAGGACGAGACCCGCCAGATGATGCTGGCCCGCTTCGACTGCCCGATCGTCGAGGGCTATGGCGCCACCGAGGCCAGCCCCGTGATCGCGGTCAACACCCCCGACAGCGGCAACCGCCCGGGCTCGGTTGGCCGCTTCGTGCCGGGCGTCGAGTGGAAGCTGGAGAGCATTCCCGGCATCGAGGGCGGCGGCCGTCTGTATGTGCGCGGGCCGAACATGATGCTGGGCTATGCCCGGGTGGACACCCCGGGCGAGATCCAGCCGCTGCCTTCGGGCTGGCATGACACCGGCGATGTCGTGTCGATCGACAAGGAAGGCTATGTCGTGATCCGCGGGCGGGTGAAGCGGTTTGCCAAGATCGGAGGCGAGATGGTGTCGCTGACGGCGGTGGAGGGCTATGCCACCGCCCAGTGGCCCGACAACGCCCATGTGGCCCTGGCCCTGAACGACCCCAAGAAGGGCGAACAGGTGATCCTGCTGACCGACCGCAAGGAAGCCTCCCGACCCGAGCTGCAGGCCTGGTACCGCGAGAACGGCGTCGCCGAGCTGTATCTGCCGCGCAAGATCATCGAGGTTGATGCAATTCCCGTTCTCGGCACCGGCAAGACGGACTATGTCAGCGCCCAGAAGATGCTCGAAGCCAAGATCGCCGAGACGGCCAAGGCGGCCTGACCGCCTGCCATCTCGCCCGCCGGTCGCGGTGAACACAGGGAGACTTGCGCCATGAAACTTGGCCGCCTGAACCATGTCGGCGTTGCGGTGCCGTCGATCGCCGACGCACTCGACACCTACCGCACGCTCTACGGCGTGACCGATGCCGACATCACCCCGATCCGCGACATGCCGGCTCAGGGGGTTCGGGTGGCGTTCGTGGATGTGCCCAACAGCCAGATCGAGCTGATCGAACCGCTGGGCGAGACCTCGCCGATCCTCAAGTTCCTCGAGAAGAACCCGGCTGGCGGCCAGCATCATGTGTGCTTCGAAGTGCCCGACATCATCGAGGCCCGCGATGCGATGGTGGAACGCGGCGCCACGGTGCTGGGCGAGCCGCGCATCGGCGCCCATGGCACCCCGATCATCTTCGTGCACCCGAAGAACTCCAACGGTGTGCTGATTGAACTGATGGAAAGCCCGAAGGGCGAGGAGCACTGAGGCATGGACTGGTTCACCGGCACGGCCATATACCTCACCATCTGGTGGCTGATCCTGTTCGTGATGCTGCCGATCGGCGCCCGCAGTCAGGCGGAAGCGGGCGATGTGGTGCCCGGCACCGAGCCCGGCGCCCCGCTTCTGGCCAATATCAAGCGCAAGCTGGTCTGGACCACAGTGGCCGCCGCCGTGGTGTGGATGGTGCTGGCAGCAGTGATCAGCTCTGGCCTGGTGTCCCTGGAGCGGCCTCTCGGCGGCCTGATCCCGGCCGCCTAGTCCGGCGGGCCGCCGCGCTTGCGGCGGCTTCATCGCTTTTCGCAGATAACCGGCTCCCGCGCCGGGGCCGGATGCACTAGATGGGCGTCATGGCCCGCTTCCTCATCACGTCCGCCCTGCCCTACATCAATGGAATCAAGCACCTGGGGAACCTGGTGGGGTCCATGCTGCCGGCCGATGTCCACGCCCGCTATCGCCGGATGCAGGGGCACGAGGTGCTGTTCATCTGCGCCACCGACGAACATGGCACCCCGGCCGAACTGGCGGCCGCCGAGGCCGGCCAGAGCGTGCGCGCCTATTGCGACGACCAGCACGAAATCCAGAAGGCGGCCTGCGCCGGCTTCCACCTGTCGTTCGATCACTTCGGGCGCACCTCCCACCCCCTGAACCACGCCCGCACCCAGCACTTCGCCGAGGCCCTGGAGCGGGCCGGCCTGATCGAGGAGCGGGTGACGGCGCAGGTCTATTCGGTGGATGACGGCCGCTTCCTGCCTGACCGCTATGTCGAGGGCACCTGCCCGGTGTGCGGCTATGAGGATGCGCGCGGCGACCAGTGCGACAATTGCGGCAGCCTGCTCGACCCGGTCCAGCTCAAGAACCCGCGCTCGAAGATTTCCGGCTCGACCAACATTGAGATCCGCGACACCGCCCACCTGTTCCTGCGCCAGCCGCTGATGGAGGCGCGCGTCCGCGACTGGGTGGATGCCAGCACGCAGTGGCCGCACCTGGCCCGCTCCATTGCCTTCAAGTGGCTGGACGAGGGGCTGCAGGACCGCTCGATCACCCGCGATCTGTCGTGGGGGATCAAGGTCACCCAGGACGGGGCACCCCGTCCGGGCTTTGACAGCAAGGTGTTCTATGTGTGGTTCGATGCGCCGATCGGCTATATCGGCGCCACCGAGGAATGGGCGGCGGCCACCGGTCAGGACTGGCAGCGCTGGTGGCGCACCGATCAGGGCGCCGACGACGTGACCTATGTGCAGTTCATGGGCAAGGACAATGTGGCGTTCCACACCGTGTCGTTCCCGGTGACGCTGTTCGGTTCGGGCGAGCCGTGGAAGGCGGTGGACCGTCTCAAGGCCTTCAACTGGCTGACCTGGTATGGCGGCAAGTTCTCCACCAGCGGCAAGCGCGGCATCTTCATGGACCAGGCGCTGGAGCTGCTGCCGGGGGATTACTGGCGCTGGTATCTCTTGGCCAATGCCCCCGAGAGCTCGGACGCGGCCTTCACGCTGGAAGGGTTCCAGAGCGCGGTGAATGCCGACCTCGCCAATGTGTTCGGCAATTTCGTCAACCGCATCACCCGCTTTGCTGCCACCAAGATGGAAGGCCGGGTGCCCGGCGGCGGCGCGCCCGGGCCGCTGGAACAGGCGCTGGCGGCGCGCCTCGCCGACGGCATCGCTGCCCTCACCGCCCACCACGACGCGATGGACTTCCGCAAGGCCGCCGCCGAGACCCGCGCCCTGTGGGTGGCCGGCAACGAGTATCTGCAGGAAGCGGCCCCCTGGAGCGCGATCAAGACCGATCCCGAGCGGGCAGCGGTGGTGGTGCGCACCGGCCTCAATCTGGTGACCCTGTTCGCGCGCCTCGCGGCCCCCTTCATCCCGGACACCGCGCAGCGGGTGCTGGATGCGATGGCCGTCCCGGCTGAAGGCCGGGGCTGGCCGGGTGCGGACGACGCCTCCCTGCTCGATACCCTCCCGCCCGGCCACGCCTTCGAGCCGCCCCCGGTCCTGTTCGCCAAGATCGAGGACACCCAGGTCACCGCCTGGGCCGAACAGTTTGGCGGCGGCGGCTAACCCCGCCTCCCCCCTTGGAGCGCAGCTGCTTGCAGCTGCGCCAGCGACGCGCAGCGGCGCTTGGACCTGCGCTTCATGTCGACTGAAGTCGCCTTCGGCGGGCGCAGCTGCAAGCAGCTGCGCTCCAGGAAACCAGAGTGTCCAATGAGTGAACGGTTACAAAGCGCATGCTCGCCATCCGCCGTTGTTCCTATTATGTTCCAACCATGTCAACCCGCCTGAAACCCGGCTGGTATCGCCACCACCGCCTGCCGCATATCGATGCGAGCGGCCTCCTCCAGCACATCGTCCTGCGCGGGCGTGCGGACATCGACTTGGTCACCACTGGCGCGGCCAGACTGTTCGTCGAAGGTTTGCTGGCAGGCGAGGCAACGGGAACCGTGATGATGGCATGGTGTGTAATGCCGGATCACGCTCATGTCGCGTGCCATGTCCCCGACGGGATGCGCTTGGCCGATGCGGTTCGTGTCTGGAAGGCGCGGGTCACGCGGGGGTGGAGCCGTGCACCCGCAACGCCATTCGAGCCAGGGTACTTTGACCGCTTCTGCCGGAACCGACAGCAGGCTGATCGGCTGCTCCGCTATGTCGAGTACAACCCGGTTGATGCCGGGCTGGTTCGGGCACCGATGGACTGGCGCTGGTCCTCCGCCTGGTGGAAGGCGCAGGGCCTTTGGAGCCCGGATTGGTCAAGGCTCCCAGTGTTCCCAAACTGACAGACAAGGCTCTGGAGCGCAGCTGCTTGCAGCTGCGCCAGCGACGCGCAGCGGCGCTTGGGCCTGCGCTTCATGTCGACTGAAGTCGCCTTCGGCGGGCGCAGCTGCAAGCAGCTGCGCTCCAGATCATCGTTGCTATGGCACGTTTACTGCGGCTGCTTTTGCCCGCCTGGAGCGCAGCTGCAAGCAGATGCGCTCCAACCAAACCCCATGTTTACCGGGCTGGCCTATGCTTGGCCCATGACCGGCCTTACCCTCGACGACATCCCCGATTGCGCGATCCTCGCCACCGCGACTGGCAAGGTGATCGCCGCCAACCGCCAGGCTGTCGAGCGGTTCGGGGCGGACGTCGCCGGGGGGGCGTTCGGTCCGTGGTTCGAGCACCGCCATGGCTGGAGCTTCGCCGAGCGGGCCGACGGCACGCTGGTGGCGCTGTTCCGGCCCGATGCCGACGAGACGGCGCGCGCCAAGACCATGCTGTTCGCCACCCTCAGCCACGAGATCCGTACCCCCCTCAACGGCATCCTCGGCATGGCCGGCCTGATCGGGATGAGCGAGCTGACCCCGGCCCAGCGCAGCTGGCTGGATGCGGTGCAGGACAGCGGCCAGCACCTGTTGTCACTGCTGAACGATATCCTGGATTACGCGAAGCTGGAGAGCGGCAAGATCGAGCTGGAAGCGCTTGATTTCGATCCGGTTCATACCCTCCAGTCCATCGCCGAGCTGTGCTCGCCGCGCGCCCAGGAGAAGGGGCTCGAGATCGCGGTGGCCGCTGAGGCCGGGGTGCCGGCCCGGGTGCGCGGCGATGACGGGCGCCTGCGCCAGATCATCCTCAACCTCGCCTCCAATGCGGTGAAGTTCACCGAAAGCGGCGGGGTGCTGCTGCGGGTGGGGGCCCTGCCCGACGGCTGGCTGCGGTTCAGCATCGAGGACACCGGCATCGGCATTCCCGACGACAAGGCCGACGCGATCTTCGAGGAATTCGCCCAGGCCGACAGTTCCCACACCCGCCGCTATGGCGGCACCGGCCTTGGCCTCGCGATCGTGCGCAAGCTGGCAGTGGCGATGGGCGGCACGGTGGAGGTGGGGCCGCGCGCCGGTGGCGGCTCGGTCTTCACCGTGGCCCTGCCGCTGGCGAGGGTGGATCAGGCCGTGGGCGGTACCCGGCTGGCGGGCCGTTCGGTGGCAGTGGCGACCGGATCAGACGTGCTGTTCGAGGCGGTGCAGGCAGCACTCGCCGCCGAGGGCGCACGGGTGCGGCGGGTGACCAGCCCGCGCGGGGTGAAGGATGCCTGCGCCGTGCTGCTGGATCACGCCCTGACCCAGGGCGACGGGCGCAGCTGGATCCGGGCGGGGCGCCCGCTGGTGGCGCTGATCCCGCAGGAGCGGCGCGATCTGATCGAGACCTGGCGCCAGTCGGGCGCTGCCGGCTATCTGATCAAGCCGCTGCGGCGGGCCTCGCTGGTGGAGCGGGTCGTGCTGGCGGCTTCCGATGCGGCGGCGCCACCTGCGATCCCCGCTGCCAATGACGAGCGGGCCGAGAGCCGTGCCCCGGCCACCGGCATCCGGGTGCTGCTGGCAGAGGACAATCCGGTCAATGCCCTGCTGGCCAAGGCCCTGCTCAAGCGGGCAGGCTGCGACGTAATCGGTGTGGCGACCGGCGCCGAGGCGCTGGCAGCGCTGCAGGCGGCGCCTTATGATCTCGTGCTGATGGACGTGCACATGCCGGTGATGGACGGCTATGCCGCCACCCGCGCCATCCGCGCCCTGCCCGGCCCGGTCTCGGCCACGCCGGTGATCGCGCTGACGGCAGCGGCCATGGAAGAGGACCGCCGCGCGTGCCTTGCCGCCGGGATGGACGACTTCATCACCAAGCCCCTCGATCCGGAGCAGCTGGCCACCATGATCGCCCGCCATGGCATGAAAGCCACGGTGCAGGAGGCTGCGGCCTGAGGCCGCCGTCGCAGGCTGGACAGCCCTGCCGCGAAAATGGGGGTTCAGGCCGGGCGCGAACCGCTCTAGGCTGCACCGATGGCTTACCAACGACCCCTCACGTCCATTCTTGCCCTGTCGGCTCTCGGTGTTGCAGCCGCTGGTCTGGTGGTGGCGGGTCTTGCCGTCACCCAGACCTCCGCCCAGACCCTGACTCCGGCCCAGCCGGTGCCCGCAGCCGCCGGCAATCCGGCTGGCGAGCAGCGCCCGAACCTGCCGCGCCCGGCCCTGACCCCGGTGCCAGCCTTCCAGGCCTGTGTGCGCGCCGCAGCCGAGGACGCGATCCGCGCCGGTGCGCCCGCTGCCGCAGCCCGCGCCGCCGTGGTGCCGTTCGTGGCCCCCGACCCGGATGTGATCGCCGCCTCGCAGGTCAATCCGGAAGCGCGCGCCCATATCTGGGACTATCTGGCGGCCCTCGTCGATGACGAGCGGGTGGCCGATGGCCAGCGGGCCATGGCCACGCAGCAGGCCTTTCTGGCCGACCTCGCGCGCCGGACCGGCGTCGACACCCACACCATCGCAGGGATCTGGGGGGTGGAGACCAATTTCGGCTCGGTGCTGGGACGGCGCCTCGTACTGAATTCGCTGGCGACCCTGGGCTGCTCGGACAACCGGCGCCGCAGTTTCTTCCGCACCGAACTGGTGGCCGCGATCCGGATCCAGGCCGCCGGCCACGTCAGTCCGGAGCACTTCCGGGGCAGCTGGGCGGGTGCCTTCGGTCAGACCCAGTTCATGCCCACCACCTTCTGGGCGCTGGCCGTGGACGGAACAGGGGATGGCCGCCGCGACATCATCGACGAGCCGCGCGATGCGCTGGCCTCCACCGCCAACTACCTCGCCCGGTCGGGCTGGGTGGCAGGACAGCGCTGGGGCTATGAGGTGCAGGTGCCGGCTGGCTATGCAGGCCCCACCGGCCGCACCAACCGGCGCAGCCTGCGGGCCTGGAGCGCGGCCGGCTTCCGTCTGGGAGATGGCGGGGCGCTGCCGCAGAGCGAGGTGGCCTATGGGCTGATCCTGCCCGCAGGCGCTGGCGGGCCGGGCTTCCTGGTGGGCCGGAATTTCGATGCGGTGCGCGCCTATAACCCGGCGGATTCCTATGCACTGGCGGTGAATCTGCTGGCCGACCGGCTGAAGGGACAGCCCGGCGTGGTGCAGCCTTGGCCCACCGATGACCCGCCGCTGTCGCGCGCGGAACGGCGTGAGGTGCAGGAGCTGCTGAACCGGCTCGGCTATGATGCCGGCGTGCCCGACGGCATCCTCGGCACCCGCTCCAAGGCGGCCATCGCGCAGTTCCAGCGCGACCGCGGCCTGCGCCTCGAAGCCAGGGCCGGCCAGCGTCTGCTGGGGATCCTGCGCGCTGCAGCCGCGACAGCGCCCCGCTAGGCAGACACCAGCGCAGCCGCGCTGCAGCCCCGGCCTTCCCTTCGCCGGGCTTTTCTGCTTTAGGCCCCGCTTCACCCGGCTGCGGTCTGTCCGCGCGGGGGTTTTCGTGCGTTCCGTGCGAAGCCCTGCGGATCAGAGCCATGGGTGTTTCCGGCTGTCCCGGCTGGAACGCTCCCGCAGCCCAACTGGGAATGGACTATGCCCGCTTACGAACTGACCCTGATTTCGCGGCCGGATCTCTCGCCGCAACAGGTTGATGCGCTTGTCGAAGACGTCGCCAAGCAGATCACCGACGCCGGTGGTACCGTGCTCGCCCCCGAATACTGGGGCCTGCGCAACCTCGCCTACCGCGTGAACAAGAACCGCAAGGCGCACTATTCGCTGCTCAAGGCCGAGGCCGACGCGCCCGTCCTGCACGAAGTCGAGCGCAAGCTGCGGATTTCCGAAGAAGTGATGCGCTACCTCACCGTCCGCACCGAGACCCTCGACGATACCCCGTCGCCGATCCTGGCCCGCCGCGAACGCGACGAGAAGAAGGCCAAGGCCCGCGCCGAAACCTCGCCTGTGGAGGCCTGAGACGCATGACTGCCAAGTTCACCATCTCCAACCTGCCGACGCGCCGCCCGTTTGCGCGCCGCCGCAAGGTGTGCCCCTTCTCCGGCGCCCAGTCGCCGAAGATCGACTACAAGGACGTGAAGCTCCTGCAGCGCTATCTGTCCGAGAAGGGCAAGATCGTCCCGTCCCGCATCACGGCTGTCAGCCAGAAGAAGCAGCGCGAACTCGCCAAGGCGATCAAGCGCGCCCGCTTCCTCGCGCTGCTGCCCTACGCTGTCCAGTAAGGAGACCCCACCATGGAAGTGATCCTTCTGGAACGCGTCGGCCGCCTCGGCACCATCGGTGACATCGTCACCGTGAAGCCGGGCTATGCCCGCAACTGGCTCCTGCCGCAGGCCAAGGCTCTGCGGGCAACCGAAGCCAACAAGCGCAAGTTCGAAGCCCAGCGCGCCGACATCGAAGCCCGCAACGCCGAGGCCCGCGCGGCTGCGGCCACCGCTGGCGAGAAGCTCGACGGCCAGGCCTTCGTGCTGATCCGCCAGGCCGGCGAAGGCGGCCAGCTGTATGGTTCGGTCGCGGCCCGCGACATCGCCGAAGCGGCGGTGGAAGCCGGCTTCGCCGTGACCCGCGGCCAGGTGCTGCTCGACAAGCCGATCAAGGCCATCGGCCTGTATTCGGTGTCGGTGCGCCTGCACGCCGAAGTCGATGTGACGGTGTCGGTCAATGTCGCCCGCTCGGTCGACGAAGCCGAGCGCCAGGCCAAGGGCGAGGACGTGATCGCGTCGCGCTTTGCCGATGAAAAGGCAGCCGAGGACGAGCTGTCGGCGGAAATTGCCGCCAATGCCGTCCAGCTGGAAGACGCCCGCTAAGGCGCTTCTGCTGCTGGCAGCATCAAGATGGCAAGCCCCGCCGGACCAGCGTCCGGCGGGGCTTCTGCTTGGGTCCGCCGCAGCGCGCGGCCTCTGCCGCGCCTCGCGCCGGAGTGGGGCGCAGCAGGAGCTGCGCGGTCCAGCGGTCCGGCAGCCGGCAACAGAACGCCCTGGCGCTTCCAGGAGCGCTCAGCCCCGGCGGGGGCGGTTGTGATTGTCGGCGCCTGACCCGCACTCTGGCTTGCACAGAGCCAGAACCGGCGCACTCCTGACCCTGCAAACGCGCACGCGGGCGGCGGGCCGGAAACGCCGGTGCAGGGCCCCGTGCCAGCGCAGGACCAGCTGCAACAGGCGGCGCCAGCGGCGCCGGCGCGGTCTCGCGGGTATCT
>JAIXTH010000178.1 GCA_027484265.1 Alphaproteobacteria bacterium
GGATGAACAGGTCCTGCCAGAATGGTGGGGCATTCGGGTCCCTGGGAGCAGACGATGAGCAATCTGGACGACGTTCTCGACGATTTCGGAACCGATGACGTGACGGCTGAAGCCGAGGCTGCGGACGTGGATACTGAAGGCGCGGACGAAACCACCGACGACGAGGACGGGGAAGACGGCGAAGACGCCGACCCGGTTGATGACGCCGCCGATGACGACTTCGGCAGCGAGGACGAGGACGGCGAGAGCTCCGTCAGCGACACCGACGAAGCCTGACCAGCGCCTGTACCCCCTCACGCAGGTCGCTCGCACGGGCGCGGGCCGCGCGGCCCTTCCACCAGCCTGTTCCGCGGGAGGAACAGCCCGTAAGGTGCACCGGCTGGCCGGTGCACCTTACGCCTGGCTTCAGCTGTTGGCCTTCTTCTCTTCGGCCACCACGCGCAGGTTCAGCTCGCGCAGCTGCTTGGCGGTGGGCAGCGAGGGGGCGCCCATCATCAGGTCCTGGGCCTGCTGGTTCATCGGGAACATGATGACGTCGCGGATGTTGGTGGTGCGCGCCAGCAGCATCACCATCCGGTCGATCCCCGCCGCGCAGCCGCCGTGGGGCGGGGCGCCGTGGCGGAACGCGTTCAGCATGCCACCGAAGCGGGCCTCGACTTCGCTGGCCGGATAGCCCGCGATCTCGAACGCCTTCACCATGATATCCGGGCGGTGGTTGCGGATCCCGCCCGACAGGAGCTCATAGCCGTTGCAGGCCAGGTCATACTGGTTGGCCTTGATGGTCAGCGGCTCCTGGTTCCCCAGGGCCTCCAGCCCGCCCTGCGGCATCGAGAACGGGTTGTGGGAGAAATCCACCTTCTTGTTCTCGTCGTCCCACTCATACATCGGGAAGTCGACAATCCAGCAGAAGGCAAAGCGCTGTTCGTCGAAATGGCCCAGCTCCTGGCCGATCACCACCCGCGCCTTGCCGGCCACCCGCTCGAACGCCTCCGGCTTGCCGCCGAGGAAGAAGGCGGCATCATCAAGTCTGAGGCCCAATTGCACCCTTATCGCTTCTGCGCGCTCTGGTCCTACGTTTTTGGCGAGAGGTCCAGCAGCTTCAAAATACGAGTCTTCGCTAAGGGTGAGCATAGAACTAGGTAGTTGCCGCTTATGCTCTGTAACTTCTTCCCAGTACTTCTCCTCAGTAAGCCTCTGGCTTGCAACGACTTTACTAATTGGATGCGTTGGATCTGCCTTTGCTTCGTCAGGAATTGCAGCAAGGCGCCAGAAGATATAGCCCATGCCGGGCAGACCTTCCTTCTTGGCGAAGCCGTCCATCCTGTCGCAGAACTTGCGGCTGCCGCCGCCGGGGGCCGGGATCGCCCGCACTTCGGTGCCGGGCTTCTCGAGCATGCTGGCGAACACGGCAAAGCCCGAGCCCCGGAAATGCTCGCACACCCGCTGCATCTTGAGCGGGACGCGCAGGTCCGGCTTGTCGGTGCCGTACCACAGGGCGCTGTCGGCATAGGAAATCTGCGGCCAGTTGCGGTCCACGCTCCAGCCGCCCGCGAATTCCTCGAACACGCCGCCGATCACCGGCTCCATCGCGTCGAACACGTCCTGCTGCTCGACGAAGCTCATCTCGACATCCAGCTGGTAGAAGTCGGTGGGCGAGCGGTCGGCGCGCGGGTCCTCGTCGCGGAAGCACGGGGCGATCTGGAAGTAGCGGTCGAAGCCCGCCACCATGATCAGCTGCTTGAACTGCTGCGGCGCCTGCGGGAGGGCATAGAACTTGCCGGGGTTGAGGCGGCTCGGCACCAGGAAGTCGCGGGCGCCTTCCGGGCTGGAGGCGGTCAGGATCGGGGTCTGGAAGTCGGTGAAACCCGCCTGCCACATCCGGTCGCGGATCGACTTGACCATGCGCGAGCGCAGCATGATGGTGTTGTGCAGGGTCTCGCGCCGCAGGTCCATGAACCGGTAGCGCAGGCGGACTTCCTCGGGATAGTCGGGTTCGCCGAACACCGGCACCGGCAGGTCGGTCTCGACCTGCGAATGCACCTCAAGCCCGATCACGCGCAGCTCGATCTCGCCGGTGGCGAGGTCCGGGTTCACGGTGGCCGGATCGCGCAGGATCACCTCGCCCTCGACGCCGATCACGCTCTCGGCCCGCAGCCGGGTCAGGCGGTCGAAATTCGGGTTCTGCGGCCCGCAGACGATCTGGGTGATGCCATAGTGGTCGCGCAGATCGATGAAGGCCACGCCGCCATGGTCACGGCGGCGGTGGATCCAGCCCGCGATCTTCACGGTGGAACCAGCGTCAGAGGCGCGCAGGGCGCCGCAGGTATGGGTACGGTAACGGCTCATGAGGGTCTTTCCTGCCGACCGATGCAGCAGGCGCGCACCGGAACCAGCGCGGGCGCCGCAGGCGGCCAATCACGCGCGCGGGTAGACCCCGCAGCGCGCCAAAGGTCAAGAAAGCGGGCTGTCAATCGCCGTTTCACGCCGACGCCTCGACCTCGCTGTGGAACCTCCGGGGACGGTCACAGACCCGCCTGCCCATGGGTCCATGTCCCGCCCCGGGCATCACCGCGGGCGGATCGGTTCGCGACTGGTCACGGATGACCGGCTTGCGGCCCGGTTGGGCGCGCAAGTCCGGTGGGATCGATTGTGACTGCGATGGCCTGACCGCCACTATGGCTTGCACAGAGCCAGAACCGGCGCACTCCTGACCCTGCACACCCGCACGCGGGCGGGAGCCCGGAAACGCCGGTGCAGGGCCCCGTGCCAGCGCAGGACAAGCTGCAACAGACGGCGCCA
>JAIXTH010000094.1 GCA_027484265.1 Alphaproteobacteria bacterium
CATGCAGCTGCCCCGTGTGCAGGATTCGCTGGCGGGACGGATCTCCGTCCAGACCCTGTTGCCGCTGGCCCAGTGTGAAATCGCGGGGACACAGGGCGGCTTTGTGGACTGGGTCTTCGATGGCGGTGCTGTGCCGACTGACCAGGCACCGGTGGTTTCCGGGGATATCGAGGCGCGGGCCCTCACGGGCGGCTATCCGGAGGCGGTGCTGCGTCCCACCGCGGCCCGGCGCCAGCGGTGGCTGGGCGCGCATCTGTCTGCGGTGCTGGATCGCGATGTCCGCGACATCGCCAGCGTGGATCAGCTGGATCAGCTGCCCCGGATGCTGGCGCATCTGGCCGAACAGGCGGGGCAGCTGGTGGACCAGACCGGCCTTGGCACCGCGCTCGGCCTGTCCCGCCCCACCGTGCAGAAGTATCTGACGGTCCTCGAGCGGCTGTTCCTTGTCCGGCGGCTGGCGCCATGGACCAGCAACCGGATTGCGCGGGTGGTGAAGACCCCCAAGCTCCAGTTTCTCGATACCGGCGTGCTGGCCCATCTGCGCGGTGACAGCGCTGAACTGTGGGCGCGGGACCGGGTCCGGTTCGGACCGGTCCTCGAGAGCTTCGTGGTAGCCGAAGTGCTGCGGCTGATGAGCTGGAGTCAGACCCGGGTGCATGCCTACCACTTCCGGACCCACGGCAGTGACGAGGTCGACCTGGTGCTGGAAGACAGCCGCGGCCGGATTGTCGGGATCGAAGTGAAGGCGTCAGCGACTCTGTCGCCGCGCGATTTCAAGGGCCTGCGCAAGCTCAAGGAAGCCGCCGGCGACCGGTTTGTCCGGGGGCTGCTGCTGCATCCGCATGAGCGGGTGCAGGCGGCCGACCTCGACATCCACGCGGCGCCCGTCAGCCTGCTGTGGACGTCCCAGTCCCGCTAGATCAGCCCCAGCGCCTTCATACTGCGGGTGCCGTCGCGGCCGACGATGACATGGTCGTGCACCGTCACGCCCAGGGGCTGGAGGGCTGCGATCACTTCCTTCGTCATGGCGATGTCCTGGCGGGAGGGGGAGGGATCGCCGGTGGGGTGATTGTGGGCGAGGATCACCGAGGCGGCCCGCAGCTCCAGCGCGCGCCGCGCCACTTCGCGGGGATAGATCGCGGCCTGATCGATGGTGCCGCGCCCCTGCACCTCGTCTGCAATCAGCCGCAGGCGCCGGTCCAGATACAGCACCCGCACCTGCTCTTCCGTCTCTTCCGCCAGCAGCCGCTTGAGATAACCCAGCACCGCGCTCCACGAGCCCAGCACCGGGCGGACGGCCAATGGCTCGCGCTCGACTGCCACCAGGATGCGGTGGATGGCCTTGATGTGGGTTGCCACGGCCGGTCCGATCCTGTGCACCGCCATCAGCTGTTCACGCGGGGCGCCGATCACGCCATCCAGAGTCCGGAACCGGGCGATCAGTTCCTTGGCGATCGGCTTGGTGTCCACCCGGGGCAGCACCCCGAACAGCATCAGCTCCAGCAGCTCATAGTCGCGGAAGTCATCCCCGCCCGTCAGGGCAAACCGGTCACGCACCCGTTGCCGGTGTTCCTCCAGATCCTTCTTGGAGGGGGTGTCTGCCATCTTGGGCCTGCGGCTCAGGCAGCTGCCGCTGCGGGCGCGAGGCTCGACGACAGGGAGGGATTGTGCGGGGTATGCAGCCCGGCCGGAGAGAGCGTGAACATCTCGACCCCGTCTTCGGTGATGCCCACCGAGTGCTCGTACTGCGCCGAGAGCGAGCGGTCCTTGGTCACGGCGGTCCAGCCATCCTGCAGGATCGAGACCCCGAACTTGCCGAGATTCACCATCGGCTCGATGGTGAAGAACATGCCGGGCTTGAGCACCGGACCCTCACCGCGACGGCCGGCGTGCACGATATTGTGGTTGTCGTGGAACACCTGCCCCAGACCATGGCCGCAGAAGTCACGCACCACCGAACAGCGCTGGGCTTCCACATAGGTCTGGATGGCGTGGCCGATGTCGCCCACCGTGGCGCCCGGGCGCGCGGCGGCGATCCCGCGCTGCATCGCTTCCCAGGTGATGTCCATCAGCCGCATCGCCTTGCGGGGGGCTTCGCCGGCGACATACATCCGCGAGGTGTCGCCGTGCCAGCCGTCCACGATCACGGTCACGTCGATATTGAGCACATCGCCCTCGCGCAGCGGGCGCGGACCGGGGATGCCGTGGCAGACCACGTGGTTGATCGAGGTGCACAGCGTCTTGGGATAGCCCTTGTAGCCCAGGCAGGCCGGGATCCAGCCATGGTCGAAGATGAACTCGCGGGCCAGATCATCCAGCGCCTCGGTGGTCACCCCCGGCTTCACTTCCGGCACCAAGAGGTCCAGCACCCGGGCAGCGGCCTGGCCGGCGGCCCGCATGCCGGCGAAGTCGTCCGGTCCATGCAGCTTGATCGTGTTTTCGGCCCGGCGGGCGGCGGCGGAACTGGCCTGGACATACATGCGGAGGCGACTTTCAGGGCGGATCAGAGTTCGACGGGAACCGGCGCAATGGCGCGGACGCTGGTGATATCCACGTGGCATCGCAGGGCGCGGACTTCAACACCCGCCTGCGCCGCCGCACGGACAGCGTCACCATAGCCCGGATCGATATCCCGGGCAAAGGCCAGCCGGTCACAGTCGCCGCGCTGGATGATGAACAGCAGGACCGCCCGCTGTCCGGCCTCCACCAGCCGCGCCAGTTCGCGCAGGTGCTTGGCGCCGCGGGTGGTGACGCTGTCGGGGAATTCGGCGAGGCCCGGCTGGCGCATCAGGTGGCAGTTCTTGACCTCGATCCAGCTGGCCGCGCCATCGGGGTTGGTGGCCACCAGATCGATCCGCGAGTTCTCGGTGCCATAGGCCACTTCGCGCTGCAGGGTGGCATCGGCGGCAACGCCGCTCACCAGACCGTCGCGCACAGCTTCGACGGCGATCCGGTTGGGATTGATTGTATTGATTGCCACCAGCGTGCCATCGGCCTCCACCAGCTCCAGCCCATAAGCCAGCTTGCGACCGGGCCCCGCCTGGCTCAGCCACACCCGGCTGTCCGGCGCCTGCAGCCCCATCATCGAGCCTGGATTGGCGCAGTGCGCCACCGCCTTGCTTCCATCTTCCAGCCGCACATCGGCGAGGAAGCGCTTGTAGCGCCGGAGCAAGGTTGCAGAGACGAGAGGCCGGGGCAGATCCATGCTGGCGCGGTGACAGGTGATGCGGCGCCTGGCAAGCGGCTGCGCCACGAACCGACCGGCGGGGTGGGCGGGCTGGCGGCTCCCGGGGAGGACGGGCCTGCGCGCCCCTGTCTCACTCCTGGCTGCTACGATCCCGCTTGGCAGGATTTCACGAGCCTGTTACCACCAGTCCAGATGGTGCCTCGGGAAGCCGGGGTGAAAAGGGAATGTCGTGGGGGGCCTAGGCCCTGAATCGGCAGCCGTGCCAGCGACCGTAAGCGGCGAGCCGCGATCCCTCCGCATCCGGAACCGGATGGGGATGTGCCACTGGAGCCCGACAGGGCTCCGGGAAGGCCGGATCAAGGTGATGACCCGCAAGCCGGGAGACCTGCCATCGCCGTCGTTCGTCCATCCGGCCTGGGCCAGCCGGAAGGCCGGAGCATCGTCTCCGTTGCAGCGACTCTTGGCGCACCGAAGCCCCCGCATGGGGCGGTCGGGCCGGGCGCGCTGGAGATGAGAGACGTGAAGACCACCTTGACCTTGTGGGCCGCGCCCACCGCCCTCCTGGCCGCCCTGCTGGCGACCGGGTGGACCAGCCCTGCCATGGCCCAGTCGCAGCCGCCGCAGGCCACCGCCAGCCCCGCTGCCCCCTCACCGCAGGAGCCGGACGAGACCGTCGTTGTCACCGCCACCCGCGTCGCCGACCGGCGGACCGATGTGGGGGTCTCGATCAGCGTTGTGGGGCCACAGCGGCTGCGCGATGCGGGCTCCGAGCCGGTGGCCGATGTGCTGCGGGCCGTGCCGGGCGTCAGCATGACCCGCAATGGCGGGCCGGGCGGCTTTGCCGCCATCCGCCTGCGCGGCGGCGAGGGTGACCAGACCCTTGTGCTGCTGGACGGGGTGCGCCTGTCAGACCCGTCCACGCCCGGTGGCGGTTTCAGCTTCGCCACGCTGCTGGTGGGCGATCTGGAGCGGATCGAGGTGCTGCGCGGGCCGCAGTCGACCCTGTATGGCAGCCAGGCCATCGGCGGCGTGATCCATCTCATCAGCCCGGAACCGGGCGCCGTGGGGCTGGAAGGCAGCGCCGCGCTGGAAGCTGGCGAGCTCGACACAAGGGCAGCGCGCCTTGCCCTGCGCACCCGGATCGGACCGGTGGCCCTGTCGGCTTCGGCAGGCCGGTTCCAGACCGATGGCATCAGCGCCGCGGCCCGCGGCACCGAGACCGACGGCCTCGAGACCACCGCAGCCCGGGTGCGCGCCCGGGCCGCGCTGGGGTCTGGCCTGTCGCTGGAGGCGGGTTACTGGTGGGCCGACAGCGATGCCGGGATCGATGGCTTTGCCCCGCCAACCTTTGCCCTCGGCGACACGCCCGAGCGCACCTTGACCCGCGAGCAGGTGGTGGTGACGGGCGGCAGCTGGGACCGCGCCGACGGCGGGCTGAGCCTGAAGCTGCTGGCGAGCCGCTCCAGCATCGCCCGCGACAGCGTGAACCCGACCCTTGCGCAGCCTCTCACCTTTGGCGCCGAGGGCACCACCGACACGCTGTCGGCGCAGGCGGTGTGGCAGCTGGCACCGGGCCTGCGCCTCACCGGCGGCGGCGAGACCGAGCGGTCGCGGATCGATACCGCCTCGCCGGGCTTCCCGGGGCCGGGCTTCACGGTGTTCACTGCCCGCACCGAGACCCGCGCGGCCTTCCTGGAAGCACGCCTCGACCCCACCCTCTGGCTGACCGCCACCATCGGCGCGCGGGCCACCGACCACGACCGCTTCGGGAAAGCCCTCAATGCCCGTGCCACCCTGTCGGCGCGGCTGTTCGGGGGCGACACCATCATCCGCTTCGCCGCCGCCGATGCCTTCAAGGCGCCCACGCTGTTCCAGCTGTTCTCGAACTTCGGCAATCCGGACCTTGCGCCGGAAGAGGCGTCGGCGATCGAGGCGGGGGTCGAGCAGCGATTGCTGGACGGCCGGCTGGCGGTGGGCATCACGGCCTTCACCCGCTCCAGCACCAACCAGATCGACTTCGTGTCCTGCACCGGCAGCAGCCTGCGCATCTGCGCCCAGCGCCCGTTCGGAACCTATGACAACATTGCCCGCGCCAGGGCCGACGGCATCGAGGTCACGGCGGACTGGCAGGTGGCGGATCGGCTGGCGCTGTCCCTGGCCTATACCGGTCTGGAAGCCACGGCCCGCTCGGGCGCCAATACTGGACGCGAGCTGCCGCGCAGGCCCGGATCGGTGCTGAGCCTCGGCCTCAGATGGACGCCGGTCCCGGCCCTGGACCTGGACCTTGGCTGGACCCGCACCGGGGCGAGCTTCGATGATGCGGGCAACCGGGTGCGGCTGGCCGGTTATGACCTGATCGCGCTGCGGGCCTCCTGGCAGGTGGCGGAAGGCTGGAGCCTCTATGGCCGGATCGACAATGCGGGCGATGAGACCTACCAGACCACCGCTGGCTATGGCGCGCCGCCGCGCCAGATCGTGATGGGCGTCAGTGCGAGCTTCTAGAGCGCTCCTTGCGGCGATTGCCGTGCTCGCAGCCGGTTGCCACGGGCAGCCGGCTGCGCAGCGCGATCCTGCACCGGCTGTTGCGGCGGGGGCGCCGCCACAGCGCGTTGTTTCACTGGACTATTGCGCCGACCAGTTCGTGATCGGCCTGGCGGACCGGCATCAGATCGCCGGGGTATCCCCCGATGCCGTCCGCGACTTTTCCTATCTTCGGGGCGAGGCGGTGGGCCTGCCCGTGGTGCGGCCTACCGCCGAGGCGATCCTCGCTGCCCGGCCGGACCTGGTGGTGCGCAGTTACGGGGGCGGCGGCGCCATCACCGGCCAGCTGCAGCGGCTGGGGATACCGGTGCACCAGATCGGCTGGAGCGATGATTTCGAGGCCGTGCGGACCCACGTGCGGGAAGCCGCCACCGCCATCGGGCAGCCGGCCCGGGGTGAAGGGCTGATCGCCCGCCTGGACCGGCAACTGGCGGCCGCAGCCGGGGCCGGTGCAGGCCGGACCCTGCTCTATGTGTCGGCGGCGGGTGTCACGACAGGTCCGCAGACCGGCGTGGGCCGGATGATCACGGCAGCGGGCTTCCAGCCTTTCGAGACCCGCCCCGGCTGGCATCCGATCGATCTGGAGCGCCTGGCGGATGCCGCGCCCGACCACGCTGCCACAGCCTTCTTCGATACCCCGACAGCCCGCCAGAACAGCCGCTCGCCCGCCCATCACCCGGTGGCACGGCGTCTGCTGGCCGGGGTTCCGGTGGCAAGGCTCGACGGTGCCACCACCGTCTGTGCGGGCTGGTTCGTGGGCGATGCCGTCACGGCTCTGGCGGAGGCGGCGCGATGATGGTGGCCGACCGGACCTGGCCGCTGACCACCGGCCTTGCAGCACTCGCGCTGGCCTGTGTGGTGCTGGCCTGCCTGATCGGCACCGCGCCGCTCAGCCCCGGCGAGCTGCTGGCGGCACTGGCGGGGGCGGGGGATCCGGCCAACCGGGTGATCGTGTGGGAGATCCGCCTGCCGCGCGCCCTGGCCGCGCTGCTGGTGGGGGTGGCGCTTGGGGCATCGGGGGCCGCGCTGCAGGGGCTGCTGCGCAATCCGCTGGCCGAGCCGGGGGTGCTGGGGGTGTCGGCGATGGCGAGCCTCGCGGCCTGTGTGGCGATCTACTGGGGGCTGGTGGCGTGGTTTCCGCCAGCGCTGCCGCTGGCGGCGATCGCCGGGGCGCTGGTGGCGACGGTGCTGCTGGTGCTGGCGGCAGCGCGGGCGCGGACCGTGGTGGCGCTGCTGCTGGTGGGGGTCGGGCTGTCGTCGTTTGCAGGGGCGCTGATGAGCCTGCTGCTGAATTTTGCCCCCACGCCGTTCTCGCTGGCGGACATGGTGACCTGGGCGATGGGCTCGGTGGCGAACCGCAGCCTGGAGGACCTGGCGCTGGCTGTCCCGTTCCTGCTGGCGGGTCTCGCGCTTCTGGTGCTGGCCGCGCCCGCGCTGGCGGTGCTGGGGGCTGGCGAGGAGGTGGCGGCCAGCATGGGGGTGGATGTGCGGCGGATGCGGTGGCTGGTGGTGGCGGGCAGTGGCCTCGCCACGGGGGCGGCGGTGGCGCTGGCCGGGGCAGTCGGCTTCGTCGGCATCGTGGCGCCGCATCTGGTGCGGCCGCTGACCGGGCACGACCCGGGGCGGGCGCTGGTGCCGTCGGCCCTGCTGGGCGGGGTGATTCTGGTGCTGGCCGACATGCTAGTGCGGTTGGTGCCGAGCGATCAGGAGCTGAAGCTGGGGGTGGTGGCGGCGCTGATCGGCGCCCCGGCCTTCGTGGCCATCGCCCTGCGCCACGGCCGGCGGGAGGAGCCGTCATGAGCGGGCTGGAACTGGTGAACGCACGCGTCGCCAAGGCGGGCCAGGTGCTGCTGGACGCCGCCTCGCTGACGGTCCGGCCAGGCGAGCTGGTGGTGCTGGCGGGGCCGAATGCGGCCGGCAAGACCACGGCGGTGCGGGCGCTGCTGGGCCTCGAGCCCCTCGCCAGTGGCAGCGCGCTGCTGGGTGGCACCGACGTGCGCCGGCTGACCCCGGCCGGGCGGGCCCGCCGCGCCGCCTGGCTGCCCCAGAACCGCAGCTTTGCCTGGCCGTTCAGCGTGGGCCGGGCGGTGGAGCTGGGGCGCTATGCCTGGGGCGGAGCAGGCGCACGGCCTTCCGCGCAGGACCGGGAGGCGGTGGATGCGGCACTGGCGGCCTGCGGGCTTGAGGGGCTGCGGCACCGGGCGGTGGACACGCTGTCGGGCGGGGAGCAGGCGCGGGTGCATCTGGCCCGGGTGCTGGCAGCGCAGACCCCGGCGATCCTGGCGGACGAGCCCACCGGCATGCTCGACCCGGCGCAGGCCGACGCCACCCTCGACCTGCTGGCGGCCAGGGCACGGGCAGGAGTGGCGGTTCTGGTGGTGCTGCACGATCTGGTGCTGGCCGCCCGCAAGGCCGACCGCGTGATCCTGATGCAAAGTGGGCGGGTGGTGGCTGACGGCCCGCCGCGCGACGCACTGGCGCCGGAGCAGCTGGCCGGGGTGTTCGCGATTGCATCCAGCTGGACCGGCGACCGGCTGGAACTGGGGGCGCGGATCACGCCGCGGGGTGCGCCCGACTGACCTCTGGCACCGCTCTTGCGGAGCGCGGGGCATGAGTGCCTTTTCCGGACAGATCCTTCTCGTTGGAACCGTGGTGTCGCAGGGCTTTGACCCCGTGGTCGCCAAGGGTGCCCGCTGCCCCGTCATCACCGTGGTCGACTGCGACTGCCTGAACCGCCAGGGGCGGCTGGCGGCCTATGAGAACGAGGAGGGCCTCAATGCCGGTGCCTTCCTCGACGATACGCTGGGCCGGCGCGGCTGGTGCGACATCACGGTGTCCGCCTGCCTGCCGGTGGAAGGCGAGCCGGAGGGCTGGGAGCCCGAGCTGAAGGCACTGCTGCGCACCGCCGCCATCGTCGGCTTCGCCCATATGGTGTTCGAGCCGGCCAGCAAGGCCGGGCGGCTGCTGCACTGAGCTGGTTCGGGGGCCGGGACTCCGGCCACGCGAAACCCTGTCCGCCGGGCGCACCGGTGACGGGAAAACTGTAGCCAGCCGTCCGCCCCTGCGCTTGGGTAGCCGTTCCAGCTGACCAGAAGGGTCAAGACCATGCGCAGAACCGCGCCCGCTTACGCTCCCGGCCTTATGCTGGGCGCTGCCGTCATCACTGCAGCTGTGGCTCTGGCCCATGCGGGTGTGGCCGAGGCCCAGAACTACCGCCGTCCGGCCGACACGGCCGCCACCCCCGCACCGGCCCCGCCGGGCGATCCCCGCAACAGCCGTGGCGGCGCCACCGTGACGCTGACCGGGGTGGAGGCACCGGCCTATGGCTATGGCTATGCCACCGTGCTGCCCGCAGACGGGCGCTGGCGCTGGATCGATGCGCGCTGCTATGCCAGCGGCGGCGGCGAGCAGGTGTGCGTGGATGGCCATTGGGTCCGCCGCCAGCCCGGTCAGTGCGAGGAAGTCAGCGCCCACCAGGTGCGCCGTGGCAACTACATCCGCCTCGTCCCCGCCGGCCCGGTGGCATCCTGCCGCTAGGGGCCACCCGCTGTTGCCAGGAACCCGGTGGAGCGCGCCGCCTCTGCGGCGCCTCGCGGCATGTCTGGCGCGGCGGGAGCCCCGCGCTCCAGCGGCCCTCGCAGGCCCTCAGACCGACTGTTCGACCCGGGTCACGTCGGGCACATAGTAGCGGAGCATGTTCTCGATCCCGGCCTTCAGGGTCATCGTCGAGGATGGGCAGCCGGCGCATGAGCCGCGCAGGCGCAGATACACCACGCCGGTTTCCGGATCGAAGCGGTCGAAGTCGATGTCGCCGCCATCGCCAGCCACCGCCGGGCGCACACGGGTGGCCAGGATTTCCTCGATCTCGCGCACGATCTGTGCGGTCTCGCCCTGATAGTCACCCGAGCGCGATGCCGGGGTATCGGCGCCTGGCGCGGGGCCGGTCATCACCGGGCGGCCGGACACGAAGTGGTCCATGATCCGGCCGAGCAAAGCTGGCTTCACATGCGGCCAGTCCACGGCGCCCGCCTTGGTCACCGTCACGAAGTCCTGGCCGAAGAAAACCCGCTCCACTCCCTCCACATCGAACAGCGCCAGCGCCAGCGGCGACATGGCCGCCTCATCAGCCCCCGAGAACTCCACCGGACCGTCGGGATGGACGCTGCGGCCAGGCAGGAACTTCAGCGCGTTGTCGTTGGGGGTGGCTTCGGTCTGGATGAACATGGTCAGGGGATCCGGCTGATGGGCCCCAGCACTTGGGACCTCGCGTGCGCCGGTGCAACCCTTTTGCCATCAGGGTCTTGCCCTGTGGACGCCGCCGTTGCACCGCGCGCCTTACGCGGCAGCTGGCTGGACCCGTGCCACCAGCGGGCTGGTCAGCGAGCTCGCGTCCGAGGCCACGCCCGCCAGCAGTACCTGGATCCGGGTACGCAGTCCGTCGGCCACCGTGTCCGGGGTCACGCCATCATAGGCCATGCGGCGATAGCACTGGACCAGCACGTCGATCAGCATCTCGACCACCACGGCCACGGGCGCATCGGGCCGGATGTCACCCAGGGCCTGTGCGGTGGCGAGTACCTCGCGCACGAACGCCAGGATCGGCTGCAACGCCCGGCGCACCTGGCGCTCGGCGGCATCGCTGCGCACCCAGGCGTGGGCCATGGATGTGCGCAGCAGCGGCAACTGCCGCGCCTGATAGTTCACACAGGTCAGGCCGATCGCCATCAACCGCTCGAGCACGGTCTGACGACCCACGACAGCCACCTTGATCAGCTCGTACTGCGCCAGGATGTCATCCAGGACGATGGTGTTCAGCAGGTCGGCCTTCGAACCAAAGGCACCAATCACGGTGCCGGTCGCCACGCTCGCCTCGGCAGCGATGTCGCGCACGCCCACATCCTCGTAGGGACGGGTCAGGAACAAGGTGCGCGCTGCCTGCAGGACGCGATCTTGAGTGGCTTGCTTCTGGCGGGCGCGGATGCCTGACATGGTGGTTGCCTCAGCTGGACGGGCAATGCGGGTCACGCTCCCCCACTGCGACGTCGATTACAGAACGCCTGTACGGTTTCTCACAGGGGGGCCTTCTGACACCGGTAACCTTTTTGGCGGAACCATCCCTGCGTCGTCGCGGGTGCTGCGCCTCTGGAAAGGAGTTAGTACTCTCAGGTTTGACGACAAGTCCAGTGCAGCCGGCGGCGCTGGCGTTCGAAGCTGTGGCGCTCTAGAATGGCGACCATGACCGAGACGTCCAGCCTGAACCTCGTTTCCATCGCCACTGGCGCCGCGATGGGCCTTGTTTTGATTGTGCTCATTGCCGGCATCATCAATCTGATGCGCACCGGCGATCAGGCGCGTAGCCGGTCGAACAAGCTGATGCGCCTGCGGGTGGTGGTCCAGTTCGTGGCCGTGGTTCTGCTGATGGCTGGCCTCTGGCTGAAGAGCCGGTAACCTGCGGTAACACCCGCCCTGCGCTCCCCGGCCCTTGGTTAAATCGTCGGTATACAGATGAAGTCGCGGGCCTGCTGGCAGCGGGGTCTGCCGCAGTGCCAGCTGATGCGGACCGGGCCGCGATGGATTATTGACGTCCGGTCACCCAGGTGACGCCACTGGAGCCCTCCCCATGGTCAAGCTGAACCGCATCTACACCCGCACCGGCGACGACGGCGATACCGGCCTTGCCACCGGCGAGCGGGTCGCCAAGCATGATGCGCGGGTGGAGGCCTATGGCACCGTGGACGAGGTCAATGCCGTGCTGGGCGTGGCGCGCCTGTCCTGCGGCCACGACCCCGAGCTGGATGCGGTGCTGGCGCGGATCCAGAACGACCTGTTCGACCTCGGCGCCGATCTCGCCACCCCCGAGCGGGGCGCTCCCCTGGGCTGGGAGCCGCTGCGGATCGTGGCGGCCCAGGTGGCCCGGCTGGAGGCAGAGATCGATGCGATGAACGCGCCGATCCCGCCGCTCGATTCCTTCGTGCTGCCCGGGGGCACCGCGCTGGCCGCGCAGCTGCATGTGGCCCGCACCGTTGCCCGACGCGCCGAG
>JAIXTH010000006.1 GCA_027484265.1 Alphaproteobacteria bacterium
CTCAGCACCGTGCGTCAGGCCATCAGCACCTATGGCAACATGGCCAGCGGCCTGCTCGGTAACGTGCAGCGCACCCAGCGGGGTGTGCTGGCATGATCTCCGGCCTGGGCTCCTCCGGCATCGCCAGCGCGATCCGCACCGCCGGTCTGGCGCGCGCCACCATGGACACGATGGCGCGGCAGATCGCGACCGGTCAGAAGGTGGCCAGTGTCAAGGATGATGGTGCGGCCTGGGCACAGGCGGCGCAGATGCGCTCGGACCAGGTGACGTGGTCGGGCCGCCGCGATGTTCTGACCCTGGTGAAGACCGACATGGAGGCCTACCAGGCGGCCGTCACCCAGCAGCAGATGATCACCGGCAAGCTGCAGGAGCTGGTGCTGGCGGCGCGCGGCCATGAAGCGGGATCACGCGCCCGGATCAATCTGCAGGCCGAGTGGGCCGACTGGATCCGGGCGGCCTCCGATGTGCGGGGCAACGCCTTTGCCTTCGAGACCGCGACCTTCGTCACCGAAGGCTGGAACACGGGGATCGAGCTGTCCGCTGCTGACAGCTTCCTGTCGGGTGGCGGCCGCTTCATGGTCGATCCTACCTTTGACACCAATTTCCTGACTGGCTCCCAGCCGGCAGCGGGTCGGCCGGTTGCGCCCTCGACGGTCAATCTGGCCACCGCCAGCACCGCGCTCCTGGATGACACGCAGACCACGCTCAACACGATCCTCGGCACGGGACCCACGGTCACCACCTTCCTGCATCTGCGCAATCAGGAAGGCGCCCGCGACATCGCGCGTGCCGAGCGGATGCTGGCACATGCAGGCCGCTTCGAGGACAGGCTGCAGGCTGCGATCGGCACGCTGACCGACGCCGATCTCGGCAAGGCGGCTGCGGCCCGCGCCACTGCCGAGACCCGCCAGCAGCTGGCACTGGGGGCGGTGCGCCAGGCGATCAGTGCTTATGGCAGCTATGCTGGCGGCTTGCTGGGCAATGCGCAGCGGACACAGCGGGGTATCCTGGCCTAGCGCCAGTCGTCCGTTCAGGATGCCGGAGCTGCGAGCAGCGCTTCGATGTCGGTGCGGATCGAAGCCGGAGCATCGGCGGGGCCATAGCGGCGCACCACTGTGCCCGACCGGTCGATCAGGAACTTGGTGAAGTTCCACTTGACCGCCTCGCTACCCATCAGGCCGGGCGCCTCGGCCTTCATCCACTTGAACAGCGGGTGGGCGTCGGGGCCGTTGACATCGATCTTGGCGAACAGCGGGAAGCTGACGTCGTAGGTCAGCTTGCAGAAGCTGGCGATCTCGGCGGCATCGCCGGGTTCCTGGGCTCCAAACTGGTTGCAAGGAAAGCCCAGCACCTCGAAACCCTGATCCGAAAGGTCGCGGTGCAGTGCCTCAAGCCCTTCATACTGCGGTGTAAATCCACAGCGGCTGGCGGTGTTCACCACCAGCAGCACCTTGCCGCGCCAGGCCTCGAGCGCAACCGGCTCGCCGGTGATGGTCTGTGCAGTGAAATCGGCAACTGTGCTGGTCATGGGGCGCTCCTGCTGTGCCCCGTGTCGTCGCGGGTAGGGGAATGCGTGTCAATCCACCCGCGCCCAGCTGCGCGGCTCCTGCCGCGTATCGTCTCCACTCTGGGCGCGGCAGGAGCCGCGCGGTCCGGCGTTGGGGGCGGGGCCTCCGGGCCCTTAAGTCCGGCTTAACCATAAGACGCCACGGTGCAGGCTGGCGCGCGAACGCGCTGGAGCGGTCCGGACATGGACATTGGCAGCACACCTTTCTTCGCGGTCCTGCGCGATCGGCTGGGCTTCCTCAACGAGCGCCAGCGTGTCCTTGCCGAAAACGTCGCCAACGCCTCGACCCCTGGCTATGTGCCGCGCGACATGGACCAGCGCGCCTTTTCCGATGCGGTGGCCCGTTCGATGCCGGTCGCCCGCGGGGGCCTTGCAGGCCCCGCTCCGATGGCGCCGACCCGGGTGGCGGTGACGCGGTCCGGGCACATGGATGCTGGGGCTGCCCCGGCTGCGGGCCGGGTGGTCCGCTCGCCCGACAGCGAGACCACGATCGACGGCAATGCCGTGGTGATCGAAGAGCAGATGATCAAGGTGGCCGACACGCGCATGAACTACGACATGGCGCTCGGTCTGTATCAGAAAGGCCTGCAGCTGATGCGGCTGGCCGCACGCAGGCCGGGCGGATGATGGCGCTGGCCAGGCTGGATAGGGAGCCAAGACGATGAGCGACATGAGTTCTGCCCTCGGCATCGCCGCCTCGGGTCTGCGGGCGCAGACGGCGCGGATGAAGGTGATTGCCGAGAACATCGCCAATGCGAACTCCACCGGCACCACGCCCGGCGCGGTGCCCTATACCCGCCAGATCCCGATCTTTGGCCAGATGGTCGACCGCGAGACCGGCGCTGCCATGGTGCGCATGACCGGCGTGCAGCGCGATCAGGGCGAGTTCCGCCTGCGTTACGATCCCAACCACCCCGCCGCCGATGGCGCCGGGATGGTGCGTCTGCCCAACGTCAACACGCTGGTGGAGAGCATGGACATGCGCGAGGCGCAGCGCGCCTATGAGGCCAATCTCAATGTGGTCGAGAGCGCCCGCGCCATGCTGACCCGCACCATCGACCTGCTGCGCCGCTAGGGCGCCCGCCACAGCCCTGTCAGGAGAAGCCTGAGCCATGAACGCCGCCGCCCTGCTCGCCGCCCGCGCCTATGGCGCCCCCGCCACTGGCGGCCTCGCCGAAACCGGTGCAGGCCCTGCCATCGCCCAGACCGGCGCCCTGTTCTCCAACATGCTGGCCGAGCAGGTCTCGGGCGCCGTCAATGCCAGCCGCGCCGCCGAAGCCCAGGCCGCCCAGGCCGTGACCGGCCGCGCCGAGCTGGTGGATGTGGTGACGGCGGTTGCCGCCGCCGAGGTGCAGATGGAAACCATGATCGCCTTCCGCGACCAGGCCATCCAGGCCTATCAGGAAATCATGCGCATGCCGATCTGACGCGGCGCGGCGCAGTTCCTTCAGCCTCTTTGTCGGCAGTCTGACACGCGGCAGAGGCCGCGCCAGACTGCTGACAAACCGCGCAAACACCTGGAGCGCAGCTGCTTGCAGCTGCGCCAGCGACGCGGAGCGGCGCTACAGTTAGCACAACACTTGGATTTCAAAGCACTTCGTGCTGCGCAGCTGCAAGCAGCTGCGCTCCAGCGGGTCGAAAAGTCGCGTTGTGGGGATTCGCTCTGGCTTTGTCAGCAGTCGGGCGCGGCAGAGGCCGCGCGGTCCAGCGCCACGGCGTGCCGCTTTGCCTGGCAGCCGCCATGAAAAACCGCGCCCCGGGGGTCCGGGGCGCGGCCTTCATGTCTGTCCGTTATTGAGGCGGATCAGAACAGCTTGGCGGTCAGGCTGATGCCGAAGTAGCGGTCGGCGTCGCGCGGGATGTGCAGGCGCTGGCCGGCGCTGGTGTTCAGCAGCACATAGCTCTCATCGGTCAGGTTGCGGCCGATCAGCGTCACCCGGTAGCGGTCATCGGCGTCGCCGAGGCCGATGCTGGCATTCAGGATGCCATAGCTCTCGATCGGGCCGGCATTGCCGAGATCGGAGAACTGGTCGTCGGTGTAGGCATAGCTGGCGCTCAGCCACAGACGCATGTTGCTGCCGACTTCACGGTCATAGTCCGCCGACACATTGTAGCTCAGCTCGGGTGCCAGCGGCAGCTTGGTGCCGTTGCGGGCGTCCGGGGCGTTGGTGAGGGGGTTCGGGTTGAACCGCTCCACCTTGGCATCGGCATAGGCGACGCTGGCCCGCAGGGTCAGGTCGTTGACCGGCACGAAGGTGAGATCGAGCTCGTAGCCCTGGGTGTTGACGGTGCCTGCGTTGGTCAGGTTCGACACGATCGCATTGTTCAGCAGCACGAAGTTGTTGGCCTGGAAGCCGTCGTAGGTGGCATCGAAGATGGCACCGTTCACCGTCAGGCGGCGGTCGAGGAACTGGGCCTTGAAGCCGATCTCGTAGGCGTCCGAGATTTCCTCGGAGATCGGGATCGCGTTGGTCGGGGCCACGTGGTTGAAGAACACGTTGAACGCCGGACCCTTGTAGCCGCGGGTATAGCTTCCGTAGAACAGGAAGTCTTCAGTCGGCTCGTACTGCACCGAAATCCGGCCCGAGACATTGGTGTTGTCGCTGGAACCGGCCGAGCGGTTGGTGCCGTTGCCGCCGCCGGCGATCGTGCCGCCGGCCGGCAGGCCCGAGATGCCGCCAGCGGTGGCGGGCAGGCCCGTGGCCGCATCGACGCCCGGGGCGCGGACGTGCACATATTCCAGCTCGTCACTGGTGAGGCGCAGGCCCGCCGTGACGCTGAACTGCTCGGTCATCTGCCAGTTGGCCTGGCCGAACAGCGCCATGTTGGTCACATCCACGTCGCTGCGCGAGGTGGCGGTGGGGAAGGTGGTGGCGGTGCCGGGGGTGCCGCACGGCTGGACGGCCGGGGCCGCCGCGCCAATGGTATTGGTGCAGGCGATGGTGCGGCGGGTGAAGTCCTGGGCGTTGCTGGAGATCCAGTAGAAGCCGCCAACCTGATAGCTGAACGCTTCGGCCGGATCGGAGGCGAGGCGCACTTCCACCGAATACTGGCTGGTTTCCACCACGCCCCGGTCATGCAGCTCGCTGGTGCCGACGATGGCGCGGGGCAGGAAGTCGCCTTCGCGGATTTCCTCGTTCTTCCACAGGCGCGCACCGGCGATCACCGACAGGGTGTGGCCATTGCCCAGATCGGTCTCGGTGGAGACGGTCAGGCTCTGCTGCTCGTCGATGCTCTGGGTGACGAGATTGTGGTTCACGGTGCGCTGGTCTTCGCCCAGGGCCACGTTGAAGCCGAGTTCGCCATTCAGCACCGCGCCGCGGCTGACGCCGGTCACTTCGGCGCAGCAGTCGTCGTCGGCGTTATAGATGTCGGCGATCACCCGCACCGTGGTGGAGCCACCGGCGTCCCAGTCGAGGATGCCGCGCAGGCCATAGCGGCTGTAGCCGTTGATCTTCTCGTTGCTGCCCTGATTGATGTTGGTGATGTTGCCGTCATAGGCGCCGGCAAAGCCGGTGAGGCGGCCGGTGAGGTTCTCGCCCAGCGGGCCGGCGATCGAGCCGCGGATGCGGGTCTCATTGCCTTCATACAGCTCGAGGCGGACTTCGCCTTCCGGCGTTTCGGTGCCGCCGCGCGACACGATCGACACGAGGCCTGCCGACGCGTTCTTGCCGAACAGCGTGCCCTGCGGGCCGCGCAGCACTTCGATGCGCTGGATGTCGGCGATATCGGCGAAGGCCTGGCCCGAACGGCTCAGCACCACGCCGTCCACCACGGTGGAGACGCTGGGTTCGGCGGCGACCGAGAAGGTAATGGTGCCCACGCCGCGCATGAACACCGAGCTGTTGGCATTGGTGGTGCCCTTGCGGAACGTCACGGTGGGGACGAGGTCGCCCAGGCCTTCCAGCGAGGTGGTCCCGCTCTCGATCAGGCGGTTGCCGGAGATCGCGGTGATGGCGATCGGCACGTCCTGGACGTTCTGCTGGATCCGGTTGGCGGTGACGATCACCACTTCGGGGCCGGTGTCTTCGGCTGCAGCCGGAGCGGTCTGCGCGAAGGCGGGGGATGCGGCCGTCAGTGCGGCCAGCGAAGCGGAAATGGCCAGCGCATGCCGCGCGGCCCCGCGCGAAACGAGTCTCTTGCCCATCGGTCTCTCCCTCAACGACATGATGGCGGTGCCGCCCCGTGCCTGTTTTGTTGTGCGTGTACCATGCTGATCCGGTCACGCCTGCTTGCAGGGATGCTATCCGGTTGCCGGTGGAACCCGGCGGAACGCACGCCCCATATGCCCCGAACGCTTCTGCTTGCTTGTGGGGTCTGTCAAGCGGTGTCATACCCGCCCGCAGCCCGGTACTGCCAAGGTCCGGACACGGACGCTGCATTGACAGCTGTCTGTTGCCAGACCGTCACTACTGGCGGGTGGATCGCAGCTGTGGTGCAGTGGGGCGATGGCCTGGCGGGCGCGGGGCTCTGGAGGGAGCCGACGGGAGGGGGTGCAGGTGGAGGCGCGGTTCATCGCCGCCGGGGGCGGGTTCGACCTGATGCTGGGTGCGCGCACGCTGGTGCGCCATCGCCCCGGCACGCCCGCGATCGGTCTTGCCCGGGGCGCGCCGCAGATCGAGATGGTACGCGGCAATTTCCGGATCGAGGAGACACGCACCGCGTTCCCGTTGCCGCCGCTGACCTCGCTGGCAGCTGACAACGTGGTGTTTGCCGATCCGGCAAGCGGGGCCACTGTCACCTTGAGCCTCGCGCCGGTGGCTGGTGGCGCCAGGCTGGAAGTCGTGGCGGACGGCAGCGACGCCAACCGCCTCTGGCTCGCCATCGCGGCACTGCCCGACGAGCATGTGTGGGGCGGGGGCGAGCAGATGAGCTATCTGTGCCTCAATGGCCGCGCCTTCCCGATCTGGACCAGCGAGCCCGGTGTCGGCCGCGACAAGACCACCGAACTGACCCGCCTGATGGACCAGCAGGGCATGGCGGGCGGCGACTACTGGACCACCAACTACCCGCAGCCGACGTTTCTCACCTCCCACGGCCTCGGCGCGCACCTGACATCCACCGCCTACAGCGTCCTCGATTTCACCGATCCCGCGCGTCATGTGATCCAGGTCTGGGAGGCGCGCATGCAGCTGGAGCTGATGGCAGGCGAGACACCGGCGGCTCTGGTGGGCCGGATGGCCGACCGGTTCGGGCGCCAGCCGCGCCTGCCGGACTGGGCGATCAGCGGTGCCATCATCGGCCTCAAGGACGGCGCCCGCAGCTTCGAGCGGCTGGAGGCGATTGCCGCCGCCGGGACGGTGGTGACAGGCCTGTGGTGCGAAGACTGGATCGGCATCCGTCAGACCTCGTTCGGGCGGCGGCTGTTCTGGGACTGGCGCTGGAATGCAGCCCGCTATCCGGACCTGCCACAGAAGATCGCTGCGCTGAAGGCGCGGGGCATCCGGTTCCTGGGCTATGTGAACCCCTACCTCGCGATTGACGGAGTGCAGTATCAGGAGGCGGCCGCGCTCGGCTACCTCGCCCTGCGCCTCGATGCCGACGAACCTTACCACGTTGACTTCGGCGAATTCGACTGCGGCGTGGTCGACTTCACCAACCCGGCGGCCAGCGCCTGGTTTGCCGAGCGCATCATCGGCCAGGAAATGCTGGACTTCGGTCTCGATGGCTGGATGGCGGACTTTGGCGAGTATCTGCCGGTGGATCTGCGGCTGTGGGACGGGTCGGACCCGATGCTGGCGCATAACCTCTGGCCGGTGCTGTGGGGCCAGGTGAATGCCGATGCGGTGGCGGCGCGCGGCCGCACCGGCGATGCGGTGTTCTTCATGCGCGCGGGTTTCTCCGGTGTGCAGGCGCACTGTCCGCTCTTGTGGGCCGGGGACCAGAGCGTGGATTTCAGCCGCCACGACGGGATCAATACCGTGATCACGGCCGCGCTGTCGGCGGGCCTGGTGGGCAATGCCTACAGCCACAGCGATGTGGGCGGCTATACCTCGCTGCACGGGGTGGTGCGCACGGCCGAGCTGTTCATGCGCTGGGCGGAGCTTGGGGCCTTCACGCCGGTGATGCGCACCCATGAAGGCAACCGCCCGGACGACAATCTGCAAGTCGATTCCGACCCTGCGATCCTGGCCCACTTTGCTGCCATGAGCCGGGTGCATGCAGCGCTTGCGCCCTATGTGCGCACGATCATGGACGAGGCAGAGGCCACCGGCCTGCCGGCCCAGCGCGCCCTGTTCCTCCACTGGCCGCACGAGCGCGCCACCTGGACCTGCCAGGACCAGTATCTGTATGGCTCCGACCTGCTGGTGGCGCCCGTAGTCAGCGCGGGGGCGCAGGCCCGTCCCGTCCTGCTGCCGGGCACGCAGCCCTGGGTGCATGTGTGGAGCGGCGCGGTCTATCAGCCCGGCACCCACGAGATCGCGGCCCCCATCGGCAGCCCGCCGGTGTTCTACCGGGCCGGCAGCGCCTTCGCCCCGCTGTTCGCCAGCCTGTCAGACGCGCGCGGGGAGGTGACACCATGAGCGACCGGGCCAATATCCGTGATGTGGCGGCGCTCGCGGGTGTGGCGGTCAAGACCGTCAGCCGGGTGCTGAACAACCACCCCTATGTCACCGACGCCACCCGTGCCCGTGTGGAAGCCGCCATGGCGCAGCTGCAGTTCGAGCCGTCGGTGGCGGCGCGGATCCTGGCGGGCACCAAGTCAGGGCAGATCGCCCTGATCTATGACAATCACAGCCCCTATTACATGAATCAGATCCAGACCGGCTGTTGGCAGCGCTGCCAGCAGGAGGGGGTGCGGCTGCTGGCCCAGCCGGTGGATGTGGACGATCCGGCGATTGCCGAGCAGATTCGCCAGCTGATCCGCCAGACCCATGTGGACGGGATCGTGCTGTCCTCGCCGGTCACCGACTGCAGGCCGGTGCTGTCGATGCTGGAGAGCCTGAATGTGCCGTTCGTGCGGATCTCCCCCGGAACGGACCACGCCCTGACCGGCTCGGTCTATATGGACGACCTCCAGGCAGCCGACGACATGACCACCCACCTGATCAATCTGGGGCACCGGCGGATCGGCTTCGTGAAGGGACACCCCAACCACATGGCCTCCCGCGACCGGCTGTCGGGCTATGGCCGGGCGCTGGGCCGGGCCGGGATCGCGCTCGATCCGCAGCTGGTGGAGGACGGCACCTTCGACTTCGACAGCGGCCTCGCTGCCGGGCGCGCCCTGCTGGCGCTGCCACGCAGGCCCACCGCGATCTTTGCCAGCAACGACGACATGGCCGTGGGCGTGCAGGCCGCCGCCCACGAGGCCGGGATTGCCATGCCCGACCAGCTGTCGGTGGCCGGCTTTGACGGCACCACGCTGTCGCGCATGGTCTGGCCGCCCCTCACCACCATCGCCCAGCCGATGATTGAACTGGCCGCCACCGCCACCGGCATCTTGCTGGCGGGGCAGGGCCTGGTTCACAAGCGGCTCGATCACCGGCTGATCGAGCGCGCTTCCACGGCGCCGCCACCCGGCACCCTTTAGGACCTTCAAGGATCAGGATAACCCATGACCGAACCGCTTCGCCTCGACCGTACCCGCCAGCTTGGCCGCTCCGGCATCACGGTATCGACCCTGGCCTGGGGCATGTGGCGCTTTGCCGGTGCGGGCGCCCGGCAGGGCGCGCGGCTGGTGCACACCGCGCTGGATGCCGGCATCACGCTGCTGGATACCGCCGACATCTATGGCTTTGACGGAACAGGCGGATTTGGCGATGCCGAGGCGCTGCTGGGTGAGGTGCTGACGGCCGAGCCGGGGCTGCGCCAGCGCATGGTACTGGTGTCCAAGGGCGGCATTCGTCCGCCGCTGCCCTATGATTCAAGCCCGGCCTATCTGGCTGAGGCCATCGATGCCTCGCTGGCGCGGCTCAAGACCGACCACCTCGACTGCTGGCTGATCCACCGCCCCGACATCCTGACCCATCCGCAGGAGATCGCCCGCGCCCTCGACGCCGCCATTGCCGCCGGCAAGGTGCGCAGCGTCGGCGTGTCGAACTTCACCCAGGCGCAGATCACCGCCCTGTCGCATGTCCTCGGCCACCCGATCGCCGCAACCCAGCCAGAACTCTCGCCGCTGTGCCTGACCACCATCACCAATGGCGAGCTGGATCATGCGATGGTGGCCGATATCGCCACCATGGCCTGGTCGCCGCTGGGCGGCGGGCGGATCGCCAATCCCACCACCGAGCGCGAGCAGCGGGTGGCCGCGGCCCTCGATGTGGTCGCCAGTGCCCACGGCGTCAGCCGCGAGGCGGCGGCCTGCAGCTGGGTGATGGCCCATCCGGCTGCGCCCATTGCCATCATCGGCACCCAGAACGAGGCCCGCATCCGCGACGCCGCCAGCGCCTGGGGTGTCAGCTGGACCCGCCAGAGCTGGTACGACGTGCTGGTCGCCTCGCGCGGCGAGCGGCTGCCCTGAACCGGAGCCTGCGTGATGCCGTGCCCGCCTGCGTTCATTGACGTTTCAGGTGGCGTGCCATCAACTGACCAAACAAGAGGCGGGCCGCCAGATGCCTGCCGGGGGGAACAGCCGTGAGGATCATGACACCAGGCCTGCGCTGGGCCCTGTTCGGGCTGTTGTGCGTGGCGGGCATCTTCAATGCGATGGACCGCCCGGTCATCGCGATCCTCAAGCCCGACATGATGGCGGACTTCGGCTGGACCGATGCCGATTTCGGCAATCTGGTGGGCGTCACCCAGTTCTCCGCAGCCTTCGCCTTTCTGGTGACCGGGTGGCTGGTCGACAGGCTGGGCGTGGTCAGGTCGATGGTGGCGGGTGTCTCGACCTGGAGCCTCGCGGCCATGTCCCATGGCCTTGCCCACACCACGGCGCAGGCGGTGGGCGCGCGGGTCGGCCTCGGTGTCACCGAAGCGTTCCAGACCCCCCTGACCATCAAGACCGTGGCGGCCCTGTTCACACCGGACCGCCGCTCGCTGGCTTTCGGGGTCGGCACGGCGATTGCCGGGATCGGCACCATCTCGATGCCGTTCCTGATACCGTATCTGGCGGCCGAGGTCGGCTGGCGCGGGGCGCTGATGATTGGCGGTGTGGGCGGCTTCGCCACGCTGGCGCTGTGGCTGTGGCTGGCGCGCGGGGTGCGGTTCGACGATGGCAGCACCGAGCAAGTGGGGCAGGATGTCCATGACGAGCAGGAGCAGCGGTTTGGTCCGATCCTGACCAATCTCAAGACCTGGGGCATCGTGATCGCCAAGGCGATCTCGGATTCGACCTGGTGGTTGATGACCTTCTGGCTGCCGGACTTCTATCGCAAGACCTATGATCTCACGACGTCCGAGCTGGCGGTGCCGATGGCGATCGCCTTCCTGGGCTCCGGTGGCGGCGCGCTGCTGGCGGGCTGGGCCTCGACCCGGCTGCTGGAGCGGGGCTGGAGCGTCAACCGCGTGCGCAAGACCGTGATGCTGGTGTCGGCGCTGTTGGTGCTGCCCCTGCCCATCGTGCTGCAGCTGGATGCGTTCTGGCCGGTGGCGATCATGATGGGCGTGCTGATGGCCGGGCACCAGGGCTTCTCGCTGTCGATCTTCTCGACCATCACCGACGTGGTGCCGGCTGCCAAGGTCGGGCGGGTGACGGCCTTCGGCGCCTTCTGCGGCAATATGGCGGGTGCCGGTATGAACGTGATCACCGGGGTCGTGACCACCGCTGGCCTCGGTTTCATGCCGCTGTTCTTGTTTGCCTCGGTGTCCTACCTGCTGGCTCTCGGCTGGTTCCAGCTGTTCTTGCCCAGGATCACCCGCCATGACGCAGAGCCTGCGAGCTGAAGCCAGGATTGACGCGCGGCGCCCGCTGCGCCACCCCGGATGCCATCACTGGCCACAGAGCCAGCACCGGGGAGGGGACTGTGATGCCGCTGGAAACACTGCAGCCGACTGATTTCGTGCCGCTGGCACAGGGGATCGACCGGCCCGAGGACGTGGTGGTGCTGGCAGACGGGCGGGTGTTCGCGGCCGAGCATCAATGCGCTGTGGCGCAGATCCATCCCGATGGCAGCTTCACGCGGATGGGCCCGCAGTCCGGAGCGCCCAATGGCATCAATGCCCTGCCGGACGGGCGCATCCTGATCGCCAATTTCGGCATCTATGACGGGGTGCCGGGCCCGCTCGAGCTGTTCGACCCGGCCACCGGCACCCGCAACGTGCTGGTGGCGGAGGTGGAGGGCAGGGCGCTGACCAGTGCCAACTACCCGCTGGTGGATGCCGGCGGCACCATCTGGTGTGCCAACTCCACCCACGCCGCCACCTGGCCCGAAGCACTCGACGGGCGCGCCGACGGCTTCCTGTTCGCGCTCGATCCCGATGGCACGGCCCGGGTCGTGGCCGAGGGCCTGCGCTTCCCCAATGGCCTGGCCTTCAGTGCCGACGAGAGCGCGCTGTTCTGCTGCGAGACCTCCGCCGGACGGGTGGTGCGCTTCGCCATTGACCGCAGCGGGCCGCGCCCGGTCCTGGGTCTGCCCGAGCCTTATGGACCGCAACTGGGGCCGCTGCTGGCCGGGCCGGCAGACCCGGCCAATCCGCCCGCGCCGGAAGTCATGCACAATCTCGGCTACACGGACGGCTGCGGCCTCGATGCCGAGGGCAATCTGTGGGTCACGCTGCCCGCCGCCAACAAGATCGTGGCGATCCGGCCCGATGGCAGCGTTGTCACCATCGTGCATGACACAGGCCACGGCATCATCGACCACCCCACCAATGTGGCCTGGGGCGGACCTGACCTGCGCGATCTCTATGTCGGCTCGATCCGCGCCAATTATGTGCTGAAGGCGCGCAGCCCTGTAGCGGGGGCGCCGCTCGCGCACCAGCGCGGGTAGGGCCGGGGGTATGGGGGGCGGACAGATCGGCTTTGCCGCCGTGGATTGGGCCATCGTGCTGGGCTACCTCGCGGCACTGGTGTTGGCAGCGGTGATCTCGTCGCGCGGGGCGGCCCGCACCACGCAGGATTACTTCCTCGCCAGCGGGCAGCTGCCGGTGTGGCTGGTGGCGATCTCGATCCTGTCCACCACCCAGTCCGCCGCCACCTTCCTCGGCGGCCCCGACCAGGGCTTCCGGGGCGACTATACCTATCTCACCAGCTTTCTCGGCGCGCTCGCGGCGGCGGTGCTGGTGTCCTACGTCCTGATCCCGCGCTTCTACCGGATCGGCGCCACCACCGTGTACGAGCTGCTGGAGGAGCGGTTCGGGCGGGTGGCGCGCCAGGCGGCGGCCGGGATGTATCTGGTGGGGCGGGTGTTCGCCGCCGGTGCCCGGCTCTATATGGCCGCGATCGCCGTCGCCATGGTGGTGTTCCTGCGGGTGGACGGCCAGACCATCACCATCGCCGCCTTCATCCTGCTGGTGCTGGGGATCGTGTTCACCTTCGTGGGCGGGATCCGCAGCGCTGCCGCCAGCGATCTCGTGCAGGTGAGCGTCTATGTGGGTGCGGCGCTGGTGACACTGGTGTTCCTGCTGTGGCTGATCCCGCAGGATCCGGGGGCGATCTGGGCGGCCCTGCAGGACACCCCGCCCGATGGTCGCGACAAGCTGACCCTGGTGAACCTGTCCCTCGGCCTCGACCAGAGCTTCTCGGTGCTGGCGATCGCGACGGGGGTGCTGTTGCTCTATGCGGGCAATTTCGGTCTGGACCAGGACACCAGCCAGCGCCTCTTGGCCTGCGGCAGCCCGGCGGCAGCAGCGCGGTCACTGGTGCTGTCGGTGCTGGTGGCGATGCCGGTGGTGTGGCTGTTCATCACCATCGGCCAGCTCCTGCACGTGTTCTACGAGCGCCCGGACCTGATGGGCCGCGGGGCCGAGGCCGCCACCAGCTTCTCGGGCGAGAAGATCACGGTGTTCATGGCCTTCATCCTGTCGGAAATGCCGCCGGGTCTGCGGGGCCTCGTCTGCGTCGGCGTGATTGCGGCGGCGGCGATCAATGCCGGGCTCAATGCCATGGCTTCCGTGGTGATCGGCGATTTCGTGCGCCCCTGGCTGGCAGCGAGGGGCCGGACCATGGCCGAGGACAGGCTGGTGCGGCTGGGGCAGTGGATCATGGTGGCCAGCGGCGTGGCCGTGTTCGGCATGGCCGTGGTGTGCTATTACTGGCAGCGGATCAGCGACATGCCGCTGCTCGAGTTTGCCCTGGCGGTGATGACCTTTGCCTATGCCGGGCTGATCGGGGTCTATGTGACAGCGGTGTTCACCCGGCGCGGCTCCACGGAGTCGGTTCTGGCGGCGCTGGCCACCGGCTTTGTCACCATTCTGGCATTCCAGCCCTATGTGGCCGGGCCTTTGGGCTATGGCGACTGGGCGGCGGGGATTGCGTTCCCGTTCCAGCTGGTACTGGGCACGGTGCTCTCGACCCTGGTGTGCCTGGCGGGCCGCGCGTCCGTCCGTTGAGCGAGGCTGTGTAACCGCAACCGACGCGGGCCCGTAGTTCCTTTCAGTCCACCGATGAAAGGTCCTGCCCATGCCCCCGCAAGCTGCTCCGTCCTCCCGGATCAAGGAAGCCGTGATCGCCGCCATCTCGCTGGCGGGCAGTGCGATCTTCCTCGATTCCCTGCGCTACAAGTTCACCGATCACCCCAAGACCCAGGTGATCTTCGGCCGCCTGAATGACTGGGCTGCCAGCTTCGGGGCCGACGGCCTGTTCGCCCACCACGGCCTGTTCTCGCAATATGTGATCGGCTCGGCCGAGCTGGTGGCGGCTGGCCTGCTGCTGCTGGGCCTCGTTCCGGCGCTGCGGGTGCTCAGCGGTATCGGTGCGGCCCTGGCGTTTGCCGTGATGGCGGGCGCTGTCAGCTTCCACTTGTTCACCCCGCTGGGGATCGACCCCAACAATGATGGCGGCGGCCTGTTTGCCGCAGCTGTTGCCTGGCTGATCGGCTCGGCACTCTTGGTGCTGCTGCGCCGCAATGAGCTGCTGGCGCTGGTCGCCGGCATCCTGCGCCCGCGCTCCAATGCCCCCGCACCACTGCGCTGAGAGCCCAGCGGCGGGTCACCGCTCGCGGCCCACCGGGCGGCGGACAGTCTTGAACACCGCCATCCCGCGCCAGAGCGGGCGGGCGCCGCACCAGGCACCGCCGTCGAGGGTGACGAGACCATCCTCCGCCGCCAGCGGTGTGGCGCGCCCGACAATCCAGTCGCCCTCCCGCGCCATGTCCAGATTGTCGCCCGCCAGCCGTACCGTGACCGAGCCCGTGGCCAGGGCTGCATAGGCGGCATGGGCGAACACCCCGTCCATGAAGCCCAGCACCATCCCGCCATGCAGGATGCGATAGCTGTTGCAGTGGCGCCCCTCGACCCGGAACCCGTGCTCGCGCACGCCATCAGCGGCGACCCGGTGCCAGAACGGACCGATCAGGCTGCTGAAGGGGCCGCGCACGGCAAACTGCGCCCAGCCTTCCCCGTCAGGGGGTGCCGCGATCTCCATCCTAGCGCGCGCGCCGCGCCGGGGCCGCCGGGAAGATGCGGTGCGTGACCCGCTGCCCGGGCGCCAGGCCGAGGCGTGCCGCCTCGCCACCGCCAATCTCGAGCACGGCCCGCACCGGCTCGCCCGACGGCAGACCCGCCAGCGAGAAGGGCACGGCATTGGCCGTGATCCGGGCGATGGTGCCGTTCTGGCGGATGAAGATCAGGTCCAGCGACACCATGGTGTTGCGCATCCAGAAGCTCACCGGCTGGGGAGCGTGGAAGTCGAACAGCATGCCGGTGCCGCGCGGCACTTCGGTGCGCCACATCATGCCGATCTCGCGGGTCTGCGGCGTATCGGCGATCTCGACCCGGAAACTGCGCACCCCGCGCGGGGTGGCAACCGACAGCGCCTCCACCCGCAGCCCGCGCTGCGGCCCCGCCTCGGTATTGGCCTGCTGCGCCAGCGCCCCGCCGCCCGACACCAGGGTCAGGGCAGCAAGGGCACACAGGAAAGCGAGGACAGGAACCAGGAAGCGCTTCATCCCTCGATCCTAACGCCGCTTTGCGGCGCCGCCAAGGCACTTGGTTCCCCGGTTCAGGGAAGATGGCCGGCTGCCCCCACCCAACGCTTGCCAATGCCACCACCAGCTGCTTTCCTCGCCTCATGAACCCACCGCTGCACCCGCCGCCAGACTTCGACATGGACAAGGTCCGCAGCCTGATCCTGTCCGGCCAGGCCCCGCCCGAAGCCTGGATCCCCTGGATCACCGAGCTTGATCTGTCGGGCGAAAGAGACTTTCGCGACCTCGCGCCGCTGTCCGGCCTCGCGGCACTGACGTCCATTGCCTGCCGGGACACACAGGTAAGCGACCTTGCGCCGCTGTCCGGCCTCACGGCCCTGACGTCCATCGACTGCTCATGGACACAGGTGAGCGACCTCGCGCCGCTTTCCGGCCTCACGGCCCTGACGTCCATCGACTGCTCATGCACACAGGTGAGCGACCTAGCGCCGCTTTCCGGCCTCACGGCACTGATGTCCATCGACTGCCGCAACACACAGGTGAGCGACCTCGCGCCGCTTTCCGGCCTCACGGCCCTGACGTCCATCGACTGCTC
>JAIXTH010000148.1 GCA_027484265.1 Alphaproteobacteria bacterium
GACATGGGCGGGGCGGCTGCGGTTGCCGGTGCCATGAAGGCAATCGCCGGGCGCAAGGCCAAGGCCAATGTGGTGGGTGTCGTGGGTCTGGTGGAGAACATGCCCGACGGGCTGGCCCAGCGCCCCGGCGACATCGTCACCTCCATGAGCGGCCAGACCATCGAAGTGCTCAACACCGACGCCGAAGGCCGTCTGGTGCTGTGCGATGCCATGACCTGGGTGCAGCGCACCCACAAGCCCAAGGCCATGATCGATCTGGCAACCCTGACCGGCGCCATCATCATCTCGCTGGGCAGCGAGTATGCCGGCCTGTTCTCCAACTCCGACGCCCTCTCGGCCAGGATCACGGCAGCCGGCCAGGCAACTGGAGAGCCGGTGTGGCGCCTGCCGCAGGGCCCGGCCTATGACCGGCTGCTCGACAGCCCGGTGGCCGATATGAAGAACGTGCAGCGTTCCGGTCCCGGTGCCGGCGCCGGTTCGATCACCGCCGCGCAGTTCCTCGGCCGGTTTGTCGAGGACGGTGTCGAGTGGGCCCATATCGACATTGCCGGCACCGCCTGGAAGCCGGCGCAGGATGACCCGCGCGAGCCGTCCTGGGGCACCGGCTATGGTGTGCGCCTGCTGGACCGGCTGGTGGCGGACGCCTACGAGAGCTGAGCGGCGCCCGGGCGGCGCCAATCTGGGGGCGGAGTGACAGGCCGTGGAGTGCTGGTTCTATCATCTGGAACAGACCGACGTGGCCGCCACCCTGCCGCCTTTGCTGGAGCGCTGCCGCCAGCGCGGCTGGCGGGCGCTGGTGCGCTCGCCGCTGCCCGAGCGGCTGGACGCGCTCGATGCCTTATTGTGGACCTATCGGGACGATAGCTGGCTGCCCCATGCGGTCGCATCGGGCAGCGATGCCGATACCCGCCAGCCTGTGCTGCTCAGTGCCCTGCCGGGAAACGGCAATGCCGCTCAGGCGGTGTTCAGGCTGGACGGGGCAGAGGAGGGGTCGCTCGACGGGGTCGAGCGGGTGTTCGTGCTGTTCGACGGGCGCGATGACGAAGCGGTCCAGCGCGCCCGGGCCGACTTCAAGGCAGCCCGGTCCGCCGGGCACGACATGGCCTACTGGCGCCAGGATGGAGATGGAACATGGACACGGCAGGCCTGATTCCAGCCCTGATTCCCGCCCTGGCGCTGGCCCTCGCAGCCACGGCACCGCTGCAGCCGGCACCCGATACCGCCACCCCTGCGCCCACAGCGCCCCAGCCCGCCACCTCGGCACACGCCGCTCCGCCGGTTGCCGGGCCGCAGCCCGCCGCTGCCCTGTCGGTGCCGTCATCCGAAGCGGCGGCTCCAGCCACCCGCTGCGATGCAGCCAGCTGGCGCTGGCTGCGCGGGCGCAGCCTCAACGAACTGCTGGCCCAGCGTCTGCCCGAAGGCAGCCGGATCGTCCGGGTCGGCGATGCGCCGCTGCCGGCCGAGGCTATCCGCGGCAGGCTGGTGGTCGAGATCGGGCGCAATACGCGGGTGCGCCGGGTGTTCTGCGGTTAGGGCGCAGCTGGATCTCAGTCGTGATCCGCGTGCGGTGCATCCGGGTCATCGAGATTGGCATTGTCATTGATGAACCGTTCCAGATCGCGCATGGCGATCCGCCACTCACGGCCAAATTTGATTGCACGCAGTTTCTCCTGCCGGATCCAGGCCCGGATCGTGCTCTCTTTGACCTTCAGCTGTTCCGCCGTTTCGTGAACGGTGAGGAGTGGACTTATCAGCATGTCATCCCGTTGTCCGACCCCTGGAACCCGCGGATGGGGTGCCTGCTCGGGACCGGGGCGTTAGCCTTCCCAATGGGGTAACCGGACCCTGTGCCGAGTCCCGCGCCCCCATGAACGGGAGAGTGCCCGAATATCCATCTGGCGGTCAAGAACATACTCGCGATCCTGCTCAGGGACGGGGGGCTGATACTCGCGTCACGTGTCCCATCTTGCGCCCTGTGCGCGCCTGGCTCTTGCCATAGAGATGCAGGTGGGCGCCGGGCTCGGCGGCCAGCTGCAGCCATTGGCCGGCCTCGTCGCCGATGAGATTGTCCATCACGGCGCCGGCGCCCGTCAGGGCGGTGGAGCCGAGGGGCCAGCCCGCCACCGCGCGGATATGCTGCTCGAACTGCGAGGTGACTGCGCCCTCGATGGTCCAGTGACCGCTGTTGTGCACCCGCGGGGCGATCTCGTTGACGACCAGCCGGCCGTCCGTCCCGAGGAAGAATTCCACTGCCAGCACACCCACATGGTCCAGGGCCGCGGCGATGGCTGAGGCGGCGGCCACTGCCTGGCTGGTCTGATCCGGCGACAGGGGGCCGGGCACGGTACTGCGACGCAAAATCCCTTGCGCGTGCGTATTCTGCGGGCAGTCGTATGCCGCCACCGATCCGTCGGCGCCCCGCGCCAGCACGACGCTGGTTTCGGCCGTGAAGCCGACAAAGCCCTCCAGCACACAGGCAGCCCCGCCCACAGCGTCCCAGGCTGCCGCCGCATCGTCACCGCTGCGCAGCAAGACCTGGCCGCGCCCGTCATAGCCCAGCCGCCGGGTCTTCAGGATCGCCGGCAGGCCAAGCTGCGCGATCCCCGCCTGCATGTCCGCCAGGCTGTTCACCTCAACAAACGGCGCCGGCGACAGGCCGAGCTCCGCCACAAACCGCTTCTCCACCAGCCGGTCCTGGGTCAGCGCCAGCGAGCGCACCCCGGGCCGCAGCGGCACCACACCGGCGAGGGCATCCAGCACCGCCACGGGCACATTCTCGAATTCCAGCGTCACAATGTCGCACCGGGCCCCGAAGGCGCGTACGGCATCGAGGTCCTCCCACGGCGCGCAGACATGGAAGGCGCAGACGTCATGGGCAGGCGCTTCCGCCTCCGGTCCGAAGGTCGCGCAGCGCAGGCCCAGCGGTGCCGCCGCCAGCGCCAGCATCCGGCCAAGCTGGCCCGTTCCGAGGATGCCGATCATGCTCCCGGGCGCGAGCGGGCCGCTCATGCGCGCGGATCCTCGCCGACCGCCTGGGTCTGGGCCGCCCGCCAGTCTTCCAGCCGCTGTGCCAGCGCCGGATCCGACAGCGCGAGGATCGAGGCCGCCAGCAGGCCGGCATTGGCTGCGCCCGCCGGGCCGATCGCCAGCGTGCCGACAGGCACGCCCTTGGGCATCTGCACGATCGAGAGCAGCGAGTCCTGACCTGACAGGGCAGCGCTCTTCACCGGCACGCCCAGCACTGGCAGCGGGGTCATGGCCGCCACCATGCCCGGCAGGTGAGCGGCGCCGCCGGCGCCGGCCACGATCACCTTGATCCCGCGCCCCTTGGCGCTGCGGGCATAGGCCACCATCCGTTCGGGCGTGCGGTGGGCCGAGACCACCCGCGCCTCATAGGGAACCGCCAGCGCATCGAGAATCGCGGCGGCTTCCGACATGGTCTCCCAGTCCGAGCGCGAGCCCATGATCAGGCCGACAGGTGGGGCAGGGGCGGTATCGGATGGCGCAGGGGCCGCAGGCGTCTGGGTCATGGCGCGGCTTCCTAGCCCATCCGCCGGGCCGGTGCACCTACCCCCGGACCGCCGTGTTCAGACATTCTCACTCGACTCTGACATTTTTGTGAATGACGAACGCTGAACAAATCCAGCTTTATTCATTTTTCCGCTTGCGCACGGGTTCGAGAGTCGCTAAAGGAAGGTGACGCCAGCGTCATTCAGATGCAGGCGCAACCAGTCAGAGGCCTCGACGGCCCCGTACAACCTGCCTTTAGGAGCTCCTCCCCATGCGCCTGACCCTCGTTGCCGCCGCCGCCGCCGCTGCCCTCGCTTTTGCCGCGCCCGCCGCCCAGGCCAGCTTCACCAATCCGGTGACCGCCAAGCTGCAGACCGCCATCGCCACCCCCAGCAACGACGTGGTTGCCGCCGGTGTGGTGTGGGCCTGCTCGGGCGACACCTGCATCACCCGGATGGAGCGCCGCACCCCGGTCGCCCGCGACTGCGGCCTGCTGGCCCGCGAAGTCGGCCGGATCTCTTCCTTCGCGGTCGGCACCCAGGCGCTGGACGAGCGTGGCCTCGCCACCTGTAACGCCCGCGCCCGCTGAGCGTACCCACCAGTTCAGGCGGCTCCTCCTCCAACAAGCCGCCTCGGCAGACAATCCACCTCCCCCCCCCCTGGATATCTGCCGCATCAAGGCGGGCCGCTCCCCCGGCCCGCCTTTTCTTTTGTGCTGACTGGGGGATCACGGCTGCTGGCAGCGGTGTCAGCCGGTCATAGCGGCCAGGAGGACTGGTGCGGCCCGGACTGCATCGCCCATACGAAAGCACCGCTGCGAGCAGCGGTGATCCGACCTGGACATCTCGATGGGGTCGCCCTGCAACAGGCGCCGGCTATGCCTGGCGCGACCTCAGTTACCGCCGCCACCGCCACCGCGGGTGAAGGCATTGCGGGCGCTCACGGCACCAACGGCGCCTTCCATGCCCTCGGCGGTTGCTTCGGGATGGGCGACGGCGATGCAGCGCTGGCCGCAGTCGAGGGTGGAGACTTCGGTGCCGCGCTGGACGGTCACCAGGCCCTGGGTTTCACCCGCGCGCACAATGATGGTGCCGGAAAACACGGTCCGGCCGCGGGCATCCACGGCGAGCACCTGGGTCTGGCCCACGCTCTTGCCGAGCACGAAGATCAGATTGGCATCATGGACGATCACATCGGCCACACCGGCATTGCCCACCACGACACCCGTGATCGGGGTCGACAGGCGGATCGCCTGGGCCTGATCCACGTCCAGGCTGAGCTGCTGGGCCTGGGCGGGGGTGGTGGCGGCCGCAAGGGCCACCGTGGTGGCAGCCAGAATCATCGCGCGCATGGGTATCTCCTGCGACAGTCGCGACATGCTTGTGAGGCCAGAGCTTGAACAGCCCGTTAACGGGCGCTCGCCGCCGGTGCGGCGCCGGGGGCCGTTATCCAGCCGTTTACCAAGCCCTTTGGCGCCTTGTTCACGGCTGGCGTGATAGGCCGGTCGCCATGCAACAAGGCAGCGGGCCGGTATCAAACCGCCTCTGCCTGCTGACCGTGCCGGTGGCTCCTCAAACGGGAGTGCCTGTCAGGTCCAGGACGAGGATGGAGAGACAGTCATGAAGAGGCTCATCGCAAAGCTGACCCGGAACGAGAAGGGCGCCACCGCCATCGAGTATGGCCTGATCGCCGCCCTGATCGCCGTGATGTTGATCACGGCGCTCGGTACCCTCGGCAACAACATGCGCAACCAGTTCGGCAACATCGCGACCCGGGTCGCGACCCCGGGCCGCTAAGGACTGGCGCAGTCCTGTCGAAGCCGCCGCGCCTCCCAGGCGCGGCGGCTTTGCCATGTGTCCGTTCCGGAACCAGTCCGGGGCCCCGCCCAGCCTCCAGGCTGTCGCGGGGTGCGGCCATCATCGCGGCGTCACGGCAGCCGGTGGTCCGATCCGGACCGTGGCAGCCCGGATCGTGTTGGCATTGGCGTCGGTCCGGCTGGCGTCGATCTCGGCCACGAAGCTCTCCATCCGCTCGGTCGGGCGGCCCCAGTCGCGCCAGAGCCGCACCGTCACCGATGTTGCGCCATTGCGGTCCAGCGTGTCCGGGCGGAACACATTGGCTTCGATGACATAATCGCCCGCTGGCGCCCGGCGCAGCAGATATTCCTCCGGCCCGAAGCCGTCGGTCATGTCGTTCGAAATCCGCCCGCCCGAGGCCGTGCGTGAATTGCCATAGTAGCAGCGCTCGCCCGATGGCTCGCTCACCCACAGGTCCATGTCGCTGTTGTCGGTGTTCCATTCCAGTGTGACCCGCAGATCCACATCCAGCACCCGGGCGAGGGCCGGGGGCAGAAGGGCGTCGATCCGTGCCGCCGGCACACCGTCCCGGCGCAGCTGCGCGGCGATCCGGTTGGCTTCCATCAGCGAGACCATCTCGATCCCGTCATAAGCACCTTCCCAGACACCGAGCACGGTCCGCATCAGCAGCTCGAGCGCCCGCAGCCGGGCCTGCCGGGAAGCTTCCGCGGACAGGGTGCCTGAATCGGCCTGCGCCGCCAGCGCCAGGGCAAGGCTGCGCAGGGCCTGCGGTTTCAGTGGCGGCGTGGCCGCCAGCTGCTCGTAGAGCCGCACGGCGCCGGCAAAGTCGCCATAGCGCACCAGTCGCGCCGCCAGGATCAGCCGGGTCTGACGGCTCGCACCTGGCACCTCCAGCGCCGTGGCGGCCACCCGGGCTGCCTCGGCACCGGCACTGGCGCGCGGACCGAAGCGGAACAGCCACTCGGCCATGTCGAAATAGAAGGCCGGAGCCACGCCGAACTCGGCCTCGAGCTGCGGATAGAGCCGCCAGAACCCCGCGCCATCGCCGGCTTCCAGGGCTCGCAGCGGCGTCAGATAGGCGCGCTCCGGCGACCAGGGGGCGAGGCCGATGCCCGTGGCGCCCGACCGTGCGGCGGCATTGGCATCAGAGGCGGCTTCAGCGGGGGCTTCACCGGTTTGGGCTCCACCGGCGGGGTCCGGACCACGGCGGGCCATCGCCTCGCTGCTGACCGCGCGCGCTTCGACCGCAATTCCGGGCTCTGGCGATGGCGGCGGCGGCGGCGGTGGCGGCGGCGGTGGCGCTGGCGGCGGGGGAGGCGGTGGCGGGGGCGGCGGGACACCGTCGTCTGCCGCCGGCCTCTGCGGTTGCTCCCACCACGCCACCATCTCCTGCCAGGATCTGGTGATCCGCTCGAGACGCCCGGCCCGCGCCTCGCCCTCGGCCGCTTCTTGCGCGGCCAGAGCGGTCTTGTAGGCACCGGCAAACTCGGCGCCCAGCACGGTCGGCGGTTCGATCCCGGCGCGGACATAATCCTGCACCCGCTCCAGCACCAGGAAGCTGGTCTCGCGGGTCAGCACCTGCCAGCGGCGCGCCTCCCGGGTGAGAGCCTCCGCGTCGGTCTGGCCTGCGGCAACCAGACCACTGGCCTGCGACAGGCCCCACAGGGCACCGGCAGCCTGGTGGCTGCGGTCGGCCATGCCGGCGAATGACAGGGTCCGGCTGCCGGCCGAGGTCTCCAGCACCAGAGCGTCGCCGGACGGGCGCTCGCCAATGGCCAGCAACGCTCCGGAGGGCAGGCGCTGCACCAGATAGGGGACTGCCGTGCCGTCCCTGCTGCGGATTCCCGCCAGGTCCGCGCGGGCACCGGTCAGGGCCTGCGCGGCCGTATCGGCTGCCGCGCCGCGCAGGTCCACATGCTGGCCGCCCGTGCGGGCTGCCACGGCCGCCAGCACATCGGCGCGCTGGCCGGGGGATGCACTGAGCGTATCGAGGGGGCAGGGCCAGCGGCCGCCATCGAACCCGTCGATGGTGGTCACCCCGTCGGTCACCAGCACGCAATGGTCCGCCCGCGCAGACCGCACGGCGGCGATGCCTGCAAAGCGGGTAACCCCGCCCGTGGGCAGACCGGTCAGATGCGCCCGCAGCGCCTGAGGCGTGGCTGCGCTCAGGACCCGGGCGCGCGGCGCCGCCGTCTGGCCCGGCAGCTCGTTCAGGGCCACCACTTCGATCGTGGCGGGGCGGGTGCGGGCCACGAGGGCCTCAAGGGCCGCAATCTCGCTGTCGCGCGGCGCCTCGCGGGTCGAGCGCGAGCCGTCCCAGTAGATCCGCAGCAGGCCGCCGGTCTGCCCGGCCGGCCGGGCGTTCACGGGAATCGCGAACAGCGTGGCGCCGGACCCGTGACGTGCCAGCACCGGTATCGGGGCCGCAGGCGTGATGGCTACACCGGCGCCGGTGGTGTCGGTTGCGGTCCAGACCCCGCCCGATGCGCGTCCCGCGCCCAGCTGCTGGTGAAGCGGCCCTTCGACCGCAACCTGGCCAGCGCCATCCACATCGATCCGAATCCGGCTGACCGGGCTGGCCGACAGCAGCGGCAGGCGGATCGTACCGTCCGGACCTGCGGGCAGGGCGAGGCGCACCTCGATGGTGCGGCCCTGTTCGGGGAAGATCGGGAACACCCTTGTGGTGAAGCGGTTGGCGTCATCCAGGCGCGCGACACCGGGGTCGATGCCCTGGCGGACGGTATCGTCATAGACTTCCTCGGCCACCTCGCGGGCCATCAGCGTGCCGGGCACCATCACCCCGTTCACATCGAGACCATAGCCGGTCACCACGGCACCGGGCGGCAGCTGCAGGGCAAAGTCGCCCTCCAGGGTCCTGCTCGACGGGTTCAGAAAGCGCAGGCGCAGCACCACGTCGGCCAGCTGGCCATGGA
>JAIXTH010000296.1 GCA_027484265.1 Alphaproteobacteria bacterium
CGAGCGGGAGGTGGTGGTGGTCACCACCTCCAACCGGCATCCCGACGAGCTGTACCGCAATGGCCTGAACCGCCAGCTGTTCGTGCCCTTCATCGAGCGGATCAAGGCGCAGCTGGATCTGCATGCGCTGGAGGGGCCGCGCGATTACCGGCTGCAGCGGCTCGAGCAGGAGCCTGTGTACCACGCACCGCTGGGCCCGGCCGCTGCCGATGCGATGGACCGGGCCTGGACCCGGATGACACAGGGCGCGGCGCCTGCTCCGCAGACGCTGCTGGTGTCGGGGCGGGCGCTGGAGGTGCGGCGGGCCGCCGGGGGCTGCGCGCGCTTCTCGTTCGAGGAGCTGTGCGCCCGTCCGCTGGGAGCGGCCGACTATCTCGCGATCGCGCGCCAGTTCCATACGGTGCTGCTGGAAGGCGTGCCCAGGCTGGGCGCGGGCCTGCGCGACCAGGCGGCGCGCTTCCGCAATCTGATCGACGCGCTATACGAGAACCGCACCAAGCTGATCGTCAGTGCCGATGCCGAGCCGGACCGACTGTATACGGAGGGTGTGCAGTCATTCGAGTTCGAGCGGACAGCCTCGCGTCTCTACGAGATGCGATCGCACGCCTATCTGGCACAACGGCGCGGCGACGACGGCAGTGATTGAGGTGCGCTGGCGGGGAAGCCCGCGCGCTGCACCTCAGGGCGCCCACAGCACCACGCCAGCTGGCCCCGCCGCTTCCAGGGCTGCCCGTACCGGGGCTGCCAGCGGGTCATCTGCCAGTGCGGATTCCAGCACCGACCGCTTGTCGTCCCCCGCGATCAGCAGGCCAGTCCAGCCAGCTTCCGCGATGGCGGGCAGTGTCAGGGTCGCCCGGTGCGGCCAGATCTGCGCGCCCGCACAGCCGGTGGCATCGATCGCGGCCAGAGTTGCCTGGCCATCAGGGTCCAGCGCCGCGGCGAGGCCGGCAGAGCCGGGGAACCACGACGCCGTGTGCGCATCACCCCCCATGCCCAGCAGGACCGCATCGAACGGCCGCAGCCGGGCATAGACGGGCTCGGCCATGCCGACGCCTTCGGCGGCAGCGGTGCCGGGCTGGTAGAGGCCATGGATGGTCACCCCGCTGGCGGCTGCAAAAGCCGTCCGCAGCAGGGTCTCGTTCGAGCCGGCTTCGCCTGGCGCCACCCACCGGTCATCCACCAGCGCGAGGTCTACCCGGCTCCAGTCCAGTGCCTGTGCAGCCAGGGCGCGGTAGGCCGGCTCCGGCGTCGACCCGCCCGACAGCGCCACAGAGACCCGCGCCTTGCGGGTCAGGGCATCGCGGATGACATCCGCCAGCATGCCGCTTGTGCCCTGCATCAGGGCGTCGCGGCTATCGAAGCTCAGGAGGGGCAGGTCGGGAATCACGGTGACTCGGCTTGTCGGCAAACGGGGATGATCGTGGACATTTGCCTGCAGCGCCGCAACCCGTGCGCAGCAGCCACCTGCGGTCTGTCCAGCAGCTGTCCAGCAGCGTCCTCTGATCCGGCGATGTCCACGCGTTCCAGAAAGGCCATGCAAAACAATCCAGAAGGTCGCGGCGCTGTGCGGTTGTGCAGCGGGAGTCGCGCTGCACCTGTCCGACCGATCTGCTGCGGCGGTGATGCTGGCGGCCTCACTTCAGGACCGCCGCAGGATGCATGTCACACGCTCTTCCGTCCAACCCTTTGTCTCCGGCCCAGCGCGCCGCGCTGCTGCCGTCCCGTCTGCGCGATCAGCTGTTCCGGCAGGTGGGTGCGCATCGGCTCCAGCATGTGCTGGAAGACTGGCGGATCTGGGCCCGGCACGACCAGTTGCCGCCGCCAGGCAACTGGCGGACCTGGCTGCTGCTGGGCGGGCGCGGCTCGGGCAAGACCCGGGCAGCGGCCGAGTGGGTGCGTGAGCGGATGGAATCCGGAACCGCTTCCCGCGCCGCCCTGATCGGCCCCACCTTTGCGGATGTGCGCGATGTGATGGTGCTGGGTGTATCCGGCCTGATCGCCACGGCGTCCTCCGGGTTGGAGCCGGTCTTCCAGCCGTCGCTGCGGCGGCTGGTGTGGCCCACCGGCGGCCAGGCCCTGCTGTTCAGCGCCGAGGATCCCGACAGTCTGCGCGGCCCGCAGTTCGACCTCGCCTGGGGCGACGAGATTGCCGCCTGGAGCGCACCCGACGACCTGCTCGACCGGCTGCGCCCGGCGATGCGGGTCGGGGAGGATCCCCGGATGGTGCTGTCCACCACGCCGCGCCCGATCCCCGCGGTGAAGCGGCTGCTGGGCGACCCCGCCTGCCGCATCACCCGCTCCAGCACCGCCGCCAATGCCGCCAATCTGGCTCCGGCCCTGATGGATGACCTGGCGGCCCGCTATGGCCAGTCGGTATGGGCACGTCAGGAGCTGGGCGGCGAGCTGATCGAGGATCCCGAAGGCGCCTTGTGGACACGGGCCGACCTTGACGCCGCCCGTGCCCGCTTCGAGGACGTTCCGTTCGACCGGCTGCTGGTGGCGGTGGATCCGCCGACTTCCAAAGGCGACACGGCCGACACCTGCGGCATCGTCGTGGCCGGCCGCATCGGCTCCGGCCGGACAGCCCGGGCCATGGTCCTGGCAGACTGCTCCGTACAAGGATTGCCGCCCCGCGGCTGGGCCGCAGCTGTGACAGGCGCCTTCCAGAGCTATCAGGCCGACTTCGTCCTGGCCGAGGGCAACCAGGGCGGCGAAATGGTGCGGGCGGTGCTGCAGGAGGCCTGCCCCGGCCTGCCGGTGCGCCTGGTCCATGCCAGCCGCAGCAAGCGTGCCCGCGCCGAACCGGTGGCGATCGCCTACAACACGGGACGGGTCGGCCACGCCGGCCTGTTCCGCGAGCTCGAGGACCAGATGTGCTGCTTCGGCGCACCCGGTTTCCGCGGCAGCCCCGACCGCCTCGACGCCCTGGTCTGGGCCATCACCGATCTTCTCCTCACCGCGCCGGCCGAGCCGCGCGCCCGCTCCCTGTGAGTGACCTGCCATGCGCTTTGCTCCGTTCAGACTGTTCCAGCGCCCACCGGCACGCTCCGAGCCCGAACAGCGGCAGGCTGGCCCGCTCGTGGCATGGTCCACCCCCGGCCAGCCGGCCTGGACCACGCGTGACTATCGGGCGCTGGCCCGCGAGGGCTATCAGCGCAACGCCATCGCCTATCGGTGCGTGCGGCTGGTGGCAGAGGCTGCGGCGTCCGTGCCGCTGCGAGCCGATGCCGGGTGTGCGCCCGATCATCCGTATCTGGCGCTTCTCGCCAGCCCCAATGGCGAACAGTCCGGCACCGAACTCCTCGAGAGCCTGTTCGGGCACCTGCAGATTGCGGGGAACGGCTGGCTGGAGCTGACGGCCATCGACGGTGTCCCGCGGGCCATCATGGCGCTGCGGCCCGATCAGGTGCGGATCATTCCGGGTACTGACGGCTGGCCGGCCGGGTGGGAACACCAGGCAGGGGCGCGCACCCGGCGCCTGTGGCGCGACGCTGCCAGCGATCGCGCCCCGATCCTCCAGTTCAAGCTGTTCAACCCCGTGGACGATCTGTACGGCCAGTCGCCGCTCGAGGCCGCCGCGACGTCCGTCGACATCCACAATGCCGGCGGGGCCTGGAACAAGGCGCTGATCGACAATGCCGCCCGCCCGTCCGGGGCGCTGGTCTATCGCGGCACCGACAGTGACCTCAAGATGCCCGACAGCCAGTTCGAGCGCCTGAAGGCCGAGATGACCCAGCTCTATGCCGGTGCGGGCAATGCCGGCCGGCCCATGGTGCTGGACGGGGGGCTGCAATGGACCCCCATGAGCCTGACGCCCACCGAGATGGATTTCATCGAGGCGCGGCGCTCGGCGGCGCGTGATATCGCCCTGGCCTTCGGCGTGCCGCCGATGCTGCTCGGCATCCCGGGTGACAACACCTACGCCAATTACCGCGAGGCCAATCTCGCCTTCTGGCGCCAGACCGTGCTGCCGCTGGCCCGCAAGGCCGCTGCGGCCCTGTCCACCTGGTTGCGGCCTTGGAGCGATACCCCCTTCGCCATCACGGCAGACCCCGACGGCATCCCCGCCCTGGCCGACGAGCGCGCGGCGCTGTGGGCGCGGCTGGAGGCCTCGAGCTTCCTCGGCACCGACGAGAAGCGCGCCCTTGCGGGTCTGCCCCCCCTTTCCAACGGGAGCCTGCAGCCATGAGCGAGAGTCAGTTCGGGCGATCCGGACCGGACAGCCCCCGCCTGTTCGATCCGCGCATCACCATCGCCGTTCTGCTGACCCTGTCGGTCGAGGTCGGCGGCGCCCTGCTCTGGATCGGATCGGCAGCCCAGCGGATCGCTGCGGTGGAGACCACCCTGGCAGTCCAGGCGCCGGTGGCCGAGCGTCTGGCACGGCTGGAGGCCGAGATGGCGGCGGCGCGCGCCGCGCTGAACCGGATCGAAAGCCGCCTCGACCGTGACGGGGGCCAGCCATGACCGGCCTGTTCGTGGCCGGTTACGCCAGCCTGTTCGGGGTGGCGGATCTGGCGGGCGACGTGGTGTCGCCAGGCGCCTTTGCCGGCAGCCTGGCGGTCCTGCCCGCCACCCGCCTGCGGATGCTGATGCAGCATGACCCGTCCCGCCTGCTCGGTCGCTGGACCTGCGCGCGGGAGGACACGGTGGGCCTGTGGGTCGAGGGCCTGCTGGACACCGCCAGCGCCGAGGGTCTGCGCGCAGCAGCCCTGGTGGGCACCGGCAGCCTCGACGGGCTGTCGATCGGCTTCCGCACCCTGGCGGCCGCACCCCGCAGCGGCGGCGGCCGCCGCCTCGACCGCATCGACCTGCGCGAAGTCTCGCTCGTTGCCTTTCCCATGCTGCCGCAGGCGCGCCTGCGCATCGCGGCCAGCCCCGCCAGCCTCCTCGCCGCCTGAGTGCGGCGCCTTCACCCGGAGAAACCAGCCCATGGAAACCAAGATGCATCCCCCCGCCACCGGTCCGGCCAGCCCGGCCGAGGCCCGTGCCGCGCAGCAGGCGCTGCTGGCCACCTTCGAAGCCTACAAGACCGCCAATGACGAGCGTCTGGCGGCGCTGGAAGGCAAGGCCGCCACCGACATCCTGCTGGATGACCGGGTCGGCCGGATCGACGCCGCCCTCGCCCGCGCCCAGGCCAGCCTCGACCGCCTGGCCATCAGTGCCGCCCGTCCGGCCCTCGGCGCCCCCGCCGATCCGGCTGGGGACGAGCGCAAGGAGGCATTCGCCGCCTATCTGCGCCGCGGTGATGAAGCCGCCCTCATGAGGATCGAGGCCAAGTCGCTGTCGGCAGCGGTGCCGTCCGAGGGCGGCCATGTGGCGCCGCCCGAAGTGGCCGCCTCCATCGACCGCCGCCTGACCGCCGCCTCGCCGATCCGCAGGATCGCCACCGTCCGCGTGACCGGCTCCGGCACCTTCCGCAAGCCGGTCTCCATCACCACCCCCGCAGTTGGCTGGGTGAGCGAGAAGGCGGTGCGCCCGGAGACCGCCACCCCGAGCCTCGATCTGCTGAGCTTCCCGGTTGGCGAGGTGTATGCGATGGCCGCCGCCACCCAGACCCTGCTGGAGGACGCCATCGTCGACATCGACCAGTGGCTGGCGGGCGAGATCGCCGAGAGCTTTGCCGTTGCCGAGGGCGCAGCCTTCGTTACCGGAGACGGCCTCAGCAAGCCCAGGGGCTTCCTGGCGGTACCCAGTGCTCCTGAAGCCTCCGCCCAGTGGGGCCAGCTGGGCTATCTCGCCACCGGTGCGGCCGGTGCCTTCCCCACCAGCAATCCGGTGGACCGGCTGGTGGACCTCACCTACGCGCCCCGCACCCCGTACCGGGGCAATGCCAGCTTCGTCATGAACCGCCGCACCGTCGGCACGGTGCGCAAGTTCAAGGACGGACAGGGCAATTACATCTGGCAGCCGTCGCTGGTGGCCGGACAGCCCGCAACCCTGCTCGGCTTTGCCGTGCACGAGTGCGAGGACATGCCCGATGTGGCGGCCGATGCCATGGCCATCGCCTTTGGCGACTTTGCCCGTGGCTATCTGGTGGTGGACCGGGCCGATGTCCGGATCCTGCGCGACCCCTTCACCGCCAAGCCGTTCGTGATGTTCTACGTCACCAAGCGGGTTGGCGGCGGGGTGCAGGACTTCGACGCCATCAAGCTCCTCAAGTTCGCAGCCAGCTGACGCAGGAGCCACCACCATGCCGCTGCACACGCTGGTTCCCCCCGCCGCCGAGCCGGTCAGCCTGGACGAGGCCCGTGCCTGGCTGCGCCTTGGCCATGACGGGGACGACACCGCCCTGATCCCGGCGATTGCCGGCGCCCGGGCTGCGTTCGAGGCCCGTACGGGCCGTGCCCTGGTGGCGCGGACGGTCCGGGAGAGCTTTGCGGCGGCCCGGACTGCGGGGGCGGGGCCACGCCTCCTCACCCCGTCCCTGCAACCGGTGACGGCACTTGCGGCCGTCACCCTGACGGGTCCCGCCGGAGCTGCCTCCCCGGCTCCGGCGGGGCTTGTCACCATCGAGGACGGGCGCCTGCGCCTGTCCCGCGCGGTGGAGGGCCTCACGGTTGATTATGTTGCCGGTGCAGCCACCAGCACGGCGGCGGTGCCGCCTGCGGACCGGGTGGCGGTGCTGGAGGAACTGGCGGCCCTGATGGCCCGGCGCGAAGCCGGCGTGACGGCGCCCGCGCCTCCGGGGCAGGCGGAGCCACGGCTGTGACCGCTGCTGCCACCCGCGCTGCCCTGGCTGCCGCCTTCGCTGCCGACACCGGTGTGCGGGCCAGCCTCGGCAACCCCGTGCGTCTGATGGAGCCCCCCGCCAGGGGCGCGCTGCCGGCAGCGGTCTGGCGCCGCTGGGAGACCCGTCCCGCCGGCGCCAGCCTTGCCCCCTCCGACGAGCACACCATCACCCTGGAGGTGGTCACGCGCGAGGCCGGGGTCGAGGCGGCGCGCGCCGCCATCGCCGCCCTCTCGGCAGCTGCCGCCAGCATGCGGCCGACCCCGCCGGACGTGCACATCGTGCTGGTCCTGCCGGTCTATGCCGACGTGATGCGCCAGGCCGACCAGCGCGGCTGGACCGGCATCCTCCGCCTCAAAGTGATCGCCGAGCCGATCTGAACCCCTCGCACTCTGGAGAGCTCCCATGGCCGGACAGGCAGGACGCGATGTCCTTCTCAAGATATCCGACGGGGCGGCCACGCCGTCCTTCACCACGGTTGCCGGCCTGCGGGCGCGGACCATCGCGCTGGCATCCCGGCTGGTGGATGCCACTGCCTCGGACAGTCCGGGCAACTGGCGCGAGCTGCTGCCGGCTGCAGGCCTCAAGGAGGTGAGCGTGTCTGGCTCGGGCGTGTTCAAGGATGCCCCGTCCGATGCGCTGGTGCGCGCCAGCTTCTTTGCCCAGGACGTGCGGGTCTGGCGGCTGGTGATCCCGGACTTCGGCACGCTGGAAGGGCCGTTCCAGATCTCGAACCTCGAATATGGCGGGGCCCATGACGGCGAGGCGACCTTCTCGCTCACGCTGTCCAGCGCCGGCGCTATCGGGTTTGCGGCGCTATGAGCGGGGCGGTGAATCCCGAACGCGGCGAGACCGTGCTGCTGGTGGACGGGGCACCGTTGCGGCTGTGCCTGACCCTGGGTGCGCTCGCCACGCTGGAGGCGGCGTTCGGAGCGGATGCGCTGGAAGAGCGGCTGCGCAAGGTTTCGGCGGAGGATCTGCTGGTGCTGGTGTCGGCCCTGTCAGGCGATCCGGCGCTGACGCCGCAGGCGCTGGCAGGGCGCGCGATCCACCCGGCCGAAGCCGCCCGCGCGGTGGCCGAGGCCTTCCGTCTCGCCTTCGCCTGAGGGAGCAGGCCGATGCGCGCCCACTGGCAGTCCCGTCTGGCCGGCGCCCTCGCGGCGGGGATCCAGCCTGCCGCCTTCTGGCAGCTGTCGGTGGCCGAGTGGCGCGCGCTGGCGGCCATCGCCGTCGATGCGCGCCTCGACCGCCCGGGCCTTGCAGCCCTCGCCGCCCGCTTCCCCGACCAACCGGTCAACCAGGGAGAAACGCCATGAGCGACAGTCTTGAATCCGGCCTGACCGAAGCCGCCGACCAGCTGGCCGCCTTCGCCGATGGCCCTGCGCGCGACGCCGCCGATGCCATATCCGAGGCCTTCAACAGCACGGGCCGCACCATCGCTTCGGCCCTGGGCCGTGCGGCCCGCTCGGGCGAGCTGTCGATCAAGGGGCTGGCGGCATCGATCCTCAAGGACCTGTCGGGCCTCGCCATCAACCAGTTCGTCACGGCGCCGCTGCGCGATCTGTTCACCGGCCTCAGCAAGGGCGTGGTCCAGTCCCTGGGTCTGCCGGGCCTGCCGGGGGTGGGCGGCGCGCGGGCAGGCGGTGGCCCCGTCACGTCCGGAAGCGCCTATCTGGTTGGCGAGCGCGGACCCGAGCTGTTCGTGCCCAGCGTGACCGGCACTATCCGCCCGCATGGCGATACCGGCGGCCCGCCGCCGGTGACGGTCCATATCCACCTTGCCCAGGGGGCAGGCCTCAACGAGGTGCGCCGCTCGTCGGTGCAGGTCGCCGCGGCCCTGGCCAAGGCGGTGCAGCGCGGGAGCCGGGTGCTGTGAGCGCGTTCCATGACATCCGCCTGCCGCTCAAGCTGGCGCGCGGCGCCGTGGGCGGACCCGAGCGGCAGACCGACGTGGTGGGACTGGCCAATGGCCGCGAGGTGCGGATCGCCAGCCTGGCGGCCAGCCGTCGCCGGTGGGAGCTGGCTGGGGCCTTGCGCTCGCTGGACGAGCTGGCGCTGCTGACCGCCTTCTTCGAGGCGCGGCTGGGGCGCCTGCATGCCTTCCGGTTCCGCGACCCCGCCGACCACAAGAGCTGTGCGCCCTCCGCGGTGCCGGGGCCGGGCGACCAGCTGCTGGGCACCGGCGATGGCAGCCGCACCACCTTTGCCCTGGTCAAGCACTATGGCGATGCCGCCGGCAGCCACGCCCGCCCGATCCGGCTACCGGATCCGTCCAGTGTGCGCGTGCAGGTTGGACCGGCAGAGCTGGCGGCCAGCGGCTTTTCCGTGTCGGTCCCCGATGGCACAGTCACGCTCGCTACGGCGCCGCATGTGGGAGCACAGGTGCGGGCGGGGTTCGTGTTCGATGTGCCGGTGCGGTTCGATACCGACCGGCTGGATGTGGCGCTGGATGCTTTCGATGCCGGACGGCTGGTGTCGGTGCCGCTAGTGGAGGTGGTGCTGTGAGGGCGCTGCCGACGGCTCTGGCCGCGCGCCTCGCGGACGGCGCGGTGACGCTGGCGCGCTGCTGGCGGCTGGTGCGGCGCGACGGGGTGGAGGTGTGCGCCACCGACCACGACCGCCCGCTCTGTGTGGACGGCCGCACCTATCAGCCCGCCACCGCCCTGGCCGCAGGCCATGCCGAGCACGAGCCCGGCCGCGACCGCCTGAGCGTCACCGGCGCCCTGGATGTGGCCGGGATCAGCGAGGACGACCTGATCCTGGGGCGCTGGCACCACGGGCGGGTCGAGCTGCTGGTGGCCGACTGGCAGGACCCCGCGGTGTTCGTGCGGCTGTGGAGCGGCCGGGTTGGCCACGTGACCCGGCGGGACCGGGCCTTCGAGCTGGATCTGGAGAACGCCGCTGCGGCGCTGGATGTGCCGGTCGGACGGGTGTTTGCCCGCACCTGCGATGCCGTGCTGGGCGATGCCCGCTGCGGCGTGGATCTGGACCAGCCGGGCCGCTCGGTCACGGGCACGCTCGACAGTGTGTCCGATGCCCGCACCCTGCTGGTGGCAGCGGCGGGCGGGCCGTGGCCCGCACTGCCCTGGACCGATTGGGCCGGATCGCAGGTCCAGGTGCAGACCGGGCGGCTGGCGGGGACCGGCTGGCCGGTGCTGGCCGCACGGCTGGAGGCGGGCGTGATCCGCCTGTCGCTGGCACAGGCGATGCCGCTGCTGCCGGCGCCGGGCGACGCGGTGCGGCTGGTAATCGGCTGCGACCACAGCTTTGCCACCTGCCGCGACCGCTTTGCCAACCAGCTGAACTTCCGGGGCTGTCCGCTGATGCCGGGGGACGATGCGGTGCTGTCCGGCCCTGCCGGCTCGGGCAATGACGGGGGGCGCCGATGAGTGCCGGTCCCGGTCAGCTGGAGGCCGAGGCCCGGCTCTGGCTCGGCACGCCGTTTGCCGAGGGCGCGGCAGTGCGCGGCGCTGGCTGCGACTGCATCGGCCTGATGGAGGCTTTGGCGCGCGCCCGCGGCCTGGCGCCGCCACCACGTGGGACTTTGTCGCTGGAAGCGGGGCTGGCGCAGGTGATGGTGCCGCGCACCGGGCCGCCGCAGCCGGGTGACGTACTGCTGCTGGCGCGCGAGCCCGGCGGGCCGCCGGTCCACGCCGCCCTGCTGACCGCCACCGGCACCCTGATCCACGCCCACTGGAGCCAGGGCGTGGTGGAGAACCGTTTTGGCGGCTGGTTCCAGGCCCGGCTGGTGGCGGTGTTCGCCTGGCCGGTCCCACCCGATGAGGAGGGCAAGACCCCATGGCAGCCCTGATCTTCTCGCAGATCGGCTCGAACCTGTTCGGCACAATCGGTGGATTCATCGGTGCGCTGGCGGGGGCGCGGATCGATGCCGTGGCGGGCGCAGCCCTGGCGCCCACCCGGGTGATGCCCTCGCGGCTCAAGTCGCTGTCGGTGCAGGCCTCGCAGGAGGGCGAGCCGATCCAGCTGGTGCATGGCCGGGCGCGGATCACAGGACAGGTGGTGTGGGCCTCCCGCTTCCGCGAGACCAGCACCGCACGGCGCGTGGGTGGCAAGACCGGCCAGCGGGTGGTGGAGCATCACTACGACATCTCGTTTGCCATCGGCCTGTGCGAGGGCCCGATCCGGGGGATCGGCCGGGTGTGGGCCAATGGCGATCCGCTGGACCTGTCGGCATTGAACTGGCGGCTGCTGCCGGGCGGACCGGACCAGATGCCCGACCCGCTGATCGAGGCGATCGAGGGGCTCGACCGCGCGCCTGCCCATAGGGGCCTTGCCACCATCGTGTTCGAGGACTTCCCGCTGGACGGCTTTGGCGACCGGATCCCGCAGCTGTCGTTCGAGGTGTTCACCCAGACCGCTGGCGGCAGCGAGCCCGGCAGCCTGGAGGCGCTGGCGCGCGGGGTGAACCTGATCCCGGCGTGCGGCGAGTTCGTCTATGCCACCACGCCGGTGCGCACAGTGCTGCGCCCGGGTCGGGAGCGGGTCGAGAACCTCAATGCCAGCGCCGGGCGCACCGATTTCAGTGTGGCGCTGGACACGTTGCAGCGTGATCTGCCGGGCGTGGACCATGTGTCGCTGGCGGTGGCCTGGTTCGGCGACGACCTGCGCTGTGGCAACTGTCAGGTGATGCCGCGGGTGGAGGTGCGGGGGAAGGTCAACCGGCCGCTGGCCTGGGCGGTGGCGGGGCTGACGCGGGCCACGGCGCCGCTGGTCTCCACCGTGGACTGGCGTCCGGCGCTGGGCGGCACGCCAGCCGATTTCTGTGTGATCGAAGCCCTGCGCGAGCTGAAGCTGCGCGGCTTCAAGGTCACGCTCCATCCGTTCCTCCTGATGGACATCCCGGCTGGCAACAGCCTGCCCGCACCGACCGGCGGCACCCAGCCGCCCTATCCCTGGCGGGGGCGGATCAGCTGCCATCCCGCACCCGGTCACCCCGGCAGCCCCGCAGGCACCGCTGCCGCCGATGCGCAGGTGCAGGCCTTCTTCGGCGCGGCCACGCCTGGCCAGATGACAGTCGGGGCGGGCACGGTGAGCTGGCAGGCCGGTACGCCCTGGGGCTACCGGCGGTTTGTGCTGCATCTGGCGGGCCTGGCACAGGCCGCAGGCGGCGTGGACGGGTTCCTGCTGGGCTCGGAGCTGTGCGGCCTCACCCGGGTGCGTGGAGCCGGCGGCCAGTTTCCGGCGGTGGAGGCGCTGCGCACCCTGGCGGGCGAGGTCCGGTCACTGCTGGGGCCTTCCACCGCTTTGTCCTATGGCGCGGACTGGACCGAATATGGCGCGCAGGTGCCGGCCGATGATCCGTCGGGTCTGGTGTTTCCGCTCGATCCGCTCTGGGCCGATCCGCTGATCGACCATGTCGGCCTCGACTGGTACCCACCGCTCGCCGACCAGCGGCCGGGCGAGGGGCGCCCCACCCGCGCCGCGCTGGCGGCAGGCATGGCCTCGGGCGAGGCCTATGACTGGTACTATGCCTCCGACGCAGACCGCGCCGCCGGCACGCGCTCGCCAATCCAGGACGGCGGCTATGGCGAGCATTGGGTGTGGCGGCAGAAGGACCTGCGCGGCTGGTGGCTGAATGCGCATCACCCCCGCACTGGCGGCGTGCGCGCGGCGACGCCGACAGGGTGGCAGCCGGGCATGAAGCCGGTGCGGCTGATGGAGCTGGGCTTTCCGGCGGTGGACCGGGGCGCCAACCGACCCAGCGCCTTTCCCGATCCCAAGAGCGTGGAGAGCGTTCTGCCGCCCTTCTCAACCGGCGCCCGCGACGATGCCGCCCAGCGCACGGCGCTGGAAGCTGCACTGGCCTGGTGGCACGTCCCCGGCAACAATCCGGTCTCGCCCGCCACGGGCGCACCGATGCTGGACCCGGCGCACACCCATCTGTGGTGCTGGGACGCCCGTCCCTATCCGCAGTTTCCGGCCCGCACCGACCTGTGGGCCGACGGACCCCATGCCGCCACCGGTCACTGGCTGGCCGGGCGGGCCGGGGCGGTGTCGCTGGGCGCGGTGCTGGCAGACATTGCGGGGCGGGCCGGCGTGACGCTGGACGTCAGCGGGGTGGAGGGCACGCTGGAGGGGCATGTGCTGGCGGGCACCACCCCGGCGCGCGATGCGCTGGCGATCCTGGCCCTGGCGTTCGGCCTCGAGGCCTGCACCCGCCCCGACGGCACCCCGGCGCTGCGCACCGCGCCCGGGCCGGTGGCGGCGCACCTGCTGTCCGACGCGGCCCTTGCCCGGTCCGGCAGCGGCCCGGCGACGGTGGCCGAGCATGATCTGGCAGCAGGCCCCGCCGCAGCCCGTGTCGAGACCTGGTCGAGCGAGCGGGCGCTGCAGCCAGCCGCGGCCCTGGCCGGGCCGGTCAGCGAGGGGCACGGCACCACCGCCCTGGCTGTGCCGATCATCGCCGATGCCGGGCTGGCGCGCACGATCGCCGCGCGCCTGGCAACAGTCGCAGCGCTGCCGCGCGAGCAGCTCCAGATCACGGTGGGACCCCTGGCAGGCCTGGCCATCGAGCCGGGCGACCGGCTGGCGCTGGCAGACGGGCGCGTCTGGCGGGTGGAGGCGGTGGAGGGCGCGCTCGCCCCGGCGCTCACGCTGGTGCCTGCGCCGCCGCGCGGCATTGCCCCCATGACCGGCTTTGCCCCCGGCAGCGTCGAGCCACCGCCAGTCCCGGCAGCGCCGCTGCTGCGGGTGCTCGATCTGCCCGCACCCTTTGTCGAGCCAGCCGATCCACGCCCCCTGCTGGCGGTGGCCGCCGATCCCTGGGGTGGCAGTGTGGCCGTACTGGCCAATGGGAGCCCGGCCGCGACCGTGGCGGGGCCGGCGCGGATGGGCGAGCTGGTCACGCCGCTGCCGGCCACCCGCGCGGGCGTCAGCCTGCCCGGCGCGGTGGAGGTGGGGCTGTGGTCCGGCACTCTTGGCACCGCTGGCGGGATGGCTGCGGTTCTGGACGGAGCCGGGCAGGTGCTGGACGTGCTGTCCTGGCGCGCGGCAGCTCTGGTGGCGACCCGGCGCTGGCGCCTGGCGGGGGTGTCGCGCGGGCTGGCGGGGGCGGCTGCACCGCCGGCCATCGCCGCCGGCAGCGACGTGGTGGTGCTGGATCCGGCCCTCGGCAGGGCCGCGCTCGCGCCCGGCCTCGCCGGAAGCTGGATCAGCTGGCAGGCGCGCGCCAGCGCTGCGGCCTGGCCGGACGATGAAGCAGCGCTGTCCGCCTTGTGGCAGGCTGTGGCGGCCCGGCCCTGGTCGCCGGTGCATCTGCGGGCGGTGCGGACCGCGCCCGGTGTCCGGCTGTCGTGGACGCGGCGGGCGCGCGGTGACGGCGATGCCCTCGATCCGCCCGACGTGCCCGCGGCCTCGGTCAGCCCGCTGTTCCGGCTCGAGATCCAGTCGCAGGCCGGTGCCCCCGTGCGCACCCTCACCACGACAGTGCCCGAGCTGATCTACCCGTCAGCCGACGAACTGGCTGACTTCGGCGGGGTGCAGAGCCATCTTCAGGTGGCGGTCTGCGAGCTTGGTGACGGGGGCCGCACCGGTGTGGCGGCATCGGCGCTGCTGGAGGTGCGCGCAGCCGGTCGGATCTGATGCGCAACGCGGCAAACCGGGACCTTGCGCATTCTCCACCATAGCCCCCAGCCGGGAAACCCTCTAGTCTGGCACCATGGCAGCCGCCCCTCCAGGAACCGCTGGCGCCTCGCGCGCCCTGCTCAAGTCGCTGCGCGACCTGATGGGTTCCGCGCGCGACACGCAGTCGAGCCTCGACCGCACCGTCACGCTGGTGGGCAACGCGATGGTTGCCGATGTCTGCTCGATCTACCTGCGCCGCACCGACGGCATGCTGGAGCTGTGCGCCACCGAAGGCCTCAAGCGCGAGGCGGTGCACCGTACCCAGATGAAGCCGCGCGAGGGCCTCGTCGGCCTGGTAGCCGAGCTGGCCGAGCCGGTGGCGCTGTCGGATGCGCCGTCGCATCCGCGCTTCTCGTACCGGCCCGAGACCGGGGAGGATCCCTACCAGTCATTCCTGGGGGTGCCGATCCTGCGGTCGGGCCGCCTGATCGGCGTGCTGGTGGTGCAGAACCGCAACCCGCTGAACTGGGCCGATGACGACATCGAGGTGCTGCGCACGATCGCGGCCTTCATCGGCGAGCAGGTGCCTGATGACGGCGCCGGTGGCGCGCTCGCCGGGTTCGAGATCAAACCGACCCAGCCGGTGCGGATGCGCGGCAAGGTGCTGTCGCAGGGCCTGGCCGAAGGCGTGGCGGTGCTGCACGAGCCGGTGGTGGCCGCCACCCGCATCCTCGCCGAGGACCCGGTGGCCGAGGAACAGCGGCTGCAGACCGGTCTGATCGACCTGCGGTCCGGGCTGGAACGGCTGCTGACCGGCGACGCCGAGACCCTGGGCGGGGTGCCGTACGAGGTGCTGGAGACGTTCCTGCTGCTCAGCCAGGACCGCGGCTGGGAGCGGCGGCTGGTGGACGGTGTGCGCGCCGGCCTGACGGCGGAGGCCTCGGTCGAGCAGGTGCGCTCCGAGCACCGGGCGCGCCTTGCCAACGCCAAGGACAATTACCTGCGCGACCGGCTGCAGGATCTGGAAGAGCTCGACAACCGGCTGCTGCGCCACCTGTCGGGGGCCAGCGCCCCGTCGCTGGCGCCGGGGGCCGATGCGATCATCGTGGCGCGCGATATCGGCCCCGCCGAACTGCTGGAATATGGCGCCGACCGGATCAAGGCGGTGCTGCTGGAGGAGGGCTCGCCGTCGGGCCACGCCGCCATCGTGGCGCGCGCCATGCGCCTGCCGATGATCGGCCAGCTGCCGGGTCTGCTCAGCCAGGTCGAGGCCGGTGATCCGGTGATCGTGGATGCGGGCGAGCACACCGCCTATCTGCGACCCGAGGCCGCCGTGCGCCAGGCCTTCGACACCCGTCTGCGGCTGCAGACCGAGGAGCGTGCGCAGTTCGCCGCCCAGCGCGACGAGCCCTGCATCACCCGCTGCGGCCAGCGGGTCGGCCTTCTGCTCAATGCCGGGCTGGCGGTTGACATGGAGCAGCTCGATCTAACCGGGGCCGACGGCGTGGGCCTGTTCCGCACCGAGTTCCAGTTCATGGTGTCCGACACCATGCCCCGCCTCGAATCCCAGACCGAGCTCTATTCGGCGGTGATGGCGGCGGCGGCCGGCAGGCCGGTCACGTTCCGCACCCTGGATCTGGGCTCGGACAAGATGGCGGCCTTCATGCCGAAGGAGCGCGAGGAGAACCCGGCCATGGGCTGGCGGGCTGTCCGGATCGGGCTTGATCGCCCGGCCCTGTCGCGCTACCAGCTGCGGGCTCTGGTGCGGGCCGCGGAAGGCCAGCATCTGCGGGTGATGTTCCCGCTGGTCACCGTGATCGAGGAGTTCCGCAAGGCCCGGGCCCTGCTGGCGCAGGAGCTGGACTGGGCGCGCAAGCATGGCCGCACCGGGCCGGTACGGCTGGAAGTCGGCGCCATGGTCGAGGCGCCTGCATTGGCGTGGCAGACCCGCGAGATTGCCGCCGAAGCTGATTTTCTGTCGGTGGGTACCAATGATCTACTGCAGTTCTTCTTTGCAGCCGATCGCGGATCGGCCCGGATGGCCGAGCGTTTCGACATCCTGTCGCGCCCGGCCCTGGGCTTCCTGCGGCACATCCGGACCTCGGCAGGCAGCACACCCATGTCCGTATGCGGAGAGCATGCAGGCCGTCCGGTCGAGGCAATGGCGCTGATTGCACTGGGTTTCGACCGGCTTTCCATGCCGGCCGGCGGGATCGGACCGGTCAAGCGCATGGCGATGGCCACCGACTTCGACCACCTGCGCCCGCGCCTGGAAGCCTGGCTGGAAGACCCTAAGGTGGATATTCGCGCCGCCCTGTGCGCATATGCAACAGAAAACAGCATCGTACTGTAAATTCAGCTGCAGTTCATTGATGAACGGGTAACCCAATTGTAGTGCAACCGTCGTACAACGGTTTCAGAATTCTGGCATGAAAGGCTGGAGATGTCGCCCGCCGAAGCCCAACGCCTGCTTGACGATGCCGCCCTCCCGGGCGGCGTCGCGCATCTGCGCGTGGTGGACGAGGCTGTCGTTCCGCTGGCGGACGATCCGGGTGCGTTCCTGCGGCGCGGGCGCAAGGCCCTGGACCTGTCGGTCCCGCAAGTCGCCGGCCTGCTCAAGCTCAAGTCCGCGATCATCGAGGACATCGAGGCCAGTCACTTCAACCGGCAGCTGGGCCTCGGCTATGCGCTCGGTTTCGTGCGCACCTATGCCGAGCTGATCACCGCCCGCAGCCCGGATCCGCAGCTGGTGGAAGACATCGTCGACACCTTCCGTGGCCGCTGGGAGCCGCAGCAGACCGCCGCGGAAGCACGGCGCAAGCCGTTGCAGGCCGCCACCTTCGTGCCGATCGGTGCGGTGCTGGGCCTGGGTCTGGTGGGCTGGTTTGCGGTCAGCATGCTGATGCAGTCGGTCGGCCCGCGCGAGCCCGAGCCGGTGGCACCGCCCGACGAAGCCATCCGCGCCTGGAGCCAGACCCCGCAGGCCGTACCCGGCCGCGCCGTTGCTGCCGTCGATCCGCTGATCACCATCCATGCCCTGCGCGACGTGCGCATCACCCTGCGCGGCGAAGACGGTGCGCTGGTGGCCGACCGCTATATGCGGGGCGGCGAGGCGATGTCGGCGGATGGTCTGGGCCGGTTCTTCATCACCACCCCCGATGCAGGCGCGCTGGAAGTGCGCGGGCACGGCCAGTCGATTGCTGTCGGCGACCCCGGCGTGAAGGCCGACTGGTGGCGGGTGCCGGACCTGGTGGCCGTCGAACAGGCTGCGATCGAGGCACGGCGTGCCGAGGCGGCTACTGCGGCTACGGCGGCTACTGCGGCAGCCACAGCGACCCCTGCTCCGGCTGCGCCAACCAGCCCGGCAGCGCCAACCAACTAAAGGCAGGAATGCGGCCTCAGTGCGCGGCCTGCGCCGCGCATCGTCCCGCCGCCAGGCGCTGCAGCGGCGGCGGGTTCTGGCGGCAGCGAGGCGTCCTCAGCCATCCGGCCAGCCGGGCAGCCGACCACCGGCGAACACCGCCTCCGCCTCCGGCGTGAACCGGCCGGCGCCAGCCTCCGACGGATGCAGGTCCAGCCCCTTGAGCAGACTCAGCGGCGCGCGCGAACCCTTGCGGGCCAGCACCAGAACCCGCTTGGCCGGCTGGTCCGCTGCCGGGCGCAGCGGATAGACCCGCACATCCCCCGCCCGCCCCGGCAGCCAGGCCAGGATCTCGCCCAGCCGGTCGGCCCGGTGCAGCACCAGCACCCGGCCCTTGGGCGCCGCCAGCTTGAACATCGCCTTCAGCCAGTCTTCCAGTGGCACCCCTGCGACCCACGCCGCCATCCGCGCCTGTGCCGGCGGCCGGATCGCGCGCAGGTCATCGAAGAACGGCGGATTGGAGAACACGAGGTCGAACGACCCCGCCAGCTCCGGCGCGGGCAACAGCGCGTCGGCCTCGATCACCCGGACCCGCCCCTCCAGGGCATTGGCCCCCACATTGCGCCGGGCCAGCGCCGCGGCGCCAGGCTCCCTCTCGATCCCGGTGAAGCAGGTGGCGGGCGCGAGGGTGGCGGCGGCCAGCATGGCCGTGCCTACCCCGCAGCCGACATCCGCAGCTTTCGCGGCCTCAAGCCCGGCGACGGCCGCACCCAGCACCAGCGCATCCATCCCTGCCCGATAGCCTTCTGCAGGCTGATGGATGGCCAGACGACCGTCGAGGAACAGGTCATGGGTTGTCGCCGGAGCGGTGGGTGTGCTGTCAGGCTCCATCCGGGTCCCCGTCGTCGAAACAGTCGTCGGGCCAGTCGTCGATGGCTTCCCAGGCGCCGGCCTGGATGGCTTCGATCAGGCCCCGGGCCCGGTCGGCCTGCGTTGCGGCCACGCACAGGCGCCTCGGAATGGCTCCGATCGAGCCTTCAACGGCTGCTGCGTGTTCGTCGAACACCACACACTGAATGGCGGCGTCGCGCAGCACCGCCTGTGCCAGCGACAGAAGGACGATGTCATTGGTCTTCAGGACGGTTTCCATGCGGTGCTTTCCCGGGCCTGCGACCTTCTCCCGCAGCTTGCGGAGCCACCGGTTTCAGCGCGGACGCTTGACCCATCCTATCCCCCTGCGCCATGCCGGTGCAAACCGGGGCCGCAGGATGTCGCCCCTCGGAGTATGCCCAGCGTGAACGTGCCCGTGCGAGCCCACGAAGCGGTCCCTGCCAGCCCTGTCGAGGCGCTGTCCGCGATCCTGTCGTCCGAGCTGACGGCGACGGATGCCGAGATTGCGGCCAGTCTGCACAGTCCGGTGGGCCTGATCCCCGATGTGGCGCATCATCTGGTGGACGCCGGTGGCAAGCGCCTGCGGCCGCTGCTGACCCTGGCGGCGGCACGTGTCGGCGGCGGCGTGGGGCCTGGCGCGATCAAGCTGGCGGCTGCTGTCGAGTTCATCCACACCGCCACCCTGCTGCATGATGATGTGGTGGACGGATCGTCGCTGCGCCGCGGCCGCAAGGCGGCGAACCTGATCTGGGGCGAGAAGGCCAGTGTGCTGGTGGGCGATTTCCTGTTCGCCCGCGCCTTCAACATGATGGTGGCGACCGGCTCGATGCGCGTGCTCGATATCCTCGCCCGCGCCTCCAGCGTGATCGCCGAAGGCGAGGTGATGCAGCTGGCCGCCATCGCCTCGGGCGAGGCCAGCCGCGATACCTATCTCAAGGTCATCGAAGCCAAGACGGCAGCGCTGTTCGCGGCGGCCTGCGAAAGCGGCGCCATCACCGCAGGCGCCAGCGATTCCGATGTGGCCGCGCTGGCCGACTATGGCCTGCAGCTGGGTCTGGCGTTCCAGATGGTGGATGATGCGCTGGATTACGGCGGTCTGACCCGCGAGCTGGGCAAGAATACCGGCGATGATTTCCGCGAGGGCAAGGCGACCCTGCCGCTGATCATCGCGCTGGAGCGGGCCGACGGCGACGAGCGGCTGTTCTGGCAGCGGGTGCTGGCCCGCCGCCATCAGCCCGAGGAACTGGGGCAGGCCATGGCACATCTGCGCCGGACCGGTGCGGTGGAGGCTACCGTCGAGGAGGCCCGCACCCGCATCAAGGCTGCCCGCGCCGCACTCGACCGGCTGTCGCGGCAGGATATCGTGACGGCGCTGCTGGGTGATCTGGCGGATTATGTTGCCGCCCGCGTCAGCTGATCAGGCCGGGGGCGGCACGGGCGGGCCAAGCCTGCGCCGCACGCTGCGCACCAATACTGCTGCCGCAGCCGAAACCGACAGAAGCAGCACGAGCGGCATCCAGCCGCCGTCGTGACCGCTGGCCGCGAGGGCCAGCGCCAGGCTGCCGCACGCGGCGGTGGCACCCCACCAAAGCAGTGCCACCCGCACAGCCGGCTGCCCGCTTTGCCGCATCCACTGATACAGGTGCTGGCGGTGCGGGCGCAGCAGGACCCACAGCCCCCCGTCATGCACCTCCCCGTCATGGCGCGCCCGCCACCCGACGGTGAGGATCACATCCGCCAGGATCGGCAGCAGGCACAAAGCCACCAGGGCTGCATTCACACCCTGCTGCGTGGCCAGGAGCCCGGTTCCCGCGAACCAGATACCCGCGAACAGCGAGCCGGTATCCCCCGCAAACAGCTTCCCGCCGGGCACGTTCCAGACCAGGAACCCGGCGCAGCCCGCGGCGCCCGCCAGTGCCAGCACCCCGGTCAGCGCCGCGCCAGGCTCCAGGGCTGCGAGGCCTGCCAGACAGACCAGCCCCACCGCCACCGACCCCAGTGCCAGGCCGTTGGAGCCGTCCATGAAGTTAACCGCATTGGCGCACACCATCAGCCAGAGCCACGTACCGGTCAGCGCCAGCAGGACAGCCGCCACCTCCGGCAGCGCGACCGGCAGGAACCCGAGATCTGCCTGCAGGCCCGGGGCAGCACTGGCTGCGGCGACCGACAGCAGCAGCAGCTTGATGCGGGTGGGAACCACCTTGATGTCATCGACAAGCCCCAGGGCGGCGCCGAAGCTGGCCAGCATCACGATCGCCAGCAACGGGCCCGCAGGCCAGGGGCCTGCGCCGCCTGTCCCGGAGGCCAGCCAGACCGCCAGCAGCGTCCCGGCCCAGACCCCCAGTCCGCCCGCCACGGGTGTCGGCGTCACGTGCACCTTGTGACCGCCGGGCTGGTCGCGCGGACCCCACCGCACCAGTGCGCCGCAGACCAGGAACGAGGCGAGAGCGCCCAGCAGGAGCGCGGCGGGCAGGCTCATCTGCCGTCTCCCAGGACAGTGGGTGCAATCCACCAGGCCGGCTGTTGCGCGGCCAGCAGGCTGGCGGCTGCGTCACGCTGGTCCGGGCTGGCGAAGATCGCAAAGCAGGTGGCGCCCGATCCCGACATCCGCACCAGGAGAGCCCCTGTGCAGCTGCGCAGTGCCGCCAGGCAGGTGCCAATCGCCGGGATGCGCGCCACAGCAGGCACCTCGAGGTCGTTGCGGGTCCTGGCCAGCCAGCCGGCAAGGGCCGCGGTGCTGGCCAGCTCGGGCTCTGGCAGATCCGGATGGGTCAGACTGCCGAACCGGCCAATCTGATCATAGGCGGCATACACCGGCCCGGTGGGGCAGGCCACGTTCGGATTGACCAGCAGGGCGGGCAGGGGCGGCAGCACCGGGCCTGACCGCAGCCGCTCGCCCATGCCCTCCATCCAGCAGGTGCGTGCCTGCACGCAGGCGGGGACGTCCGAGCCCAGCTCTTCAGCAACCGCTTCGAGTTCAGTCAGGGTCGCCCTGAGGTCCCAGAGCCGGTTCAGGGCGCGCAGGGCTGCCGCCGCATCCGCCGATCCGCCACCGATCCCCGACGCCACCGGCAGCTGCTTGTCCAGCACCAGCTCGGCGCCGGCCTGCGTCAGGCCGCCATGGCGGGCGAGCGCCTGCGCTGCCATCAGCACCAGGTTGCTCCCGTCCGCCGCCAGTCCGGCCGCGAACGGCCCCTCGATCCGCAGCGACAGGGCATCGGCAGGGCGCGCCTGCAGCCGGTCGCAGGCGCCCGGCGCAAATGTCACAAGCGAGGCCAGCGGATGCAGGCCCGACCGGGCCGGGGCGGCGACATGCAGTGTCAGGTTCACCTTGGCAGGCGCTGCTTCGACCACCACCCGTGCATCGGCCGCCGTAACGTCCATCAGCTGGCGCTCTCCGGCCGGGCCGCCAGGCGTGCGGCATTCTCGACGGCATCCAGGCCCTGCGCCAGCTTGGCCTCGATCCGCGCCGCCAGTTCCGGTGCAGGACGCAGGGCGAGTGCCTTGCTCCACTCCATCCGGGCATCATTCTCCCGCCCGACCTTCCAGTAGGCATCCCCCAGATGGTCGATGATCTCGGGCGAGGCCGGCGCCAGCATCACAGCCCGTTCCAGTGTGGAAACAGCCTCCTCGTAATTGCCGGCGCGGTAGTGGGCCCAGCCCAGGGAATCGATGATGGCGCCGTTGCGCGGATCCAGCCGCGCCGCCTGACGCAGCAGCCGCAGCGCCTCCGGCAGGTTCTGGTTCCGGTCGGCAAGGCCATAGCCGAGGCCATTGAGATAGCTGGCATTGCGCGGTTGCAGTTCGACGGCGCGGCGCAGGTCGCGCTCGGCCTCCGGCCACCGGTCGAGGGCTTCCAGCGCGGTGCCGCGCCCGTAGTGATAGCCCGCCAGCGTCGGGTTCGACGTGCCGGCGGCGGCGGCCCCGTCGATCAGGCTGGCATAGCCCGCCACGGCCTCTGCAAAGCGCCCGTCCATCAGGTCGAAGGCGGCGCGGGCCTCGATCATGCGCGGCACGGTGCTGGTGGCGGCCGTGGTGCGCAGCAGGGTGCCGGCGGCTTCCACTTCGCCGCGCTGGCGCATCAGCCAGGCGCGGGTGATCACGGCATCCACATAGTATCCGCTGCGCGGCCCGATCTCTTCGAGGCGGAGCAGGGCCTCGCTGACGCGCCCCCGCGCCACCAGCCAGGCCGCCAGCGGGACCCGGGCCTCGTCCAGTTCAGGCTGAAGATACAAAGCAAGGCTCAGGGCGGTCACCGGCGAGGTGCCGCGCGGATCGGAGGCCTGCGCCTCGCCGATCAGGAACAGGCTCCAGACTGCGGTCTGGCGCACGTCGGGCAGGCGCGGGACGCGCCCCGCCTCGATCTGGGCCTTCAGGCTGGTGAGAAGCGGCACCTGTCCACTGGCGGCGATGCCCTGCTCGAGGGTGGCCAGCGCGGCGGCGCGGTCGCCAGCTGCAGCTTCGGCGCGGGCCTTCAGCCAGGCGACACCCACGGTCTGCTGGCCATTGTTCCAGGCGGTGCCATAGGCCAGCAGCGCACCGTCGCGGTTGCCCGACTGCTCCAGCACGAGGCCACGGGCAGCCATGGCGGCACGGCTGGCGCCGCGCGTTCCCTGCAGGTCTGCCGTGAGGGCCAGGGCCTCGTTCCAGCGGCGGCGCATGGCGTGGCCGGCTGCCTGCAGCGCCATGGCCAGCATCCGGTCCCCCGGCTCCCACGCCGGTCCCTCGAACAGGGCCGGTATCTCCTGCGGACGGCGCCGCTGGATCGCGTCCACCGCCAGCACCAGGGCGGCCGGGCCCGACCGGGCATCGGCCGGCATCCGCCTTGCCAGCCGCAGGGCCTGGGCCGGCTGTCCGGCATCGATCCAGGCATCGGTGGCACGGCGCAGCAGCCCCATGTCGGCCGGCCGCGCATCGGCAGCCCGCTCGAAGGCGCGGGCCGCCAGGATCGGGTCGTCTGCATTGCGGGCGAGGCGCCCGGCGATGGTGGCCGAGAACAGCCGCGAATCCTGCACCAGCGCCATGTCGTCGCCGCGCTGCAGCTGCACCGGTCCACCCCGCTGCTCGCTGCTCTGCACCGCGGCCTGCGCCGGCGTGGCGCCCAGCGGCACGAGGGCAACAGCGGCCAGCGCCATCAGTCCGGCACCGCGCCAGGTGTGGCGGCGCGGCAGGCGGGCAGGGAATGAGCGGGAGGTAGGCTGGGTCAAGGAAGGTCCCCGGAAGAAGTCCGGCTCACCCTACGGCCACCCCGCCCCGCCAGCAACCGGCCAGCGGCATGGGCGTGCCCCCTCAGTCTTGGCCCCTCAGGCCGGGATCCGCATCCGGGCCACACGGGCATCGAGGATCTCCTCGGCTTCGGTGATGATCCGGTCCATCAGCTGCTGGCAGGTGGGAATGTCGTGGATCAGGCCCTGCACCATCGAGGCCCAGAACACGCCCTTGGACAGATCGCCGGTATCCAGCAGCTCCTTGCCGGCGCGGCCGTTCACCAGCTCGGCCACATCCGCGAAGGTCGCGCCCGGCTCGGCCAGACGGCGCACCACTTCGGCCGACACCTCGCTCTTGCCGACCCGGGCGGTGTTCTTCAGCGAGCGGAAGATCAGGTAAGTGCCGCGTTCGTCATTGTCGACATAGGCCTGCTTGACGTTGGGGTGGATCGGCGCCTCGACGGTGGCGCAGAAACGGGTGCCCATGTTCACGCCTTCGGCTCCAAGCGTGAGGGCTGCCACCAGACCGCGCCCGTCGCCGAACCCGCCCGAGGCCAGCATCGGGATCTTCACCTTGTCCGCCGCGCAGGGAATCAGGATCAGGCCGGGGATGTCGTCCTCGCCGGGGTGACCGGCGCATTCGAAGCCGTCGATGGAGATGGCCTGCACCCCCTTCTTCTCGGCGCTGACGGCATGGCGGACGGCGGTGCATTTGTGGATGATGCAGGTGTCGGCCTTGCGCAGCTCGGCCCAGACCTCGGCGACCGCCTGGGTTCCGGCAGTCTCGAAGATCCGCACCCCGCCCTCCAGCGCGGCGCGGGCATAGGCCGCATAGTCCGGGCTGTTCATGGTGGGGAACACGGTGATGTTCACGCCGAACGGCTTGTCGGTCATCGACTTGCAGCGCTCGATCTCGTCGCGCAGCGCCTGCGGGCTCGGCTGGGTGAGGGCGGTGAGGATGCCGAGGCCCCCGGCATTGGACACGGCGGCGGCCAGTTCGGCCACGCCGACGGACTGCATCCCGCCTTGCACGATGGGGTGCTGGATGCCGAGCATGTCGGTGATACGGGTCTTGAATGGCATGGCGTCTGTCTCCCTGATGCCGTGGTGGTCACAGCGCCGCTCTTCTTGGGGAAGCGGCTTGAGGCGCACTATGGCGCAGATTATCGGTGTGGGCCAGAACCGGCGGACGCCTGCGGCCAGGCGCGCCACTGGCCGGCCGGACGGGGGTGCGATGACACATGCGATGACACGGCGCGAAGCGCTGGCGCGGCTCGATCCCGAGCTGGCATCCAGCCTGGTGGGGCCTGATGTCGACTTCACCACGGTCGACCTGCCCGCCTACCGCGCACTGGCCCGCGCTTTCCAGGCCCAGCTCTATCCGGCCCCGGACCAGCCGGTGGAGGTGGTCACCTGCCCCGGGCTCGACGGCCAGCCTGCCACGCAGGTGCGGCTGCTGCGCCCGCGCGATGGCAAGGCGCCGCGCGGGGCGCTGCTGTTTGTCCATGGCGGCGGGCTGGTGGTGGGGGATGCGGCCACGCTGGACGGCCGCAACCAGCAGCTGGCCGATGACACCGGCTGGCTGGTGGCCGCCGCCAGCTACAGGCTGGCGCCGGATCATCGCTGGCCCGGCGCCCTGCTCGATGTGGCAGCTGCCTGGCGCTGGCTGTCCGCACAGCGCAGCGGGCTGGGTCTGAGCGGCCTGCCGCTGGTGGTCTATGGCATGAGTGCCGGGGCGGGGCTGGCGGCAGCGCTGTGCCTGTGGCTGCGGCGCGAGGGGCTGGACCAGCCCGATGGCCAGCTGCTGGTCTATCCGATGCTGGACCACCGCACCGGGCGCGGGGTGCCGCCGGAGCAGGATGGCTGGATCGGCTGGACCTGCGCCAGCAACCAGTTTGGCTGGACCAGCTATGCAGGCCCGGCGGGGCCGCCCGCCGACCTGACAGACGGCGTGTTCGCCCCGGCCCTGGCTGCCGACCTGTCGGGCCTGGCGCCGGCCTGGATCGGGGTGGGCACGCTGGACCTGTTCCTGGACGAGTGCATCGCCTATGCGGGCCGCCTCGCCGGTGACGGCGTGGACACCACGCTGCAGACCTATCCCGGCGCGGCCCATGGCTTCGTGCGCGTCACACAAGCCGCCTGCAGCCGCCGCTTCCAGGCCGACACGGTCGCCTGGCTCGACCGCCTGCACATCGGCCGCTGAGGAGAGCCTCAAATCGCGTCGGGATCGTCGGCCACCGGCAGGTCGCGGCGCGGCGGCGCCGGCGTGACGAGCCCATCGGCCAGTTTCGCCCGCAGGGCCGGCAGGCCGTCATAGGACATGTCGATCTCGCTGGCCTCGCGCCAGCGGGCACGCGCCTCGTCGCGCCGACCCAGATGCCACAGCACATCGCCCAGATGGTCGATCACCTCGGCGCTCGGGTCCTCGGCGGTCTGGCTCACCGCCAGCTCCAGCAGGCGCAGCGCATCTTCCAGATGGCCCAGCTTGTAATAGGCCCAGCCGAGCGAGTCGGTGATCGAGGCGCTGTCGGGATTGCGCTCGTGGGCGGTCTGCAGCAGCAGGAAGCCCTCCTCGAGATCATAGTCCTTGTCCACCAGCGCATAGCCGAGATTGTTCAGCATGTCCGGCGAGCGCGGCCGCATCGACAGGGCCTCGCGCAGGTAGCCGATGCCCTCTTCCAGGGTCGCTTCGTTCTCCGTGAGAATATAGCCGAACGAAGCCAGATAGTTATGGTCGACCCCGAACCCACCGAGGCTGCGCCTCAGGACGCGTATCATCTCCGGCCGCCGGTCGGGCAGATAGAAGGAGATGCTGAGGGCGATATAGCCGCGCAGGATGTCGTCGGCCGCGACGGCCTCCAGGGCCCCGTCCAGCAGCTGCGTCCCGGTTGCGGCATCGCCGGTCTGGAAGAAGACCCCCGCAGCCTGCCAGCGCGACCCGGCCAGCACGCGTTCATCGCCCGACTGCTCCGCCAGTCGCAGGGCCGTGCGCATCTCCTCGATCGCCTTGGGCCACTGGCGCTGCGCCACTGCCAGCCAGCCACGCCGGTGATGCCAGGTGATGGTCCGGTCGGCGGCAGGCACCCGCTCGATATAGGCTACCGCATCGGCAATCCTGTGCATGGCCGACGCATAGCCCGACAGTTCCATCAGGGTCTCGGACGAGGGTGGCGGTCCACCCGGGGCCTCCAGTACTGCCAGCGCGGCCCGGTCCTCGCCATAGTCCGACAGAAGCCCTGCCATCTCGGAGCGCAGCTCGGGATTGTTGGGCTCCAGGACCAGGGCGGTGCGCAGATAGAGGGCGTCGTTGATGAACACCATGTCGGCGTCGGGACGCTGTGGCGCGCGGCGTCCGCGCCGCTGTTCCTGCGGGGCCATCCGCGCCAGCTGCATCAAGGTCACATAGCTGCGCAGCATCTCGGCACCGGCCTGGCGCACGGTCAGTCCGGGCAGGCTGGCGCGGCCAGCCTGGATCGCGGCCCGCAGGTCGCGCATCTCCTGGTCCATGATCTCGACCGGACCGAACAGGTCGTCCATCCGCTCCAGCGCCGCCTGCGGACCATCGGTCTGCGCCAGCAGCACGAAATAGCGCTTGGCGATCACCGGCGAGAACAGCAGCTCGCTGTTGTCATCGGCCTCGCGCCAGAGCGCGAGCGCAGCTGCCCTGTCATTGGCCCGCTCTGCCAGCCAGCCGCGCCAGGCCCGGTAGAACGGCGCGCCACCGGCTTCCTCGCCGAACTGCTCCCAGCGGGCGATCCCGTCTGCCTCATTGCCGATCTGCAGCTGGGTGATCATGCCGAGGGCCGAACCCACCATGTCGTCGCTCTCGGTGCGGGCAAAGGCCGTGGCGGCGGCGTTGAAGTCGTCCCGCTTGAGGGCCTGCACCCCGCTGACAAAGCCCAGCAGCTCGCGCGAGGACGTGGCGGTGGCGAGGCCGCCCAGCGTGGCCACCGCAAATTCGAAGTCGCCCTCGACCAGCGCGATATACATCGCGTCCTCGATGCTGAGGTCGAAATAGCGCAGGGCCCGGTCCTCGGCGCTGCTGCGCGGCGTTCCCGGCTGGACGGGCGCCGCCGGGCCTTCCGGTGCCGCCACAGTGATCACGGCAGCCTGAACCGGCGGCGGCACCAGCATGGTGGCGGTCATCAGGGCCAGCACAAGCCGGGTGCCAGATTGCGAGGGCGAGCGCGAGGAAAGGCGCATGACAGGTTCTTTCTATCCGGGACAGCCCGGTTCCTTACCCTAAAGACTGTGGCTGCGGCGTGGCAAGACAAGCTCGATCGCCAGTTTGGAAGCCGCACCGGCAGCACCCGCCGCAGGTGCCGCGACCAGCCGGGTCCCGGCCTAGCCGAGGGGCTGTTGCAGGGCGATGCGGTTGCCTTCGCTGTCGCCGATTTCCGCCACCAGCAGGGTGGCGGTTGCGGGCTCCGGGCCGAACAGGATGGAGCCGCCTGCCGCAGTGGCGCGGGCGAGGACCGCGGCGATGTCGTCCACGGCCACATAGAGGATCGCGCCGTCCCGGGTCGGCCGGTACACCTCGCCCTGGCAGAGGGCAGCGCTGGCGCCCATCTCGGCCTCGTCCACCTCGAAGAACGCCATGCGGTTGCCGTGAATGATCTCGACGGCCCCCACGCGCGCACCGAACACCCGCTCATAGAAGGCTCTGGCCCGGTCAAGGTCGCCGACCGGGATTTCGACATGAAGGACCGCAAAGCTCATGGCGCTGTTCCTACAGATGGAGTCCCCGGGCCGCCCAGGCACAATCACCCCAGTAGCAGCCAGGCCAGAGCGGCGTCCACGCGGGTGCGCCAGCTGGCTTCATTGTGGCCGCTGCCTTCGATCACCAGGCTGCGCAGGCCGGTCTGTTCGGTCCAGCCGAGGGCGGCCAGGCGCCGGTCCATGGCGGCCTGATAGGGCGGGTAGAGCGTGTCGCGGCCTTCTGTACCGCGATCGAGGAACAGGCGATGGCCGCCGCCAGGGCGCAGCATGGTATCCGCCATGAAGCGGTCGAGCGCTGCCAGCACCCGCCCGGTCTGCAGATCGCCCCGCTCATAGGCCGCCGCATCGGTCAGCAGCGGCCAGTGGATCGACAGACACCCGGCCCCGCCAAACAGCTGCGGATAACGGCACAGTGCCGCCAGCGAGATCAGCCCGCCCATGCTCGAGCCCATCACCAGCGTATCGGCCCGCTGGCGCGACACCGGCAGGCTGGCCCGCGCCCATGGCACCAGCTCATCGGCCAGGAAGGCCAGATAGCCATCCGAGAGGGGCGGGCCGCCATTGGCTGCCGCAATCCGGTCGCGCAGATCCTGGGGCAGCGCGCGCTCCATGTCGGTGGGCAGATACTCGCGCCGCCGCGCCGGGGTGTTCCAGACCCCGACGATCACGGGCGCCTGATCGGGGCTGCCAGCTGCACGCAGGGCGGCCGCGTGCATGTCCCAGGCCTGGCCGCCAAAGGCAGTGCGGGCTTCGAGCAGATTCTGACCGTCCTGCATCACCAGCAGGGAATGACTGCCCTGCGCCGCCTCGGACCGCAGTCCGGCCCCTGGCGGCAGCCAGATGTCCACCCGCCGCGGCGCCGCATGGCGGCTGGGGAACGCGCGCACCGACAGGAGGCTGCCGGGTCCGTTCCAGCCCGCCACGGGCAGCGCGACCGGCCTTGCGACCGCACGGCCGGCTCCCGGGCCGCCTGCCGCGGCGGGCGGCACCAGTCCCAGACCTGCAAGCGCAAGGCCGCCGACTGCCACGTAACGGCGATCTGGTTTCCGGCGGGACAGGGCGGGATCGGGGTTGTCCATGCTGATGTCGTCCCCTGTCACCGATCCGAAATCAAGTCTTCACAGCTCTGTCGGCTGGCCGTCACCCTAGCATCGCACGACCTGCCTAACTGCCCCGCCCGAGGTCAAATCGGGGGCTGTGATGAGAGTTTCGGGGCGTATGGGCGGTCGTGCGGGCCGGTTGCTGGCGGCAACAAGTCTGGTGACCGGGGCAGCGATGCTGTGGTCTGGCGCGGCGGCAGCCCAGAGCGCTCCGGCCGACACCGCCAGCGAGGCGGGTACGTCTGGCAATCCCGAAGTGGTGGTCGTCACAGGCTCGATCCGCTCGGCGCAGGCTGCTTCGATTTCAGCCAAGCGCGTGGCCGAAAACCTGGTGGATATCGCGGCCGCAGACACTGTGGGCCGCTTCCCGGATCAGAACACCGCAGCTGCCCTTGCGCGACTGCCCGCCGTCGCGGTGCAGCGTGACCAGGGCCAGGAGCGCTATGTGCAGGTGCGCGGCGCGCCCAACCGCTGGATCTCGGTGAGCTTTGACGGCATTCCGGTGATCGGGGTCGATGAAGGCGGTGCCACCCGCGCGTTCCGCTTCGATGCAGTGCCGGCCGTGATGCTGAGCTCGGCGGCAATCAACAAGTCGCTGACCCCGGATATCACCGCCGAAGCCATCGCTGCCAATGTCGATCTGCGCACATGGTCGCCGCTGTCGGCCGACGGCTTTGACCTGCAAGGTGACATCGGTGCAGGCGAGATGGATCTTGGCGGCGGCGAGCAGCGCCAGGGCTCGATCCGCGCGGCCTGGTCGAACGGCACCATCGGCCTTGTCGCCGGTGCCTCGACTTACCGCCGCGAGCAGGTGACGGACAATCGCGAAGTCGGTGCATGGGCGGGCCGGGTGCCGACCGAACTCGACATCCGCAACTACCAGCTCATCCGCGAGAACAACGGCTTCTTCCTGGGGGCGGAGTACCGGGTTAGCGATCGGCTGACAGTCTCGGTCAAGGGCATCGTCACCGAGTTCACCGACACCGAAGACCGCGACCAGTATGAGTTCCGCCTCGACCGGGCACCAGGCTTTGCCACGGCGCAGCGCAGCGGCGATCTCGTGAATGTGCCGGTGCGCGGCACCTTCAATGAGGGTGACTATCTGACCCGCTACGAGATCATCACGGCTTCGGCGGACTATGAGGGCGAGCGGTTCGATCTGTCTGCCCGGATCAACCACACCGTCAGCGACAACACGACGTTCCTGCCGCTGATCCAGGTCAGCTCCTCGAGCAGCCAGAACGTGTCGCTGAACTACAATCTGGCCGACCCGAACTTTCCGATTGTCAGCCTGTTCCGCACTGTGCCCGGTACGCCGCCAGTGCGCGGGGCCGCAATTGCGTCCATCGACCAGGCCGCCTTTCCAAGCGTGACCTATATTCCGGTGCTTCAGGACAGCTTCTCCGAGAGCTGGTCCGGCCGGATCGACGGTCGGCTGCAGCTGCGCGATGATGTCGAAGTGGCGGTCGGCGCGTTCTGGAGTGACCGTGCGCTGGACGGCTTTACCTTCGCCACGTCCAATGCCGTCAATCTGACCGGGCGGGTCAACATCGGCGAGTTTGTGACCGGTCAGCCATGGACCACCGGTTTCCCGCTCGGGACGACGTTCAACCTGATCGACAATCAGCGCCTGCGTGCCGCTGCTCTGGCTGCCCTGCAGGGTGCCCCCACCTTCGTGCCGGGCCAGACCTATGACCGCGCCCGGGACGTGCCGGACATCAACCGCTACGATCTCGATGAGCGGCTTCTGGCGCTGTATGGCCGGGTCACCTGGGAGTTCGGCGCCACGCGCGTGGTGGCAGGGCTGCGGCTCGAGCGGTTCGAGGTGGACAATCGTGGCACGGTGCAGATCGGTGCCAACCGTTTCGAGCGGCTGGAGGTCTCGACGGAACAGACCGACCTCTTCCCCAGCATCAATGTGCGTCACGAGATCGGCGAAAACTGGGTGGTGCGGGCCTCGGTACAGCGCGGCATTGCCCGCCCCTCCTTCGGCGAAGTGCGGGTCGGCGCTTCGGTGAACGATACCACCAGCCCCGGCACTGTCAGCGGCGGGAATCCGGCCCTTGAACCGGAATACACCTGGGGCACTGACTTCAGCATCGAGTTCTACCCCAACCGGTCCAGCATTGTGGCGCTGTCGGTCTACCGTCGCTGGGTCTCCGGTGTGCTGTATTCCAACACGCAGACGGTGGGATCGGACGCCTTCAACAGCAATGGCATCGACCGCTCGAACTACCAGCTCACTTCGACCTTCAACGGTGAAGACGGCGAGCTGACAGGTGTCGAGCTGAGCTATCAGCAGCAGTTCTCGTGGTTCCCCGCGCCGTTCGACGGGCTGGGCGTGCAGGGAAATCTGGCCTTCATCGATGGATCGTTCGACACCGTGCAGCGCCGTGGCATCGATTTCCCCGGCACGTCGGGCCGGATCATCAACGCGTCCATCTATTACGAGAAGTACGGCGTCTCGGCCCGGATCAGCTACCAGCACCGCACCGAATGGCTGGACACGCTGGGGGGGCTCGGCGTTGGCTCCACGGGCGATGAGTTCCGCGACGGATACGGCAATCTCGATATAGCCCTGCGCTATAGCGTGAACGACCAGCTGACCCTGTTCGCCGACTTCTCGAACCTCACCGACGAACTTTATGTTGCCTATCTGGGCGATCCGGGACGGCCGACCGAAGTCGAGCAGATCGGCTCCCGGTTCCTGGTGGGCATCCGTTTCAGCTACTGATGGCGCACCCTGCGCCGGGTCCCTGACGGGGCCGGAAGGAGACTATTGATGGACCGCCGCAAGCTGCTGCAAGGGGGCCTCGCCTCCGTCCTGACCTTCTCTGCCATTGGAGCGGCAAACGGCACGCTGGCGGGCTGTGTGCCGTCGGCCCGCGCCACGCTGCCGGCCGATGCCACGGGCGAGGTGGTGCGCATCGCACCTGACCGGTTGCGGGTCAGCTGGCAGGGGCTGGAGGGGCCCGTGCGGGTCTTCCTGTCGGCCGGGGGCGACGCGCCTGCAGGCAAGACGGCCGAAGTGGCTGCCGCTGCCACTTCGCCGGTGGAGATTGCCGCTCCGGCAACGCCGCGACCATTCATTGTGATCGAGACCGATACAGGAGCGCGCATGCAACTGGCCGAACGCGTACTGCCGCTGGAAGGCGGGCGCAATTTCCGGGATCTGGGCGGCTATCGCAGTGAGGATGGCCGGCAGGTGCGCTGGGGGCACCTGTACCGCTCCGGAGTCATGGCCGAGCTGACTGCGGGCGATCTTGCCTATCTGCGCAGCCTCGGCATCGCGCGCGTGTGCGACTTTCGCAGCAGCGACGAGATGAGCCGCGAGCCCTCCAGGGCTGCCGGGGTGGAGGGGCTCGACTATGTGGCCTTCGCCTATGACATGGACATGGGCTCCAGCATCGGCCCGCTGCTTGCAGCGCAGACCCGCGAGGAGGCTGTGAAGGCCTTTGCCGATGGCTACCTTGGCATGGCCGCCCTTCTCAAGCCGCACTTCACCGATCTGTTCGATCGACTGACTGCCAGCACCACCCCACTCGCCATGAACTGCTCGGCCGGCAAGGACCGCACCGGGGTCGCTTCGGCCCTGATCCTCGGCGCGCTGGGTGTGCCGCGCGACACGATCATCGCCGACTATGCCCTCAGCGAAACCATCGTGCCGCCGGACAAGTATCTGGAGGCCATCCGCTCGGACAATGGCGGCATGTCCATGCCCGCAGAGCAGCGCGCGATGTTCGCCCGCGTTCCGGAGCCTGTCCTGCGGGTGCTGTTCGGCACCGATCCAGACGTCATGCGACTGACCCTTGACCGGATCGATGCCGAACATGGCGGTCTGGCCACGTACGCGGCGACAAACTTTGGTCTGGATGCGGAACGTGTCGAGGTGCTGCGCAACAGCTATTTGGTCTGAGGCCTCAATGAGGCAGGCCGCCGCCGCTTGGCAGCCTGCGCCATCTGCCGGGGACCATGCCTGCGCGTTTCGAACAGGTTCCAGCCATCGTGCCGCACCCGCGGCCCATGGCCGTGGCTCAGCCCGCCGCGGCTCGCAGACCGGCGGCCAGCGGTGCCCCGGTGAGGGCGCGTCGGGCCGGGCCGTTCATCGGGCGGTGCTCCGGTCCAGAGCCCGGAAGCGGATCGCGGTGCCGCCGCCCGCCGCCAGCTGCAGCGTCAGGGACTGGCCAGCCTGCACCGTCACGGTCTCTATGGTGATGACGGTCGGGTTGGTGTCGAAGTGCGCCCCGGGGCCGTCGCGATAGATCTGCGCCTCGTAGCGGCGGGCCGGGTCGAGGAAGTCCAGCCGCACCTCGAGCGTGCGGGCACTCTCGTCGGTGATGGCGCCCAGATACCAGTCGGCCGAGTTGCGGTCCTGCCGGGCGATCACGGCATAATCGCCCACCTCGCCCGCCAGCGGGCGGGTGTCTTCCCAGTCGGTGGGCACGTCGCGAATGAACCGGAACGGCGCCGGATTGGCCTCGTAGTGCTCCACGAGGTCGGCTGCCATCTGGATCGGGGAATAGATCACCACATAGAGCGCCAGCTGCTTGGCAAGGGTGGTGTTGACCTGCCGCCCGGCCTGCGTCGGCTTCAGGGCGAAGATGCCGGGGGTGAAGTCCATCGGCCCGGACAGCATCCGGGTGAAGACCAGATTGGCCTCGTGTTCCGGCGGATTGGTGGGACTGCCCCAGGCATTGTACTCCTGCCCGCGGGCGCCCTCGCGCGAGACCCAGTTGGGATAGGTGCGGCGCAGGCCCGTGTCCTTGATCGGCTCGTGCGGATTGATTGCGATCCGGCGGCGGGCAGCCTCCTGCACCACCAGCAGATGGTGACGGGCCGCCAGCTGGCTGTCGTGCCAGCCACGCACGAACGTGCCGTCGGGCAGGCGGAAGCGGGCCTGGCCTGCGTCGGCCACATAGCCGGTCTTGATCGAATCCACCCCGAGCCTTGCATAGAGGTCCAGCGCCGGACCCAGCTGCGCCTCATAGCCCGCCACATCGCCGCCGGTCTCGTGGTGCCCCACCAGCCGCACCCCCTTGGAGGCCGCATAGGCGGCCAGGCCCTCGAGGTCGAAATCCTCATAGGGGGTGACGAAGTCGAACACCGCCTCGCCGCCCCACCACTGACCTTCCCAGCCCCTGTTCCAGCCTTCCACCAGAACGCCGCGGATGCCGTTGGCGGCGGCAAAGTCGATGTAGCGGCGCACATTGGCATTGGTGGCGCCGTGGCGCGGCCCCGGTGCCCAGGTCCAGCGATCCAGATGCATGCCCCACCAGATGCCGACATATGTGTGCGGGACCACCCAGCTGACGTCCCCCAGCGCATTGGGCTCGTTGAGGTGCAAGGTGATGTCGGCGGCCGTGATCAGTCCCGGTGCATCCGGCGCCATCAGCACCGTGCGCCACGGCGTGCTGAACGGGGCGGACCGCACCACCTTGGGGCCGGTGGGCGAGGGCGACAGGCTGGCCCGGAACAGCGTCCCTTCCACCCGGCGCAGCCACATGGCGGAATAGTCCACCAGCGCCGCCTCGTGCAGCGCGAGGTGCAGGCCGCTGTCGAGCTTCAGGGTGATGGGCGTATGCGCCTGTCCGACTTCCGCAATCGGGGTGCGGCGGTAGAGATACTCGTACCGGTTCCACTCGCCCGCCGGGATCCACCAGGCCGTTCCGGCCTCCGCGACAGCAAACTCGGTCAGCTCCTCCTGGATCCGCAGCTCCTTCAGGCGCGGCTGGTCCGGGAACTCGTAGCGGAAGCCGAGGCCATCGGCGAACAGCCGGAACACGACGTCGAACCGGCGCCCATCGGGGCCGCCCTCTGCGAAGGTGACCCGCAGCTCCTCGTGCCGGTCGCGCATCGCGCGCCGCTCGCCCCAGGGCTGCTCCCAGCGGGTGTCGCGGCTGGTGCGGGCGGCGGCCACCACCGACAGGCCCCGCTCCAGCTTGGTCTGGTCGGCCAGGATGAAGCCGAGGCGCGAGGGGGCGATCACGGGGCTGCCATTCCAGCTGGCAGACCAGACCGGAGATCCACCTTCGGTTCCAACGCGCAGCTCGATATGGCCGTCAGGACCGCGCAGGGTCTCGAATCGCTCCTGCGCCAGGGCAGGTGCCACCCCCGCCAGCAGCGCCGACAGGCCCAGAATCAGCCCGAACAGCCCGAAAATGATGGTTCTGCACCGCATGACCCGCCCTCTCTCAGGCTGTATTGAACGGTGTCGGCAGCGGGTCTGGCAAGGGCCGCGCACATTGTGCCAGCCGGCCGGCCAGCTGCCCGAAGCCATGTCCTGATGTGATCGATCTGGCGTTGCCGAACGGCAACACCCTAAAAACCTCATAAAAACAGAGAAAGTCCGCTCACGCACCCGTGACAGTTGTGTGAAAGAATTCGCTGTGCGGCATTGCCAGCTCTTCACGTTCCTGCAATGTAGCTTTCCTACACGCAGCTGATGCGTGCCATGCGGGGCAACCTGTGGGCTGCATCCAGCTGTGGGCTGGAAGGCGGGGTGATCCTGCCGGCACGGCTCGGTAGCGCAAGGTGGTCCGTTACAGGCGGGTCGGGCTTGCGGGGGAAAAGAGGGCAGGGGTCGCCAAGAACCCCGGTCCATTGGGAGGTACATCGCATGCATACTCGGGATCTGTCCCGGAGCGCGTCGTCGCGCGCCCGCCTTCACATGCTCGCAGGCGCTGCCAGCGGTCTGGCGCTTGCCGTAGCCATTGCGGGCCCGGCCTCGGCGCAGGACGCCCAGACCGGCTCGACCAGCACGGCCGAAGAGGAAGTGGTTGTCGTCACCGGCATCCGCGCCTCGCTGCGCAACTCGGTCAACGTCAAGCGCAACCTCGATGTGGTCGCCGAAGTGGTTTCGGCGGAAGACATCGGCAAGCTGCCGGACATCTCGATCGCCGAATCGATCGCCCGTCTGCCGGGCCTCGCCGCCGAGCGCGTGGACGGCCGTGCCGCCCGGATCTCGGTGCGCGGCCTCGGTCCCGACTTCACCACCACGCTGCTCAATGGCCGCGAGCAGGTGTCGACCAATGACAGCCGCGGCGTCGAGTTCGACCAGTATCCGTCGGAACTCCTCAGCGGCGTGAACATCTACAAGACCACCCGTGCCGACCTGTCGGCCCAGGGCATCGCCGGCACCGCCGACCTGCGCACCATCCGCCCGCTGAGCTCGCGCCCTGTGGCCGTGGTCTCGGCCCGCGTGCAGTGGAACTCGCTGGGCGAAGTCATGCCGGACGTGGACGAGTACGGCTACCGGCTGACCGCGGCCTGGTCCGACCGGTTCATGGACGACACGCTGGGCCTGGCCTTCGGCGTTGCCTACATGAACTCGCCGAGCGTGACGAACCGCACCGAGGCCTATGACACCCAGACCACCAATGCCCGGATCGCGAACGCTGCTGGCGTGACCCAGCCGGGCGGCCTCGGCGCGAACGTGTTCTCGCCCGGCGGCCTCAAGGTGCTGGCCTCCTCGACCGTGATCGAGCGCCTCGGCTTCATGGGTGTGATGGAGTGGCGTCCGACCGACCGGTTCTCGGTGCTGGTCGATGCGTACTACTCGACCTTCCAGCTCGAGCAGAACAACCGCGGCGTCGAGATCAATCTCGGCCAGGGCGTGAACGGCGGCTGGGTTCCCGGCACCGTGCGTACCACTGATCGCTATGTGACCCAGGGCACGTTCTTCGCCCGCTATGCGGTGCGGAACATCTTCAACGGCAACGAAGCGGATGTGTCGGCCCTCGGCGTGAAGGCCGAGTACGAGCTGTCGGACCGGACCACGATCTCGTTCGACGCAGCCTATTCGGGCGCCGACCGCGAGACCGTGTTCATCGAGACCCAGCCCTGCGTGGGCGCGGGCTGCACCGGGACCGGCGCGCAGATCAACTACAGCCTCAACAGCGAAGGTGCGATCCGCCTCGGCATCAACGAGAACCTGAACGACCCGGCCCGCTTCCTGCTGGCCGACCCTTACGGCTGGGGTGCCCAGGGCTTCATCAAGTTCCCGTCGATCAACGAAGAGCTGATCACCCTGCGCTTCGATGTCAGCCATGACCTCGAGGGCGGCGGTGTCGACAACATCTCGTTCGGCGTGATCCGGTCGGATCGCCGCAAGGAGCGGGTGTTCCGCGAAGGCTTCCTGCGCACGGCGAACGCCACCACCCCGATCACCCCGTCGGCGATCGTCGGCTCGGTGGATCTCGGGTTCGGCGGCCTTGGCAACGCGATTGCCTTCAGCCCGCGTGCCCTGATCGGCAATGGTCTGCGCCAGGAAATCGCCACTGACTGGTGGGCCGTCCTCAAGGACTGGAACGTCGATGAAGTGGTGACCACGGTCTACTTCAAGGCCGACATCGACACCGAGTTCGCCGGCATCCCGACCACCGGCAACTTCGGCCTGCAGTATATCCACACCGAGCAATCGTCGGACGGTCTGTTCGGCGCCTACTTCCTGGCCAATGGCGGCCGCGATGGTGGCACCGAGGCGCGCCAGGCCGGCGTGTCCTATGGCGAGCTGCTGCCCAGCCTGAACCTGAACTTCGAGGTGGCGGAAGACTTCTATGTCCGGGTTGGTGCCTCGCGGGTTCTGTCGCGTCCGCCGATGAACGACATGCGGATCACCCGGGAAATCAACTTCAACCCGGACCGCATCGACTCGACCGACCCGTTCCGTTCGCCCTACACCGGCGACGGCGGCAACCCGTTCCTGCGGCCCACGATCTCGCGCAACTTCGACATCTCGTTCGAGCGCTATTTCGGCCAGGGCGGCAACGTGGTTCTGGCGCTGTGGCAGAAGAACCTCGAGACCTACCTGCGTCCGGGCGGCGACCGGTTCTTCATCGACCTGTCGGGCTATCCGTCGCCGGCATGGCTCGGCCGCGAGCCGCTGATCCGTACCGCCTATGTGACCACGCCGGGCAATGCCGAAGGCGGTGAGCTGAAGGGGATCGAATTCTCCTTCAACGTGCCGCTGGAAGTGCTCAGCCCCGCGCTGGAAGGCTTCGGCATCTATGGCAACTTCGCCCAGAACTGGAGCAACGTCGAGTTTGCCGACAGCCGCGCCGGTGACACCGAGCTCCCCGGCCTGTCCAAGCAGACCGCGGCCTTCGGTGCCTATTACGAGCGCGGTGGCTTCCAGGTCCGCCTGAACGCCCGCTATCGCTCGTCGTTCCTGCAGGAGATCGTGGCCTTCGATGCCAATATCGAACGCCGCGTCACCGACCCGGAAACGATCATCGACGCACAGATCGGCTATGAGTTCCAGTCCGGTCCGCTGGAAGGGCTCTCGATCCAGCTGCAGGGTCTGAACCTCGGCGAGGAGCCGTGGGTGACCTATTACGAGAACCCGTACCGGGGTCTGAACTACGACGAATACGGCACCACCTGGATGCTGGGCGTCTCCTACAAGTTCTGATCCGGCCCGGACCAGATCAACATTCGGGCCCCCGCCAGACCACTGGCGGGGGCTCTGTCTTGTGACTTGCCAAACAGACCTTCTCGGCGTCAAACAGAGCCAAGAGAACATCGTTGGGAGCGACCTCAGTGAGCCATCAACCCATCAACCGGATCGTGATTGTTGGCGGCGGAACCGCTGGCTGGATGGCCGCCGCGATCATGTCGCAGGCGTTCCAGGGCCGTCTGTCGATCGAGCTGGTGGAATCCGAGGAGATCGGCACCGTCGGCGTCGGCGAGGCCACGATCCCGCAGATCGCGATGTTCAACGAGTATCTCAAGTTCGACGAACACGACTTCATCGCCCGCACCAACGGCTCGATGAAGCTGGGCATCGAGTTCGTGAACTGGGGCCAGCTGGGCGACCGCTACATCCACACCTTCGGCCACATCGGCCAGGACAAGGACCTGATCGGCTTCCATCACTACTGGCTGCGCGCCCGCACGCTCGGGCTCAAGAACAGCATGTGGGACTATTCGATCCACGCCTATGCCTCGAATGCCAACAAGTTCGAACGGCTGCGCAATTACGGCAACCAGTCCCAGATGGGCTATGCCTATCACTTCGATGCCGCGCTCTATGCCCGCTTCCTGCGCGACTATGCCGAGCAGCGCGGCGTGCGGCGCACCGAGGGCAAGATCAAGGACGTGCATGTCCATGGCGAGAGCGGGCACGTCACCCATGTCACCCTGGAAAGCGGCCGCGACGTGGAAGGCGAGCTGTTCCTCGACTGCTCGGGCTTCCGCGGCCTGTTGATCGAAGGTGCGCTCAAGACCGGCTACGAGAACTGGAGCCATCTGCTGCCGTGCGACCGCGCCCTGGCGGTGCCCTGCGAGAGCGTCAGCCCGCTCACCCCCTTCACCCGCTCCACCGCCCGCAAGGCCGGCTGGCAATGGCGCATCCCGCTGCAGCACCGGATCGGCAACGGCCATGTCTATTGCTCGAGCTTCATCTCCGACGACGAGGCGGCCTCGGTCCTGATGGCCAATCTCGATGGCAAGCCGCTGGCCGATCCCAAGCAGCTGAAGTTCGTCACCGGCAAGCGCAAGAAGGCGTGGAACAAGAATGTGGTGTCGCTGGGCCTGGCGTCCGGCTTCCTCGAGCCGCTGGAAAGCACCTCGATCCACCTGATCCAGTCGGGCCTCGCGCGGCTGATGCAGCTGTTCCCCAACAAGGACTTCAACCCGGCCGACATCGACCAGTTCAACACCGAGACCGATGTCGAATACGAGATGATCCGCGACTTCCTGGTGCTCCACTATCACCTGAACCAGCGCACCGATTCCGAGTTCTGGATTCACTGCCGGGAGATGCCGGTGCCCGAGAC
>JAIXTH010000281.1 GCA_027484265.1 Alphaproteobacteria bacterium
CCCAGCATGAACTCGGCCTCAAGTTCCAGACCCTGGTGAAGATGGCCGACTACATGAACCTCTATAAGTACGTCATCCACAATGTGGCGGCGGCGTACGGCAAGAGCGCCACCTTCATGCCGAAGCCCTATTACAAGGACAACGGCTCGGGCATGCACGTGCACCAGTCGATCTGGAAGGACGGCAAGCCGCTGTTCGCCGGCGACCAGTATGCCGACCTGTCGGAGACCTGCCTCTACTACATCGGCGGCATCATCAAGCATGCCAAGGCGATCAACGCCTTCTCGAACTCGTCCACCAACTCGTACAAGCGGCTGGTGCCGGGGTATGAGGCTCCGGTTCTGCTGGCCTATTCGGCCCGCAACCGCTCGGCCTCGATCCGGATCCCCTACGCCACCAACCCGAAGGCCAAGCGTCTGGAAGCCCGCTTCCCCGACCCGATCGGCAACATGTACCTGACCTTCGTGGCGCTGCTGATGGCGGGCCTCGACGGCGTCGAGAACAAGATCCACCCGGGCGATGCGTTCGACAAGGACCTCTACTCGCTGCCGCCGGAAGAGCTGGAAGGCGTGCCCACCGTGGCGGCATCGCTCGACGAAGCCCTCGATTGCCTGTCGGCCGACCGCGACTTCCTCAAGAAGGGCGGCGTGATGGATGACGACTTCATCGATGCCTACATCGCCCTCAAGCGCGAAGAGACCGACCGTCTGAACACCCACCCCCACCCGGTGGAATTCGACATGTACTACAAGGCCTGATCCAGGCACGGCTCAGACGGGCCAAAAGAAGGCCGGGCAGCGATGCCCGGCCTTTTTGCATGCGCCGGGCAGTGGGCGCCACGCACGACCGGCCTACCGCAGCTCCCCGCGGGCGGCGCGGCTCCAGCAGGTGGCGCGGGGCTGGTCGCGGATTTCGATCCAGGCGCGGGCACCGGCTTGTATCTGACTGCGCGAGATCACGATCCCGCCGCCGCCTTCCTGGTAGCGCAGCATGCGGAAGCCCGGGCCGAACCGGTCGGCGCACAGCTTCTCGGCCTCCTCGCGGGTCTCCAGCGTATCGCCCCGCACCGGTTCGGTGAGCCGCACCTCGCCCGGAACAAACTTGGCCTCGTCCATGTCGTTGGCTTCCATGTTGGGCGGCTTGGCAGCATTGCCATCGCGGTAGCAGGCCAGCGGCAGCGACTGGCTGCAGGGCGTGTCGCCCTGGTACGGGCCGCACATCCGCTGGGTGTCGTCGAGCGAGCAGGACAGGACGGAGATGTCCGGCCCCATCGGCTTGGCGGCGTGCTCGGAGAAGGTCACCCCGCGCACTTCGGACGGCTCGACGCACAGGGCAAGCGCCACGAAGTCCACCGCCGTGTCGTCCAGCACCGTGATGTTCACCACAAGGTCCGACTGCGCCGCGCCGAGCTCGGACAGAAGCGTTGGCCAGCGGGCTCCGATCGACGACGGGATGCTCTCGAGCTTCACCTTCCTCAGGCCATCATCCGGCGCGCCGATCGGCTCAAGCGACGGATCAAGAAGCTGGATGCCGTAAAAGGTACGGCTGTCAGGGTCGGCCAGCCCACTCTCCGTCATCGGACTGATGCCGATATAGTCATTCTCGGCCCCGCCACCGGACGATCGCACCCGCAGCACCAGCTCGCCCATCACTGTCCCGCCCGGAATGGTGACGTGATCGATCAGCATGCGGTCGGTACCGCCCTCGTCATACTCGCGCAGCTCGGTCACCGCCGGGCGCCGCTCGGCCAGATCGCGGTAGTAGCCAAGGCTCAGCAGGCGCGGCTCGATCCGCGATGGCTCGTTATCGGTGAGGCCGAACCGGTCCTCGCGCCCACGCACTTCCACCTGCCGGGTCAGACCGCGCGGACAACGGAAACTGTCGAGATAGGCCAGACCGGGGGCGTTGACCGCGACCGCCGGGTCTATAGGCCCTGGGCTGCTGCCCCTGCCAGGATCGCGGACCGTCATGGCAGCCACCACCACCAGCCCCCCCAGCAGACCTCCCGCCAGCCCTGCTGCCAGTGTCCGCATGATCCCGACGCCAGTCTCCACGCCCGCTCTCCCCCGACCGGCACAGGCAGTTCCCCGCGCGGCCCGACCTGTCAACTGGGCGCCCGCATCTGGCGAGCTACCCGGGCCTCCAGGCCAGCGGACACCGCCTCCCACTCCGGGCGGACGACGCTGTACCACGCACTGTCCCGCCAGCTGCCATCATGCAGCGGCAGATGGCGCCGGAAGATGCCCTCGAAGCTGGCGCCCATCTTCTCCATGGCCGCCCGCGATGCGGCGTTGCGCGCATCGGTCTTGAGCTCGACCCGCTCGGCGCCGCATGTGAAGGCATGGCCGAGCATCAGCAGCTTGCAGGCCGGATTGATCACGGTTCCCTGCACCTGAGGCGCATACCAGGTGCCGCCGATCTCCACGCAGCCGCTCACGGGACGGGGATCGATGTAGCAGGTCTGCCCCACAATCCGGCCCGCCTCGCCGTCGCGGCAGTCGAACACCGTGTGCAGCAGCCAGCGCCCGGCCCGCTGTTCGGCCAGCTGCCAGTCGAACTGCGCGTCCCAGCCGGTCCCGACCACATCCCGCGGCCACCAGCGCCAGATCGCCGGGTCGTTGGCGGCCCTGGCCAGTCCGTCCCTGTGCGCCTCGCACAGCGGCTCGAGCCGGACCGGGAAACCGGCCGGGGACGGCGGCACGTGGGTGAAGACCGCGCGGGGGCTGGCGGCGGCGGTCACGGACGCACCGGCCAGTCGGCCCCGCTCCAGGCCGCATCCCAGAAGATCCATTCGTGCTGGGCGCAGCGCAGGAATGCCACCGCCATCTTCTCCCGCTCGGGCTCGCCAGCGGCTTCGGCTGCGGCATCCACGATCACCCGCATCCGGTTGGTGGCATCGGCAAAGCCTGGGTCCGCATAGGTGTCGATCCAGGCCTGATAGAAGTTGTTGGGCGCACTCTGACGGGCGATGGCGGTGCCCACATCATGATACAGCCAGAAGCACGGCAGCACCGCTGCGGCCAGCTCGCCAAACGAACCGGTGATGGCGGTGGCCAGCATGAAATTGACATAGGCCTCGCAGGCCGGCGTCGGCGTTGCCCCCTCGGCACTGCGCGGGTCGATGCCGAAGCGGGTGAGGTAGGAGGCATGCAGCTGGCGCTCCACCACGATGGCCACTTCAGCCGCGCGGGAGAATTCCAGCACCTCATCGGCCCCCGGCGCCTTGGCCGCCCCCAGCGCCAGCACCCGGGCATAACCCTGCAGATACAGCGTGTCCTGGATCATGTAGCGGGCAAAGGCCTCGCGCGGCAGGGTGCCGTCGCGCAGTCCGGTGTTGAAGGGATGGGTGTGGACGGCGTGGCGCAGATTGCTGGCACGGTCCCAGATCTGGTCGGTGAAGCGGGTCATGGCACGGAACTAGGCCTGCAGGGCCATCGTTGCGAGCGCGGATTTCAGTTGACGGGTTGGCTGCCTGCGTGCATGTTCTTCTTATGTTCTGTCCTGATGAGGCGGAGCCGGTATGGAGGAAACCCATCATGTCCACACAGGAAGTCGCCGCTGTTTTTACCGACCTGTGCAAGTCGGGGGCATTCGAGGAAGCGGGCCGTCGCTTCTGGGCCCCCACCGTGCGCTCGATCGAGCCATTCGAAGGGCCCGAAGCCGTCGCCGACGGGATCGATGCCGTGATGGGCAAGAGTGCCTGGTGGTACGGCGCCCACGAGGTGCACGCGGTCACCACCGACGGCCCGTTTGTCTGCGGCAACCAGTTCGCCCTGCGCTTCGACATGGATGTGACCGTCAAGGCCACGGGCGAGCGCAACGCAGGGCGCGAAGTAGCGATCTATACCGTCGAGGACGGCAAGATCGTGGAAGAGCGGTTCTTCTACGGCTGAGGTAGCCGTTGGGTCGCGGCGTGCACCTTGCCGTGATCGGTGAAGGCACTGGCTTGACCCGGTGGAAGCGGCTCGCCATTGGCGGGCCATGACCGCCTCAGCTCACCGCCGCGACCTTCTCCTTGGCCTGTCCGCCTGTGCGGGGGCGGCTGCCGTTCCGGGCCTAGCCCTTGCCCAGGGATCGATGCCGGGGCAGCGGCCTGCCCCCGCAACCGCCCGGGTACAGCTCGGGATCGACAGGGAGATTGCAGGCGGGTTCCAGCGGCTGCGCGGGCGCCGGATCGGCCTTGTGACCAACCAGACCGGGGTGGATGGTCAGGGCGGCTTCACGCGCTCGGCCCTGAAGGCCGGGCTCGGCGATAGCCTCAAGGTGCTGTTCGGGCCCGAGCATGGCCTGGATACCCGCGCCCGGGCCGGAGCGCGGGTGTCGGACAGCGTGGATGAGGTCACCGGCCTGCCGGTGCGCTCGCTCTATGGCACCACCCGCAAGCCCACTCCGGCGATGCTGGAAGGCCTCGACGCGCTGGTGTTTGACATCCAGGACATCGGCATCCGCTCCTACACCTACATCTCCACCATGGCGCTGTGCATGGAGGCGTGTGGCGAGGCGGGGATCGACTTCATCGTGCTCGACCGACCCAATCCGATGGGCGGGGAGCGGGTGCAGGGCCCGCCGCTTGAGCCGCGCTGGACATCGTTTGTCGGTCAGGTGCCGGTGCCCTACCTGCACGGCCTGACTGTCGGGGAACTGGCGCGAATGATCGTCGGCGAGCGCTGGATCCGTGCCCTGCCCCGGTCGCTGGAGGTGATCGCGATGGAGGGCTGGACCCGGTCGATGAACTGGGGCGCAAGCCGGCTGGGCTGGGTGGCGACCAGTCCGAACATCCCGCGCTGGGTGTCGCCCTATTACTGTGCTGCCACCGGCATCCTGGGCGAACTGCGCGGGGTCGAGATCGGCGTGAACAGCCCCGAGCCGTTCGAAGTCGCCAGTGCCGCAGGCGTCAATCCGCGCCAGCTGGCTGCCGCCCTGACCCGCGCCTTCCCGACCGGCGTGCGGTTTGCGCCCTATACCAGCACCCGCAGCCCCGGCATGGCCGGCGTGCGGCTGGCGATCGACCCGAACGGCACCACCGACCTGATGGCGCTCGGCATCGCATTGGTGTGCGAAATCAACGCCCGCGCCCGCCGCGGGGCCCGCCCCTTCGAGCTGACCGGCGCCACCGGCATCGACCTGTTCAAGAAGGCCTATGGCAGCGAGGTGCTGTGGGATGCGGTGCGGGCCGGCGCGCCGTGGCAGCCGCTCGTCACCGGCTGGACCGACAGCCTCGCCGCCTTCCGCACCCTGCGCGCGCCCTATCTTCTCTATCGCTGAGCCGTCACAGGCTGCCCGCGCGAGGTCAGGCCGCCCGCCACCATTGCACACCGTCCGCATCTGTGCTGGCAACCGCCAGCCCCCTGCCCCGCAGGCAGTTGAGGTGTGCCACAGCTTCGCCGGTTGCCATGTTCAGCAGGTCCGGACCGATCGGCCGCTTGAACAGTGACGTAAAGCAATCCACGGCCCGGCGCGGCTCGCGCGCCAGATGCCCCTGCAAACGCGACAGGGCCCGCTCGTGATTGGCATCGAGGTCCGCCAGCCGCCGGTGCAGCCCCACGAACGGCTCGTTGTGGGCCGGCAGCACCAGCACATCCCCCGGAACCCGCTCCACCAGCTTGCGGCATGAGGCGATCCAGTCATCGAGCGGGTCCCCGTCCGGTTCGGTGGGAAACACCGACACGTTCGAGGAGATCCGTGGCAGCACCTGATCGCCGGAAATGAACACCTTCAGCTCCGGCTGCCACAGGCAGGCATGGTCCGGCGAGTGCCCGCACCCGGTCACCACTTCCCAGGCGCGCCCGCCGATCTCGATCCGCTCGCCATCCACCAGCCGCCGGTAGGCATCGGGCAGCCGGGATACGGCCTTGCCGAAACCGCCAAACCGCACCCGGTAGGTATCGAGCGCATCCTCGTCCCACCCGGCAGCGCGGAAGAAGTCGATACCCTCGGGCGGCGCCTCGCGCCCGGTATCGGCCACCAGCATCCGGCAGGTGATGTATTCCAGCCGCGTGATCCACAGCCGGGCGGCATATTTGCGGGTCAGCCAGCCCGCAAGGCCGATATGATCGGGGTGCATGTGGGTGACAAACACCCGCGTCACCCGCTCGTCCGGCCCCAGCACCGTCGACAGCACCGATCGCCAGTGCACCCGGCTTTCCTCGGTCGCGACACCGGTATCGACGATCGCCCATCCACCGTCGTCGCGGATGAGCCACAGATTGATCCACTGCAGGGCAAAGGGCAGCGGCATCCGCACCCACAGCACTCCGTCCGCCACTTCCTTCACCGTACCCGGCGCAGGCGGCTCGCCACAGGGATAGGTCAGCCCGCCAATGGTCTCGTGGCTGGTGCCGTCCATGCTGTCGGCAGCGGGAGCCGCGCTGTTGGCGGCGGCGGTTTCGGCTGGTGCGGTCATGGGGAGAGCCTGTCGCGTCTGGTGCGGTCTGTCTTGGATGCCAGACGGCGGTGGCACGGGGCTGCGGATCGATCAAGTCTTGCCGTAACGTCCGTCCGGCTGATATCTGGCCCCAGAGACAGCCGGTGCGGGAGCAGAGCCCATGCGTCATCCAATAGCTGCCGCGACCCTGGCCGTGATCGCCGCCAGCGCCATGGCCGGCCTGTCCGGTCCGGCGGAGGCCATCACCGGCACCAGCTGGCGTACGGCCTCTGGCAACGGGATCGTGCGGATGGAGCCGTGCGATGGCAACCGGCTGTGCGGTGTCATCACCCGTGTCATCGGTGTGCCCGCGGCCACGGACGCCCGCAACCCCGACCCGGCCCTGCGATCCCGGCCACTGGTTGGTGTGCGCATCCTGTCAGGCTTTACCCCGAACGGCCCCGGTCGCTGGACCGGCGGGCGGATCTACAATCCCGAGGATGGTCGCAGCTATCGCAGCGAGCTGCGGACACTGCCGAACGGAAACCTCGAAGTGAAGGGATGTGTCGGCCCGGTTTGCCAGAATCAGATCTGGACTCCCGCCCGCTAGCCACCGCCGCCCGGCATGGCCCCTCCGGCACGGCCCCCTCCGGCACGGGCCCCGCCAAGGACGCCTGACCGATCCGCAGGCCTCCAGGGACAGCCGATGTGTCCCACAGCAGGCACCGGGCAGACCGCTGCAACCGGATGCCGGCGGTCCGGCTTGGATCTCAGAACGACGCCAGGAGGCAGAAGACCGTGATCCAGGCCATCGCAAGCCAGGTGGCGAGCATGCCGACCTGGCGGCCCGGGGTAGGACCCGATGACGTTCCCAGTCCCATGGC
>JAIXTH010000072.1 GCA_027484265.1 Alphaproteobacteria bacterium
ATACCGGCGGAATTGCACACGGCGTTCCGGCAGATCGCGCGGATGGTGACAGCAACTCCGGCGCTGACCCAGTGATCCTCGTACCGCTGATCACCCGTGCCGCTGCGTTGTGATCCCGCGGTGCGGGCAGGCCTGCCCGTCTGCCGCCAGGTCGGGTTGCCGCTGAGGCTCGCCGTTGACGCTGGCGCCCCCCGACCTTAGGAACCGCGGCCATCCTGGTAAGGGGCCGTAGCTCAGTTGGTAGAGCGCTACGTTCGCATCGTAGAGGTCAGGGGTTCGACTCCCCTCGGCTCCACCAGGCTGTTTTCCGCAATCTGACGCGAGGGTCCGCCGGTCAGCTGGTGGCGTCGATCCGTGTGCGCAGCGCTTCATGCAGCTGTGGGGTCGCGCAGGCCAGGGCGCTACCGTCCCAAGCTGGATCGAGTGGCAGGACCGGAGCGCCGTCCCAGCTGGTGATCACCCCGCCCGCACCCCGCACCACAGGCACCAGCGCCGCCACGTCGACAGGCTTCAGCCCGGTCTCCATCACCGCCGACACCCCGCCCGACGCCAGATAGGCATAGGCCATGCAGTCGAGCCCATAGCGGGTGAGGCGTGCGGCCGCCCGGCAGCGGGCAAAGGCATCGGCTTCGGCGCCGCTGAACAGATAGGGGTCGGTGGTGGCAAGGATCGCTTCCGCCGGGGTGGTGACCGGGGCAGTGGTCACAGGCTGGTCCGTCCCGGCACCAGCCAGCGTGCGCTGGTGTACCGTACCGGCCGGGCTGCCGGCCCAGCGCTCGCCCACGAACGGCTGGTCGATGATGCCGATCACCGGCTCGCCCTGCCAGCAGGCGGCAATCAGCACGCCCCAGGTGGTGGTGCCGGCGATGAAGGCGCGGGTGCCATCGATGGGGTCCAGAACCCAGGTCCAGCCGCTGGTACCGCTGGTGGCCTCATATTCCTCGCCGGTGACGGCATCATCGGGCACCGCGTCCGCCAGGATCGCCCGCATGGCCTGCTCGGCCGCCTCGTCGGCCCGCGTCACCGGATCGAAGCCGGAGGCAGCCTTGTTGCTGATGTCCAGCCGTTGCCGGAACCAGGGCAGGATGGCGGCGCCCGCGGCATCGGCGAGGCGGTGAGCCAGGGCAAGTCGGTTGGAAATCGCGGTCGCATCCATGCGCCGCTTGTGCGCGTGTCGGGCAGGCGGATCAAGCACGACTTGGCGTGGAGGCGCAGACGTCCATATCCAGCCCGACGCCCGTTCGCTGTCCGGTACCCTGCCCATGGACCATCCTCTCCGCACCCGCCTGATCGGCGAAGCCCTGGTGCGGCCGACCCTGTCGGCCACGGCGCCCTGCACGGCCACCCACGAGGCCATGATCGAGGAGGGGGGTGCAGGTCCCTATGCCTATATCGCGCAGGTCTGCACCGACCTGGGCCTCGAGTCTCCGGACCCGGATCTGCAGCACTATGTCAGCGCGGTACCGGGCGGCATGATCAAGTGGGAGCGGCACGGGGAGTTCAGCACCTATACCGCCATCGGCTTTCTGGATGCCGAGCCGTTCCAGTGGCCGGAGGGCCGCCCGGGCAGCCGCCTGGCGGCCTGTCGGGTCCGGGTCAGCGCCACCAAGCCGCCACCGTTCAAGACCCTCGCCCCCGGCGACCGCACAGAGCAGGCCGTGAGCACGATTTCGGGCGGGCGCGGCGTGCTCTGGACCACGCTGTCACTGCGCGACGATGGCTATGTCGACTATTCGGTGCACGACAAGGGGCTGAGTTCGGAGCGTCTGGGACGGGTGCTGCGGCGGATTTTCGAGATCGAGACCTACCGTGTGATGGCTCTGATCGTGTTCCCGCAGCTGCGCGAGATCCGCCAGGAGCTGGACCGGCTGGATGGCGAACTCGCCCGGGCCGTCAACCGGATGCAGGGCGACGAGGCCAAGGCGGGCGACAGCATCATCGCCTATGAGGAAGAAACCCTCGACATCCTGACCAATGCCGCACGGGCGGTGCAGAAACTGCAGGGCGGGACCGATTTCCGCTTCGCTGCCTCGGCGGCCTATGGCCGCATCGTGCTGTCGCGGCTGGATGAAATCCGCGAAGAGCGGGTGGAGGGGTTCCAGCGCCTGTCCACCTTCCTCAAGCGCCGCTTCACGCCGGCGCTCGACACCATCGAGGCCACCCGCCGGCGCCTGGAGCGGCTGGCAGCGCGGGTGGAGGGGGCCAGCGCCCTGCTGCGCACCCGCATCGATCTGGAACGCCAGCGCCATAACCAGCGCCTGCTGGCGTCAATGGACAAGCGGGCCGACCTGCAGGCCCGGCTGCAGCAGACGGTGGAAGGCCTGTCCGTGGCGGCGGTGTCCTATTACGTGTTCATGCTGGTGTCGAAACTCGTGGTCTCGGTGCTGGGATCGGTTCCGGCCACCAAGCATCTGGCAGAAGGCAGCGCCTTGAAGATGATCGAGGCCGGGCTGCTGGTGGCGGTGCTGGTGGCGTCGTACCTGTTCCTGCGGCGGGTCAAGGCCCGGGTTCTGGGCGCGGACGGGGCCGGGCGCGAGGCCGACCCGCATCTGTGACGGGTGCAGGTGCCAGCTCAGACCATCATGAACTTCACCCAGGCCAGCAGGCCCGCACTGATCAGCACCCCTGCGGTCAGCACCAGGCGCAGGGGGCCGTACCAGGCGGGGAAGCCGCGCACGCCGCGCCCGGTGGAGGCCGCATCCCAGATCCATTGCAGAACGAACCCGCCTGCCAGCAAGCCAAGGCTCGCAGCGGGCTGCTGGTAGTTCAGGATCACCGCCAGCCACCCCAGCAACGGCGGCACATTCGATGCGATCAGGACCGCTGGCGACGGCGAGTCCGGCCGCGACACCACTTCGGCGCCCCAGCGTGTGCCGCCCAGGAACGACAGGATCGCTGCGGCATAGACGCTCCACGCCACTTCGCTGACGCCGCCATAGGGCGGGGGGGCCAGCACGGCGCCCGCAACCAGCGCGAAGAACGGGATCAGCCCCGCCAGCCCCAGCACCCACG
>JAIXTH010000129.1 GCA_027484265.1 Alphaproteobacteria bacterium
CTCCTCCAGCAAGAACCGGTGTTGTTTATAGCGCCAATTCAATGATCGGCCAACGCCCCCCAGATCGCCATAGAGTGTCATTTCATCAATTCCCATCTCGGCCAGCCCAATCAGTATATCTGGCTTCGCCTCAGCAGGAATTTCGAACGGTTCCAGCAACCCTTGTGCCTCGACCGCGGTCAGCAGGTCTGTTACCTTTTCCCACGGCCTGCACTGCCAGGAGAACAACCCGCTCTGGCCAGCCATCCTGGGAGCCAGAATTGGGACCGCGACAAACACCACTGAAGCATTGATGATCAGTCCGTCGTCAACTGGATCGAGTGACATCACGGCATGGGCCTCGAGCTGCTCAGGCGTGACAATGCTCCATGGCATGGGTTCATAAGCAAACACATGTGCTGACTTCTTTGGTTCGGAAGCCGCAGCAAACCACGCAGCCACCAGTGGGTTGCCCGTCCAGTCAAGCAACCGCGTTGGCGCGCCATAATGCTGTGCCAGAGCCAGCCACTCCAGTTTGGTCTGGGTGCGGACCGGTGCGTGCACCAGGCCGAGCCGCCGAAACTCATCAGCAACCCGTCGCTCCTGGGATAGGTTGAAGGGCGGGAGGCCTGAAACAATGGCTGTCGAACCGGTCCTGGAGCTGGCAGGCGGACCGAAATCTCTGCCAACGGATGGAATCAGCTTCCATTCAGAGTCTGCGTGACCGCGAAACACACATCCTCGTTGCGACGCTTCGCGCAGCCATTCCAGCAGCCTTGTCCAGATCGACGCCGAACTCGCCACGGAAGCGCCCTCCACGCCTCAGATAAATCACCCCCGTGACTGGAACGCAAGCTCGCCCGGGCGTGGATCGCGCTTCTCGATCGCCTTGAAGATGCCGGTGCCGGTGATGATGGTGCGGTCGGCCACCCAGATGCGGCCGCGGACCGTGTAGACGTGGTCCTCCTCGGCGATGATCTCGCCGGTTCCCTCCACCCATTCCCCCAGCTTGGCGCCGGAGAGGAAGTCGCACATCAGGCGGACGGTGACCCACCAGTGGCTCTTCTCGACGCTGACCGCGTGGCCGAAGGCCATGTCGGCGAAGCTCATCAGCATGCCCCCATGGGCGTTCTTCATGCCGTTGCAGTGATGCTCGGCCACCCGGAAGGCGCGGGTGTAGCCACCTTGGCCATCAAACCGCTCGTAAAGCGGGCCGATCTGGCGGCCAAAGCCCTGAAACCAGTCCAAGAGACGGTAACCGTCGGGTACGGCATGGCGCTGCTCTTCAGTCAGATCGTCGGACATGGGGCCTCACGGTTCGCAGGTTGGACGGGGGATCAGGCACAGCCGGGCCGGCAGCGGATGCCGGCAACCGGACCTAACGGGCGGCGTGGTCCATGATGGCACGGATGATGTCGGTCCGGTCATCGGTCCACGGACGCGGCTCGTCCACCGGCACCACGAAAGTCCACACCGGCGGCTGATAGCGCAGGAGCCGCTCGACCGAGCGGGCGATCACAATGACCCGCACGGCGGTGTCGGCGTCGTTGTTCGGTTCGCTGTCGCGGTCGCCGATCATGGCAACATAGCCCAGCGACTGCGCGGCCTCGGCCACAATGGAGGTCAGATCCAGGTAGCGGTTGGAGATATGGACAATCAGGATGCCGTCATCGGCCACCTTCTCCATATAGCCACCAATGGCCTCGCGCGTGATCAGGTGGGTCGGGATCGCGTCGGACGAGAAGGCATCGATCAGCAGGATATCATACCACTTGTCTGACTGTTCGCCGACTTTCAGGCGCGCATCACCCAGGATGATCCGGGCCTGGGGGGCACATCGGTTGATCAGACCGAACAGGTCGGGGTTGGTCGCAACCCGCACCACATCGGGATCGATCTCGTAGAAGGTCCAGGACTGGCCGGGCTTGGCATAGCAGGCGGTGGACCCGGTCCCCAGCCCGACGACACCGGCGTGCAGGCTGTCGGGCTTGGCATTGCTGGCCTCTTCGAACAGCGATCCGATCGGGGTGAGCCGGTAGTAATAGGAACTCGGCGTGAAGCGGCGGGCCGGATCCAGGCTCATTTGCCCGTGCAGGGTGGTCCCGTGGGACAGATAGCGCCAGCCACCGGGTCCGGAGCCGCTGTCTTCCACTTCCAGCACACCGAAGAAGCTGCGCTCGCGGCTGCGTACATCGGGGCCGTCGGCGGTGGCGGCGGGGAGAATGAGCGCGACGCCGCCGATCACGCCGACCAGCAGCGGCGAGCGGAACGTCAGCGTCGCTGCAAACGCACAGACCGAAACCAGCACAACAGCCGCCAGATCGTCATTCCAGGCCAGCATCACCCCGTACCAGAAGTTCGGATCCGGTTGGGGGAACCAGTCCGTCAGCAGATAGCCGATGTCGTCGCGCCGCATGAACCACATCGCGACCAGTCCTGCCAGGACTGCCGCGGGAACGGCAGTCGTGGGCTCCGAGCGCCGCCAGACTCCGACCAGGAGGGCCACCGCAAGTGCGATCTGGTACTCGAGCGTGGTGTCCAGCAGCACCGGTGCCGCCAGCGCCGCAAGGGCCCCGCCGATCACGCCGCCAAACGACATCCACAAATAGAATTCCGTCAGGCGGGCAGGCTCTGGCCGCTGCCGGGCCAATTCGAGATGGCAGCCCAGGACGATCAGGAAGAATGCCCCTCCATGGATGAACAGCCCGCCGATGCCCCGGTCGAGGTCCGCGGCAATCGCCACTGCCAGCAGGAACACAGCCAGCAGCTTCATCGCGCCGGCCCCTTCGGCAATGCGGTCGCCGGCGGCCGAGAACACGATCACGAAGGTCAGCAGATACAGCGCCAGCGGCGGGATCCACAGCAGCGGAACTGAAGCAACATCGGTGGTGATGTGGGTGGTCACCGCCACCAGCAACGCCGAGGGCGGTGCGGCAAATGCGGTCCAGATCAGCCGTTCGCGCCAGGTGGTCCTGCGCTCGGCCACTTCGCGCGGGGCCTGGGAGGCCTGCGGCACCGCGGCGACTGCGGTAACCAGCATGGCACCAAGAACCACATAGCCCACCGCCCAGACCCAGCTCTGCATCTGGGCACCCAGCAACGGCTCGATCAGGAACGGATAGGCGGCCAGCGCAGAGAAGCTACCCAGATTGGAGGCGGCATAAAGCCGGTAGGGGTCCACCGTGTCCCCGAGCCGCGCCCGCCAGGCGCCTACCAGCGGCGCGGTCGCCGAGATCGCCATGATCGGAACCCCGATCGACAGGGCCAGGGCCGCAAAGGTCCACAGCACCGGCTGGTCCACATCCGGCTCGCCAGCCAGGCCACTGATCTTGACCGGCAGGAAGATTAGTCCGGCCAGAAGAACCCCAGCATGCACAAACAGTTGCGTGCGCGGCTTCAGCCGGGTCGCGACCAGGTGGGCATACAGATAGCCCGCCAGCAGCGCCGCCTGATAGAACACCAGCGCCGTGTTCCACACCGAGGGCGTGCCCCCCATCTTGGGAGTCAGCAGCTTGGCAAACAGCGGCTGCAGCGTGAACAGCAGCACGGCTGAAACGAACACCGTGAGCGGATAGAGCCAGGGCGCCACCGCACGGGCGAAGCCGCCGCCACCCGGCGCGGTCCCAGGTGCAGGGGCGCTGTCAGGCGTGTCCGGGCTGGCGGCTGTATCGGTCACGGGGGTCTGCTTTCTGCGGGGCCCGGCCTACGGGCTGGACGGTGAAGGGTCTGCGGAGCGGTAGCGCCGTTCTGCCTCGTCTGTGAAGGCCCGAACCAGCCGCGCCACCGCCCTGTCCATCGAGGAACGCAGCAGCGAGGCCAGAAACGGCTCGGAAAACTCGAAGTCCAGCGTCACGTTGATCAGGCAGCCGTCCACCGCCGGACTGAACTGCCACTGGCACTCCAGCGCCCGGAACGGGCCGCGCACCAGCCGGGTCGTGACGGTGCAGGGGCTGTCCAGCACCTCGACCGTGGTGGCGAAATTACCCCGGAAGGCCTGGAAGCCCACCACCAGCTCGCCCATGAAACCGGTGCGCCCCTCACTGCTGCGCCGGTTCCAGACCCGGGCCGCCTTCACGAACGGGATGAAGCGCGGGTAGGCCGCGACGTCCGCCACCAGGGCCTGCATCTGCTGCGGCGCGAACGCGACAATCTCGACAGCCTCGAAGCGGTTCATCGAGCTGCCCTCACGGGGCGTTGCCCCCCGGGACTGCGACGGGTGACGAAGCCGCCCGAGCCGCGCGCAGCCGCTCGAAATCCTCGCCGGCATGGTGGCTCGAGCGGGTCAGCGGGCTGGCCGACACCATGGCAAAGCCCTTGGACCAGGCGATGGTCTCCAGTGCCTTGAATTCGTCCGGTGTCACGAACCGGTCCACGGCGGCATGGCGGCGGGTTGGCTGGAGATACTGGCCGATGGTCAGGAAATCGACGCCGGCCGAGCGCATGTCGTCCATCACCTGCATCACCTCTTCCTTGCTCTCCCCCAGTCCCACCATCAGGCCCGACTTGGTGAACTGGTGCGGCGCGCGCTCCTTCACCCGCTCGAGGAGCCGCAGGGAATGGTAATAGCGCGCACCGGGCCGGATCGTGAGATAGAGGCGCGGCACGGTCTCGAGATTGTGGTTGAACACATCGGGACCTGCATCAATCACCTGTTCGGCGGCACCGGGCTTGCGCAGGAAATCGGGGGTCAGGATCTCGATGGTGGTTGCAGGGGCGGCTGCACGGATCGCCTGGATCGTCGCCACGAAATGCGCCGCGCCGCCATCGTCGAGGTCATCCCGGTCCACCGAGGTGATCACCACATGCGACAGGCCCATCAGCGCCACGGCCTCGCCCACCTTGGCCGGCTCGTCGGGATCAAGGCCATCGGGCTTGCCGGTCTTCACATTGCAGAACGAGCAGGCCCGGGTGCAGGTATCGCCCATGATCATCATGGTGGCGTGCTTCTTGGACCAGCACTCGCCAATGTTCGGGCAGCCGGCTTCCTCGCACACCGTCACCAGGCCGCGGTCCTTCACGATGGCACGGGTTTCGGCATAGGCCTCGCCCGATGGCGCCCGCACCCGGATCCAGTCCGGCTTGCGGATGACGGGGGTTTCAGGCCGGTTGCGCTTCTCGGGGTGGCGCAGGGCTTGGGCGTCGCGGCGGGTGTCGAGGAGCGTGACCATGGACCTAATCTGGAGGAGCAGGGGGCGGAAGGAAAGGGCTACATCCGCCGAGGTGCATTGCGGTCGCGCAGGGCTGGTGCGCACGCGTGGGTGATGATAGCCCTGTGCACGGGACGGCTGCGGGCGCGGGATTTCCCCGAGCGCCCTCTGGGGGCCGGCAGGAGGCAGGAATGCGGGTAGGTTCGCGGACACTTTCCACGCTGGCGTTTGCGCTGGCCTGTGCGGCAACGGTCAGTCCCTGGCAGGTGGCCTCGGCCCAGTCCGGACGGATGGGTGCCACCCAGTCCGGCACGCTTTACACGTCAGTGGAGCCCGCCCTGATTCAGGACATGCTCGAGGAGTTGGGCTTTTCAGCCAGCGTTCAGAACATCGGCGAGCGCGGGTCACGGGAGTTCGTGATTATGGCCGAGCAGGATGGTTTCATATTCCTGGTGAACCTGCGGGCCTGTGACATCCCTGACAATCCGCGCGGTTGCCTTGGCATCAACTTCTTCACCACCTGGGACTTGCGGCGCGGGTCCGCCCGCGATGCGGAAGAAGCTGCCGCAGCCTACAACGCCGACCAGCCATTCGGAAAGGTTACACTCGATACCGCTGAGAATGCTGTCTATTTCACTCATTACATGATTGTGGATGGCGGGATCAGCCGAGACAACATTGCCGAATACACCACGCTGTTTGTCGCTGCCTCGTCCATTCTGGCCGAGGAATACATGGATGGCCTGCTGGACCAAGAGGGCACCGGTGGCAGCCAGGGCGGCAAGTCCTGATGAACGGAGCCGGCTGGTGCCGGGACGGATGCGGCGGGAGCCACACCGGCTCTGGCGCTGGCTGGTGAGCGCTGATAGCGTCCGCTTCGGTTGGGCGGGCGCACAGGCGGGCTCGCCGATGGGGGAGGACAAGATGGCGGGTCGGAAGGTGTTTGCATCCTGTTTGGCGATGGCGCTGGCAGGCACTCTGGGGCTGGCACCGATGGGCGGCGCGCTGGCGCAGTCAGGGCGCATGGGCAGCACCCAGGCAACCACCGTCTATACCGCCCTCGAACCGGCACTGATCATCGAGGTCCTGGAAGAGGCCGGCTTCGAAACGACGGTCGAACAGGAAGAGGCCGAGGACGGCTCGCGCCACTACATCATCCTGGGCAGCCAGAACGGGTTCGTGATGGGTGTGAACCTGCGGGTCTGCGACACGCGTGGCAATCCGCGCGGCTGCCTGGGCGTGAACTTCTTCACCCTGTGGGATGTCCGGCGGGGGCAGGTCCGCGACGCTGGCGAGGCGGCGGACCTGTTCAATGAAGAGACGCTCTATGGCCGTCTGACTGTGAACGACAGCGAATCCAGCATCTACTACAGCCACTACATGATCGTGGATCACGGGGTGACCCGCGACAATGTGGCCGCCAACCTCAGCCTGTTCCTGTCGATGTGCCAGATCATTGTGGACGAGTATATGGGCGACATCCTGGATCTGGGGGACGGCGGCGAGCGGCGCGGCAAGTAAGGCAGCCGCAGGCCTGTCACCGATCCCCAGGACCGGCCTGGCAGGCGCGGGCCCTGAACGGGCACGCGGCGAGAGGTTCACGGCCCGTTCAGGCGCCGGACCACACAGTGTGTTGACACCCCGGCGCATGATGCACCGGGTACAGAGGGAACTGGAGCCGATGCGACGGGCAATTCTGATCACCACAGCTGCCACCATGGCAGCTCTGGCCGCCGCCGCCTGCACCCCGACCCTCCGGGTCGAGGCCCCGGCAGAGCCAATCACCATCAACCTGAACATCAACCTGAAGATTGATGGCGACGTGCGCGTGCGCATGGAACGCGATCTTGATCAGGCGGTTCAGGCCAATCCGGGCCTGTTCTGATGTCGGCACGCACCGACACCCCCACTCATTCCAAGGAGACCGGCGCCATGCGCACCGCCCTTCCCGCCTCCACTCTTCTGCGCCGCTTCGTGGCAGCCGGGGTTCTGGCCCTGGCCCTCACCGGTGCCCAGGCCGCGCTCGCTGTCGATGATGGCGGCCCGATCGACCAGGCCATCGCGGCGGGTCTGATCGGCGAGCAGGCCGATGGCTATCTCGGCTTCGTGGCCAACCCCACGCCAGCCCAGGCTGACCTGCGCCGCCGGGTGAACGAGGTGAACCTCGGTCGCCGTTCGGTCTATGCCGACGTCGCCCGGCGCAACGGCGAAACCCAGGAGCGGGTTGCCGTCCTCCAGGCCATGCGGCAGATCCAGAACACCGAGACCGGCGCGATGATCCGCGACCTGTCCGGCACCTGGTGCCCGCGCAGCCCCGCCAATCGGGTCGGCCTCGCTGCCGATGGCACGATCCAGATCCAGTGCCGCTAGAGCATCCGTGCTGCGGCTGCGACGGAACCGGCCCGAAGCTCCGTTAGAGGCATCAGAGCGCGGCAGCCCCGGCTGCCGCGCTTGCCGCAAGACGGAGCCACCGCGTGACCTACACCCCCTCTGCCGCCACTGCCCGGGCCGCCGCGCGTTTCGGTTTCGGCCTGCGACCGGGTGAGGCCGCCCGGATCGGCGCCGATGGGCGCGCCTGGCTGGTGGACCAGATCGCCCGCCCGGCCTCGGCGCTTCTGAGTGATGCGCGGCTCGGCTCCAGTGCCGATGCCGTCGCCGCGCTCAATGCCTATCGCGAGCAGCAGGCCGCCGAGCGCCAGTCCGCCCGGCCCGATGGCCAGCAGGACGGCCAGCGGGACAGCGGGCCCATGGCCCCGTCCGGAGCTGCCGCCGCGCGGCCCGCAGCCCGTCCAGGCCGGCGCCTGCAGGCGCTGCTGTTCGATGACACCGAGGCGCGGGTGCACCGGGCGGTGACCACGCCCGACAGCTTTTCCGAGCGCTGGGTCCAGTTCTGGTCCAATCATTTCACGGTGGCGGCGCGGTCGCTGCCCACCACACCCTGGCCCGGCGTGTTCGAGCGCGAGGCCGTGCGGCCGCGGGTGTTCGGGCGGTTTGCCGACCTGCTGAAGGCCAGCGTGCTGCATCCCGGCATGCTGGTGTATCTCGACCAGCATCAGTCGGTGGGACCGGGCTCGCCGCTGGCGCAGCGCGCTGGCCGCCGGGCCGGGCCGGACCGCGATCCGCCAGGCCTCAACGAGAACCTCGCCCGCGAAGTGCTGGAACTGCACACGCTGGGGGCGCAGGCCGGCTACAGCCAGGCCGACGTCACCGAGTTCGCCCGCGCCCTCACCGGCTGGACCGTGCCGATCGGTCCCCGGATCCAGCGGCTGGCCCGCGATGCCGAGCCTGGCCGTGCCGTGTTCATCGAGGCCCTGCACGAGCCCGGCCGGCGCACCCTTCTGGGCCGCAGCTGGCGCGAGACCGGGGCGGACCAGGCCACCGCGATCCTCGACCATCTCGCCGGCCACCCGGCCACGGCACAGCGTGTGGCCCTGAAAGTGGCACGCCACTTCGTGGCCGACGAGCCACCGGCAGCCTTGGTGTCCAGGCTGGAAGCCGATTTCCGCCGCACCGGCGGCGACCTAGCCAGTCTGGCCCGCACGCTGGTGAACGCCCCCGAAGCGTTCGACGCCGAGCTGCGCAAGTTCAAGACCCCCAACGACTTTCTGCTGTCCTCCCTGCGCGCTGCCGGGGTCACCGACCTGCCGCGCGCCGAGTTGCGGGCCACTTTCGAGCAACTCGGGCAGATCCCGTTCCGGGCGACCAGTCCGCGCGGCTGGGCCGATACCGCATCCGAATGGGCCGCACCCGATGCCGTGCTGAAGCGGGCCGAATGGGCACAGCTGGTGGCGGGACTGATCCCGGCCGGCACCGACCCGGCCGCCTTTGCCACCGGCAATCTCGGCCCGGCCCTGACCGAGCGCACGGCGACGGCGCTACGCCGGGCCGGCAGTGCCCGCCAGGCCATCTCGCTTTTCCTCATGAGCCCGGAGTTCCAACGCCGATGACCCACCGCCGCTCCTTCCTGACCGGCCTCGGGGCCGGGCTCGTGCTGTCGGCCACCGGCGCGACAGCCAGCTTTGCCGGCAGCAGCGATGCCGCGCGCGGCCAGCTGGTGCTGGTGATCCTGCGCGGTGCCATGGACGGGCTGGCTGCCGTGCCGCCCGTGGGTGACCGGCACTACCGCGACCTGCGCGGTGCCCTGGCGCTGGACGCAGGCGGCGGGGCCGAAGGGGTGCTGCCGCTGACCGACGGCTTTGGCCTGCATCCGGCCCTGACCGGGCTGCATGGGCTGTGGGGCGCAGGCCAGCTCGCGGTGCTGCACGCCTGTGCCACCCCCTATCGCGACCGCTCGCACTTTGATGGCCAGGATGTTCTGGAGGGCGGCACCGACCGGCTGTTCGCCACCAGTGGCTGGCTGGGGCGCTCGCTGGGGCTGCTGTCGGGCACGGGTCCGGCAGTGGCGGGGGTGGCGATCGCGCGCACGATTCCGCTGGTGCTGCGCGGTGCCGCTGGCGCCAGTTCCTGGACCCCGGGGATTGCCCCGGACGCAGACCCCGAGATGCTGGCGCGGCTGATGGACCTCTATGCCGATGACCCGCTGCTGGGACCGGCCCTGGCCCGGGCCGTCGAGACCGATGCGATCGCCGATGGCATGACGGGTCCCACGGGCGGACGGACCGGACAGGGCGGGCGGGCCGGTGCAGCCGGTGCGTATGTGGCGATTGCCGAAGCTGCCGCCCGCATCCTGTCGGCCCCCGAAGCGCCGGCGGCAGCGGTGCTGTCGTTCGATGGCTGGGACACCCATGCCAACCAGGGTGCCGGGCGCGGCCTGCTGGCCGGGCGGCTGGAGGCGCTGGACCGGGCGCTGACGGCCCTGCGCACTGGACTTGGTCCGCGCTGGGAGCGCACCGCCGTGGTGGTGGCCACCGAATTCGGCCGCACCGTGCGGGTCAATGGCACTGGTGGCACCGATCACGGCACGGGCGGCGCGGCCTTTGCACTGGGGGGCGCCCTGGCAGGTCGCGGCGGCCTGATGGGTGACTGGCCCGGCCTGGCGCGGCTCTATCAGGACCGCGACCTGATCCCGGCCAATGACCTGCGCACCCTGTTCGCCACGGCGATGGATGCTGCCTGGGGCCTGCCCCGCGAGACCACCCTGCGCGAGGTGTTTGCCGCCCGTGGCTAGCCAGAGGCTGCGCGGCTGCGCTGCAGAGGTTCAGGCCCGTTATCCCAGCTGAAACAGCTGTTGAAGTTCAAGGGCAGAGCGGGCTAAAGCCCGTGCAGCACTTCAACGGATTCCCGTCCGGTGACGGTCCGCGTCCGCGCGGGCCAGCAAGGGGGGGCGGGACCCACGCAGCAGGACCGGACCATGGGCCACGCCGCCGTCAAACACGACTATCACCTCGTCGATCCAAGCCCGTGGCCCTTCGTCACGTCGGTAGCGATGTTCGTCCTCGCCATCGGGGCCGTCGTCTTCATGAAGGGCTTCGTGGCCGATCCGCTGGATGCGGTCCGCTCGTTCTTCGCGGACGAGGCTGCTGCCCGCGCCGCCATGGCCGGTGGCTGGGATGCGATCGCGGCTGCTGCCGCCAGCAACGCTGGCTGGCAGGGCATGGACGAGGCGACCCGCGCCGCGCTGCAGGCATCCTACGAGACCAGCAACGCCTGGTACTGGCTGATGGGCAAGCATCAGCCCTGGCTGCTGATCGGCGGCTTTGCCTTTGTCTCGTACTGCGCCGCCTCCTGGTGGGCCGACGTGATCAAGGAGAGCAAGGCGGGCAACCACACCCCCGTGGTCGGCATCGGCCTGCGCTATGGGATGATCCTGTTCATTGCCTCCGAAGTGATGTTCTTCGTGGCGTGGTTCTGGATGTTCTTCGAGGGTGCGCTGTTCCCCGAAGCCCGCGTGGTCGGCACCATTCCGGAAGTGGCGGAAGCCTGGGCCACCTGGCCGCCGAAGGGCGTCGAGACGCTGGACCCCTGGCACCTGCCGCTGATCAACACCATGATCCTGCTGCTGTCGGGCACCACCGTGACCTGGGCCCACCATGCCCTGCAGGAAGGCAACCGCAAGCATGCCGAATGGGGTCTGCTGGCCACCGTGGCGCTGGGCGTGCTGTTCACCTCCATCCAGGTGTACGAGTACTACCACATCCTGCACGCCGAATACTTCAACTTTGGTGGCAGCGAGTATGGCTATTACGGCTCGACCTTCTTCATGGCCACGGGCTTCCACGGCGCCCACGTCCTGATCGGCACCATCTTCCTGATCGTGTGCCTGGCGCGTCTGATGCGCGGTGGCTTCACCCCGCAGAAGCACTTCGGCTTCGAGGCCGCGGCCTGGTACTGGCACTTCGTGGACGTGGTCTGGCTGTTCCTGTTCGCCTTCGTCTATGTGACGTTCGGCGGCTAGCGGGCGCCTCATTCACGACCGAAATCCAAGCGGCGGGCCTCCAGGGGTCCGCCGTTTCCTGTTTGACGGCTGGCTTGTCGGGTCAATCGGCCTGTGGCATTCTGGGAGCATGGACGGTTCCATCCTTTCGCCCCTTGAGCGGCGGGTCCTGGATGACCTGCAGACCCTGGCCACACAGCAAGGCCTGCCGGTCGCAGCGGCTGTTCAAAAGCTTCTGAAGCACCGGGCAGCCGACCAGAAGGCGATGAAGTCCGGACAGGCACAGGCTGTTGTCGCGCCTGAACCTGACGATAGACCGCTCGCCCACCTCAGCTTCGAACAGCTTCTCGAACGGATCGCCGCTCGTCGGGACCGTATGGCAGCGTCGAAATCGGGTACGATGACCATGGCGGTGGCCCTTGACTTGGTCCGTGACGACATGTGCGGCATCGACAGGCTGCCGGAATGAAGGCGCTGGTGCTGGATGCGTCGGTCGGGGTCAAACTGTTTGTTTTGGAGGCCGGGACAAGCGAAGCGGTCCGCCTGGTGTCGGCTGCGGAGAGGGTTTGCTGGCCGAGCTTGCTGTTAGCGGAGATGGTCGGCTCCATCATCGTCCGCCTGCGGTCTGACGGCTTCGACCCGACTGCGATCAAGGACGCCATCATGGAGGTCCAGGAGCTGCTGCAGCGGGATGGCTTCGAGCGGACCGACGCCAGCCTCCTGTTCAAAGAGGCGGTCCACCTCGCTATCGAGACAACGGCCCGGCTGGCAGACTGCCACTACATTGTCCTGGCCAGGCGGCTTCAACTGCCACTGTTGACCGCTGATGGACGTCAGGCAGCTGTGGCCCGCTCCTGCGGGGTCGAAGTCTGTCTGCTGGAGACAGTCGCTCCCTGACCCGTGCATGCCTTGAGGTGCCCCAACAGCCATCGCCGCTTTGCCGCGCGCGCGGGCTGGCTTATGGCCTTGGGCATCATGGCGCGGCGCCCGCTGCGCGCGCTTCAGTCACCAGGTTGTCCTCACGATGCGTCTGTCACGCTATTTCCTGCCCGTCCTGAAAGAAACCCCTGGCGAGGCGGCGATCGTCTCGCACCAGCTGATGCTGCGGGCGGGGATGATCAAGCAGCAGTCGGCGGGGATCTATTCCTGGCTGCCGCTGGGGCTGAAGGTCCTCAACAAGATCGCCGCGGTGGTCCGCGAGGAGCAGGACCGGTCGGGCGCCCTCGAGATCCTGATGCCCACGGTGCAGGGCGCCGACCTGTGGCGCGAATCCAGCCGCTATGACGCTTACGGCGCCGAGATGCTGCGCATCACCGACCGGCATGACCGCGAGCTGCTGTTCGGCCCCACCGCCGAGGAAGTGGTGACCGACATCTTCCGCACCCATGTGCGCAGCTACCGCGACCTGCCCCTGAACCTCTATAACATCCAGTGGAAGTTCCGCGACGAGATCCGGCCCCGCTTCGGCGTGATGCGCGGGCGCGAGTTCCTGATGAAGGACGCCTATTCCTTCGACCTGGATGAAGCTGGCGCCCGCGACGCCTATCGCAAGATGTTCATCGCCTATCTGCGCACGTTCCAGCGCCTGGGCCTGCGGGCGGTGCCGATGCGCGCCGACACCGGGCCGATCGGCGGCGACCTCAGCCACGAGTTCATCATCCTCGCCCCCACCGGCGAGAGCGGTGTGTTCTATGATGCCGCCTATGAGGAGACCGACTGGCAGGGCAGCGCCATCAGTTTCGACAACACCGACGAGGCCCGCACCGGGCGCGAGGCGGCGGTGAACGACTTCATCAAGGCCTATGCCGCCACCGATGAGATGCACGACCAGGCCCGCTTCGAAGCCGAAGTGCCGGCCGAGCGGCGCCGCGAGGGGCGCGGGATCGAAGTCGGCCATATTTTCTTCTTCGGCACCAAGTATTCCGAGCCCATGGGTGCCAAGGTCACCGGCCCCGACGGCAAGGACGTGAAGGTGCAGATGGGCAGCTATGGCATTGGCGTCTCGCGTCTGGTGGGGGGCATCATCGAGGCCAGCCACGATGATGCCGGCATCATCTGGCCCGACGCCGTGGCGCCGTTCGGCGTCGGCATCATCAATCTCAAGCCCGGCGACGCGGCCGCCGACGCTGCCTGTCAGCAGGCCTATGATGCGCTGGACAAGGCCGGGCGCGATCCGCTCTATGACGACACGTCCGAGCGGGCCGGTGCCAAGTTTGCCACCATGGACCTGATTGGCATCCCCAAGCAGCTGATCATCGGCCCGCGCGGCCTGGCCGCCGGTGTGGTCGAACTCAAGGACCGGCGCAGCGGCGAGCGGCGCGAGCTGTCGCTGGATGCGGCGCTGGCGGAACTGGGGGCCTGATGGCGCTGGCAGAAGCCACCCGGGCCGGCTGGTTCTCGCGCTGGGAGCGGGCGCTGGCGGCGCGCTATCTGCGTGCGCGACGCGAGAATGGCGGCGTGGGCCTGATCTCGATCATTTCCTTCTCGGGCATCCTGCTGGCTGTCGCGGTGTTGATCATCGTGATGAGCGTGATGAACGGGTTCCGGGCCGAGCTGCTGGACCGGATCCTCGGGGTTAACGGCCATGTCTATGTGGCCGCGTCGGACCTCGACCCGACCGGTCAGGCCAAGCTGTCCGGCGACCTGCGCAAGGTGCCAGGCGTGATCGCGGTGCGGCCGGTGGTCAGCGGCCAGGTGATGATTGTCGGGCGCGGCAACGCGGCCCGCGGCGCGCTGGTCCAGGGCATGACGCCCGACGATGTGCGCGCCATGCCCCTGGTGGCGGACACACTGCTGGGCGGCAGTCTCGACAGTTTCGGCGCCGGGGAATTCGGCGGCGAGGACATCGCCATCGGCTCGCGGCTGGCGGCGGCCCTGGGCGTGGTGCCCGGCGACTGGGTGGAGCTGATCTCGCCCCAGGGCGCCTCGACCGCCTTCGGAGTCACGCCGCGCTCGGTGGAGTACCGGGTGGGGGCGATCTTCGACGTGGGCATGAGCGAGTATGACGAGACCTTGATCTACATGCCGCTGGCCCAGGCCCAGCCCTTCTTCAATCGCGGCGAGACGGTGGACGCCTTCGATGTGCTGGTGGAACAGCCCGACCAGACAGAGCGGATGTACGACGCGTTCGCCGCCGCCGCCCCTGGCCGGATGATCACCGACTGGAAGACCCGTTCGGAGGGCCTGGTCTCGGCACTGGCGATCGAGCGCAATGTGATGCGGCTGATCCTGTTCCTGATCATCGCGATTGCCGCCCTCAACATCATCTCGGGCCTGGTGATGCTGGTGAAGAACAAGACCCGCGACATCGCGGTGCTGCGCACCATGGGCGCCACGCGCGGCTCGATCCTGCGGGTGTTCGTGATGGCAGGGGCTTCGGTGGGGGTGCTGGGCACCCTCGCTGGCGTGGTGGTCGGCACGCTGTTCTGCCTCAATATCGAGACGATCCAGCGGGTGGTCGAAGCGGTATCCGGCGGGTCGGTGTTCGATCCGGCGGTGTATTTCCTGTCGAACATCCCGGCCAAGGTGGAGTGGGGCGAAGTGCTGTCCACCGCCGGCTTTGCCCTGGCGACGAGCATCCTTGTCACCCTGCCGCCAGCCTGGCGGGCGGCACGGCTCGATCCGGTGGAGGCGCTGCGCTATGAGTGAGCCGGTGTTGCGCCTGCGCGGTCTTGAGCGCATCTATACCACCAAGGCAGGCCCCCTGCCCGTCCTCAAGGGCGTGGACCTCGAGGTGCGCCCCGGCGAAATCGTCGGGCTGGTGGGACCGTCGGGCTCCGGCAAGTCGTCGCTGCTGCATGCGGCGGGGCTGCTGGAGGAGGCACAGGGCGGAACTGTCGAACTGGCGGGGGTGGATGCCACCCGGCTGCCCGATGCGGGCCGCACGGCCCTGCGCCGCCAGCACATCGGCTTTGTCTACCAGTTCCACAATCTGCTGCCCGAGTTCAGCGCCCGCGACAACATTGCCCTCGGTCTCGAGATCGCCGGCATGGCCGTCGGCCCGGCCCGGGCCCGGGCCCTGGAGCTTCTGGCACAGGTCGGCCTCGCCGAGCGCGCCGATCACCAGCCGGCCCAGCTCTCCGGCGGCGAGCAGCAGCGGGTGGCCATCGCCCGCGCCCTCGCCAACCGCCCCAGCCTGATCCTGGCGGACGAGCCCACCGGCAACCTCGATCCCGCCACCAGCACCGTGGTGTTCGACCTGTTCCGCCAGGTCTGTGCCGACCAGGGCGCAGCCGCCCTCGTGGCCACCCACAACCTCGACCTCGCCGCCCGGATGGACCGGGTGGTGCGGATGTCGGGCGGCGTGCTGCTCGAACAGGCCCAGGCCGGTCCGGCCGCTTGAACAACGGCGAGGCATCGGGCATTGTTATAACAAAGATCGATGCGCCCCTGCGCCGCCGAGGACCTGCACCATGAACTATCCGCTCCAGCACCCGATCCGCAACTATGACCCGGTTGAGCTGCGCCGTCTGGATGTGGCGCACCATCTGCCGGCCCAGGCCGATTACGGGGTGATCCGCGACATGGGTGGCTCGCGCATCGTGACCCGGGCCGAGGGCTGCTCGTTCTGGGACATCGACGGCAAGGAATATCTCGACGGGATGGCGGGCCTGTGGTGCGTCGGCGTCGGCTATGGCCGGACCGAGCTGGCGGAAGTGGCCTATCGCCAGATGCTGGAGCTGCCCTACTATAACACCTTCTTCAAGACCGCGAACGTGCCGGCCGTCGAGCTGGCGGCCAAGCTGGCCGGGATCATCGGCGGCGACCTGCAGCACATCTTCTTCAACTCGTCCGGCTCGGAAGCGGTGGACACCATGTTCCGGCTGGTGCGCTATTACTGGAAGCTCAAGGGCGAGCCGTGGCGCAACATCTTCATCGCCCGCCGCAACGGCTATCACGGCTCGACCGTGGCCGGCGCTTCGCTGGGCGGGATGAGTGCGATGCATGCCATCGGCATGCTGCCCGTGGCAGGCATCGAGCATGTGATGCAGCCCTATCACTTCGGTGAGGGCTTCGGCGAGGATGTGGAGGCGTTCTGCAACCGGGCTGTCCAGGACATAGAGGACCGCATCCTGGCCGTCGGCCCGCACAATGTAGCCGCCTTCGTGGGCGAGCCGATCCAGGGCGCGGGCGGTGTGATCATCCCGCCGGAGAGCTACTGGCCCAAGGTCGAGGCGCTGTGCCGCAAGTACGGCATCCTGATGGTGTGCGACGAGGTGATCAACGGCTTTGGCCGCACCGGCACCTGGTTCGGCCACACCACCTATGGCGTGAAGCCGGACATCATCACCATGGCCAAGCAGCTGAGCTCCGGCTATGCGCCGATCTCGGCCACGGCAGTCAGCAGCGAGATCGTGGAGGTCCTGCGCGAAAAGGGCGGGGATTTCGTGCACGGCTTCACCTATTCGGGCCATCCGGTGGCCTGTGCGGTGGCGCTGGCCAATCTGGCGATCATCGAGCGCGAGGGGCTGGTGGAGCGCACCGGCACCGACACCGGGCCCTATCTCGCCCAGGCGCTGAAGCGGCTGGAAGGCCATCCGCTGGTGGGCGAGGTGCGCTCGAAGGGCCTGCTGGGCGCAGTCGAGATCGTGGCCGAGCCCGGCACCAACAAGCGGTTTGGCGGCAAGGAAGGCAAGGCGGGCCCGATCGTGCGCGATGCCTGTATCGAGAATGGCCTGATGGTGCGCGGCATCCGCGATTCCATCGTGATGTGCCCGCCGCTGATCATCTCGCACGAGCAGATCGACCGGATGGTGGATACGATCGCAAAGTCGCTGGAAGACGCCTGGCCCAAGCTGAAGGCCATCGTCTGAAGCCGTCGGGCAGGACTGCGCGGCCAGCTGCATTTGCCGGCTGAAAGGGGGTGGGCGGCCAGAGGCAGGCCCCCACGTCCCTCCCATGAGGACGTCTGCCCCCCTGCACCACCAGCCGGACCTGCCCGGCCTTTCCCCGTGCCAGCCACGCCCGCACGGTCTGCGCCAGGTCAGCTGGGAGCCAACCCGGGCCGCAGGCCTTGCCCGGCTGGTAGCCTTCCTGCCCCGCGCCGGCCGGGCCTATGCCGGCACCCGTAACTATGACTTCGGGCCGGATGACCGCTCGAATGTGTCCGCCCTGTCCCCCTGGATCCGGCGCCGCCTGCTCCTGGAGAGCGAGGTAGCGGGGGCGGCGCATGCCCGGCACGGGGCGGCGGCGGAGAAGTTCGTGGCGGAGGTGTTCTGGCGTACCTACTGGAAGGGCTGGCTGGAACTGCGGCCGGGGTTCCTTGCGCACTTTGACTGCGAGCGGATCGCGGCCCGCAGTGCGCTGGCTGGCAACAGTGGCCTGCGGCGCGGCTATGGGCAGGCGACGGCTGGCGCCACCGGCATCACCTGTTTCGATGCCTGGGTGGAGGAGCTGGTCACCACCGGATGGCTGCACAACCATGCCCGGATGTGGTTTGCCTCGATCTGGATCTTCACCTTGCGCCTGCCGTGGCAGCTGGGGGCGGATTTCTTCTTCAAGCACCTGCTGGATGCCGATGCGGCCTCCAACACATTGTCCTGGCGCTGGGTGGCCGGGCTGCATACGCCCGGCAAGCACTATGTGGCCCGGGCCTCCAACATCGCCCAGAACAGCGGCGGCCGGTTTGCCGGGCAGCCGGGACTGGCGGACGACCCGCAGCCGCTGCCGATGGATGACGCCCCACGCCAGGCGCAGCCGCTCAAGCCGGCCCCTGCCCCGCCCCGTGGACCGGTCGGACTGCTGCTGCACGATGATGATGTGGCAGCCCTGGGCCTCGCCCCCGATCTCGAGGTGACCCGGATCGCATCGCTGGATGTGCCCTGCCCTGCGGCTGCGGGCAGCCCGGCGGCCCGGTTCCGGGCCGGTGCGCTGGCAGAAGGCCTGTCGCTGGCAGCTGCGGCGCGCGGTACGCCTGCGGACGGGACCGTGGATGTGGACGGCCTGCTGGTCTGGGCCCGCGGGCAGGCGGTTGTGGCCGTTCCGGAAGCCCCGCAAGGACTGACGGCCTGGGCGCTGGACCGGCTGGAGCCAGCGCTTGCGGCTCAGGGCACCCGGCTGGTGCGGCTGCGGCGCACCCTCGATGCAGCAGCCTGGCCTCAGGCCCGCGCGGGCTTCTTCGGCTTCAAGGGCGCGATCCCGCAGCTGCTGGTGCTGCCAGACTGAAGGTGGGCCGATCATGCGGGAGAAACGTGGCTCCCCGGGCAGGGCTCGAACCTGCGACCCGGCGATTAACAGTCGCCTGCTCTACCGACTGAGCTACCGAGGAACACGTGGGCGGGGGGTATAGCGTTGCGCCCCCGGGGCGCAACCCCCCTCTGGCAGGCCCCTTGCAGCGACGCTCAGCTGGCAGACGCCGCGCGTGTGTGGTCCCGCACCACCATCAGCAGGCTGTCCTCCAGGGCCAGGGCCCGCATCTGCCGGCCGGACAGCAGCGCCGGGTGCTCCAGCGAACGGCGATAACTGTCAGTATCGCCATAGCGGGTAATGTTCACGAGATCCCACGCACCCGCCGCACCCACATAGACCTGATGCACCCGGGCACTCAGCGGGAAGCTCATCGCCTCGATGTCCTCGGCCACCAGCCGCAGCGCTGCCCGCCAGCGGTGATAGGCGCCTTCGGCTTGTTCGCGCGGCACGTCGGTCCGGAACCGCGTGATGCCGACGACAAACAGCGGGTCCTTGCCCTTGATGGTGCCGGCATGGTTCACGGCCGGCTCCAGCGGATCGTCTGCCACCGGCCCCGGCTGCATCGCCGGCACAATCGACAGAGGTGGTGACCCTGGCGATGCCGGATCGGCTCCGTCCACCACCAGCGACAGGGTCTCTTCGATGAAGGCGCGCCGCACATCGATGGCATCGATGATCCGCTCGTCCATGGCCGACTGCATCAGGGCGCGGCGGCTGGGATAATGGGTCACCACCAGATGATCCCAATAGGCCTCCGGCCCGACAATGGTCCCGATCACCCGGCCGTAAACCGGCTCGTGACAGCCATAATCCTCAAGGATCCCCGAAATGATTGCCCGCCATTCCCGCACCGCCGCCACCAGCCGGGCCCGCGGCTGATCCCGGCGGATACGAACAAGGGTGACGGTTGCCACAGGCCAGTCCGCCGGGATTGCCAGCAGACCCGCAAACGCTTCAGGCGTAGGCTCGCTCTTCGAGAACCGGTCCATGGGGGAAACAGACAGCAGCGCTTCCCAGGTTGCAATCATCCTGTGCAGCTTGGAGCTGCGTTTGCAGGCAGCCCCCGGGGCCCGCCAGCCCTACCGCCAGCGGTAGAAATGCCGCAACCAGCGCGCCGCCAGCCCGGATCCGACAGGCGCGCATCACTCTGCTCCTGCGACGTCCCGTTCCCCGCTCCTGCTCCCCGCTCCTCCTCCATGCCGGGATGCCTGGCCCGACCCAGCGGTTCTGCAACCCTTGCTGGCATGCTGACCAGGCCATGCGGTTTTGCAGAAAACCGGCCACTCTTCAGCCCGAAATCGCAGGGCTTATCGCCGTCAGGTCACAGCAAGGGAGGACCGGAATGGACAAGAGGGACGGGCATATCAACGCGGCAGCCGGGTGGCGAAGCCGGGCGTGCATGGCAGCCGCACTGGCGCTGGTGTCGCTGGCCGCAGCCGGATGCGGTGCACCGGAGGAGGCCGGCTCCAGCGCGGCCATGGTCGATACGGCCGGTGGCGCCACCACCCATGACGGGCGCGTGCCACTGGTGACAGCCTGGCGCCTCACCATCGAACTGCCCGGCGATACCATCCCGCAGCTGGTGCGTGGCCAGGCAGCGCGCTGCATCGAAGCCGGACCGGCCCTGTGCCGGGTAGAGACCGCCAATGCCGGCTTCCGCAATGATGGACGTGACCGGTTCGCCTACGGACGGCTTGTCGTGCTGGCCGATCCAGGCTGGCTGATCAGCTTCCGCCAGCAGCTGCAGAACGACCTCAGTCTCGCCGAAGGCCGGACCATCTCCGAGGAGGTGGCGATGACCAATGCAGCCGACCGGCTGAACGCATCCGACGACACCCTCGCAGCCACGCCGCAGGATACAGCCCAGCGAACCCAGGCAGAGCGGGAGCGCCAGATCCTCGATGAGCGCGTCACGCTCCAGGCACTGGACGTCAGCTATCAGCCGATCCTGGGGCCGTTGGACAATCAGGGTGCGCGGGCCGTTCAGACCGTGCTGGCAATGGGGACCAACATCCTGGGCTATGGGCTGGCCACCGCCCTGGCATTGGTGCTCGTCGGCATTCCCCTCGCCCTCGCTCGCTGGGCCTTTGTCCGCCGTCGGCGCACGCCGGCCCCCGAACCGGGCTGAACGGCCTGCCTGGCAAGGCACTTGCCGCACCCGTGCCTTGCCGGGCGCCACCCGCCCTAGTGATAGCGGCGGTAGAGCGACACCAGCACCCCCTGCACCTTCACCTGATCCGGGCCGAAGATGCGGGTTTCATAGCTGGGATTGGCGGCTTCCAGAGCCACCGACTTGCCGCGGCGGCGCAGGCGCTTGAGGGTTGCCTCCTCGTCTTCCACCAGTGCCACCACAATCTGGCCGTTCTCGGCCGTATCGGTGCGGCGCAGGATCACGATGTCGCCGGACAGGATGCCCGCATCGATCATGGAATCGCCCTGCACCTCGAGCGCATAGTGCAGCGCCGGGTCGAGATGGTCGGGCGGGACCACCCGGGCAATCTCGTTCTGGATCGCCTCGATCGGCACACCGGCAGCAATGCGGCCAAGCACCGGGATCGAGCTGTCATTGGCGGGAGCGGCCGGGGCACCGCCCTGGTCGGATACAAGCGCCGGCCGGAATGGCACCCGCCCGCCGGGCGGCTGGGATGTGGTAGCGCTTTCGGGCAGCTTGATCACTTCCAGCGCCCGCGCACGGTGCGCGAGGCGCCGGAGGAACCCGCGTTCCTCCAGGGCGGTGATCAGCCGGTGGATCCCGGACTTCGACGCCAGATCGAGTGCGTCCTTCATCTCGTCGAATGACGGCGACACGCCGGTTTCCTTGAGCCTCTCGTGAATGAACAAGAGCAGCTCGCGCTGTTTGGTGGTGAGCATCCCGCCTTGCCTCCCTGGCCAGCCCTGCTGGAACGTTTCATGACCGTTCTACCTTCGTTCCGGCAACCTGTCCAGCCCCCCTGCGGTCAGGCGGCGCGCGCTTGGCCGCAGGGTGACTAAACTGGCGGTTTAGGCCCGGAGTCAGCGGCAGCCGGGCCCGCCGGCACGACTGCGCGTGCCGCGAATCGGATGCGGCCGGGCCTGCGCGCTTAACCCCCCGTTCACTCCGCCCGTTCACTGTCTTTCAATCAGTCTGAAGAGGGCCTGAAAGGCCTGGTGTGACGGGTCGGAAAGGACAAGGCGGATGCGGGTGGCGGTGCTGAAGGGTGGCTGGTCAGCGGAGCGGCCGGTTTCGCTCGTTTCGGGCGCAGCCTGCGCGGCTGCCTGCCGGCGGCTCGGCCACGACACTGTCGAGATCGACGTCTCCCGCGATATCGCCCGCCAGCTGAAAGAGGCCGCCCCCGACGTCGCGCTCAACGCCCTGCATGGCAATTGGGGCGAGGATGGGCGGATCCAGTCGGTGCTTGAAATCCTGGAGATTCCCTACACCCATTCCGGCGTGCTGGCCTCTGCGCTGGCGATGGACAAGGCCAAGGCCAAGCTGGCGTTTGCGTCTGTGGGGCTGGATGTGGCCGGGGGGCGGATCATGGACCGGTTCGAGGCGGCCCGCGCCCACCCCATGGAGCCGCCCTATGTGGTGAAGCCCAATTCCGACGGCTCGTCCTTCGGCGTGTTCATCGTCCGCAAGGGCGAGAACCGGCCGCCCGAGAAGCTGGTGGACCCCGAGTGGCCCTCCGGCGACGAGGTGCTGGTGGAGGAATTCATCGCCGGGCGCGAGCTGACAGTGGCGGTGCTGGGCGACCGGGCGCTGGGCGTGACCGAGATCCGCACCGGGCGCGAGGTCTATGACTACGACGCCAAATATGCCGCTGGCGGCTCGACCCATGTGGTGAACCCGCCCGACCTGCCGCAGGACGTCGCCGAGAAGGCCCGGGCCCAGGCGCTGCTGGCGCACCAGGTGCTGGGGTGCCGCGGCATCACCCGCACCGACTTCCGCTATGATCCCGACAGCCGCCGTCTGGTGGTGCTCGAAACCAATACCCAGCCGGGCATGACCCCGACCTCGCTGGCCCCCGAACAGGCCGAGGCCAACGGCATGTCGTTCGATGCGCTGGTGGCCTGGATGCTGGAGGACGCCTCATGCCCCAGGTGAAGAAGACCCGCGCCCGCCCGGCACCCCAGAGCCGTCCGGTGCGCCGCGCCCCTGCCAGCCGTCCGCGCAAGGCGCAGGCCGGTGGCTGGACCATGAAGCTCGGCGCCTGGGCCCATGCCCAGATCCGCCAGGTCGAGTATGATCCGCGCCTGCGTACCGCCGTCACCGTGGTGGCCTGCTCGGCTGTGGCGGCTGTGTTTGTGGGCGTGATGGTGGCCAGTGGCATGGCCCGCGATCTGGGCAATGGCATCGCTGCCGGTGCGGCAGGCGCCTCGCGCGCAGCCGGCCTGTCGGTCCAGGGGCTGGATGTGCAGGCCCAGGGCGGCCATCGCCTGACTGACCTCCAGCGGCGCGAGGCCGCCGAGACCTCGGGCCTGCAGCGCGATGACGTGATGTTCTCGGTCAGCCCGCGCGACGTGCGCGACCGGCTGATGAGCCTGCCCTGGGTGGAATCGGTGACCGTGCGGCGCCTGTGGCCCGACCGCGTTCAGATCCTGATCGAGCCGCGACCGGCCGTCGCTGTCTGGCAGAAGGGCGGCACGCTTGCATTCATCGATGCCGCCGGACGGTTGCTCGCCCCCGCCAGCACCCGGCAGGCCCGTGGCTTTGCCATCGTGGTGGGCGACGGCGCCCCCACCGCTGCCCCTGCCCTGTTCGCCGATCTGGCCCGCCAGCCTGTTGTAGCCCGCGCCACCGAAGCCGCGCAGCGGATCGGCGGACGGCGCTGGACCCTGCAATTGCGCTCGGGCGGCGAAGTGCTGCTGCCCGAGACCGGCCAGGCCGCGGCCATCGCCCAGCTGGCAGCCCTCGAGCCGACCCATGGTCTGCTCACCCGTTACCCGGCGCGCCTGGACCTGCGGGTCCCCGGCCGCCTCATCATCCGGCAGCCTGCAGAAGCAGCTGCCAGCACCCCCACCGGAGGCGTGTAAGCCCGGCACGAAGGGCCGGAGACTTGCAGCAAACGGATCGAACTCAGTCATGTCGTCACTGGATAAGAGATCGTCAGCCCCCGCCAGCCGGATTGCGGCACCACGCGCTGCCATGCTGGCGGCGCTGGATATCGGGGCCAGCAAGATCACCTGCTTCATCGGCTCCACCCAGCAGGGGCCAGGTCCCCTGCGGGTGGCGGGCGTCGGCACCCAGGCCTCGCGCGGGGTGCGCAATGGCGTGATCGTCGATATGGACCTGGCGCTGGAAGCGATCCGCGCAGCAGTCGAGCAGGCCGAACGGATGGCCGCGACCGCTGTCTCCGATGTCGCGGTGTCGGTTTCCGGATTCGGCGTGCGGGCCGACCATCTCGATGCCGAGATTCCCGTGCCTCCCGGCGAGATAACCGCGCGCCAGACCCGCGCCGCCGTGGCCGCAGCCATGCGCCAGCTGAAGCTCGACGGGCGTCACATGATGCATGCCAGCCCCTCCTTCTTCGTGCTGGACGGGCAGAAGGTACGCGATCCGCGCGGGATGATCGGCCGGCGTCTGGGTGTGCGGCTGACGGTGATCTCGGTGCCGGCGGCGCAGTGGCGCAATCTGGTGATGTGTGCCGAGCGGGCGCACCTGCATGTGGTGGGGGCGATCCCGGCCCCCTGGGCCTCGGCCCTGGCGGCCCTGGCCGAGGACGAACTCGAGACCGGCGCGCTGCTGGTGGACATGGGTGCCCGCTGCACCACTGCCGCGCTGGTCAGTGGCGGGGCCCTCGCCCATGTGGAAACCGTTCCGATCGGCGCCGACCACGTCACCCAGGACATCGCCCAGTGCTTCTCGACCCCGGCGCACCACGCCGAGCGGCTGAAAGTGATGTATGGCAGCGCGATCGCCAGCCTCAACGAAGACGCACAGATGATTGATGCGCCGCAATATTGTGACGACGGCTCGGTGGTGCAGGCGCAGATGCCGCGCTCGCTGCTGACCGGAATTGTCCGGCCGCGGGTGGAGGAGACCTTCGAGCTGCTGCGCGACCTGCTGATGGCCCGCGGGGCCCTGCGCCCCGGCCATGGACGGCGGATCGTGCTGACCGGTGGCGGCGCCCAGCTGTCGGGCGTGCGCGAGCTGGCAGCGCGGATCTTCGAGGGTCACGTGCGGGTCGGACGTCCGCAGCGCTATGGCGGGCTGGGCGATGCCGTATCAGGTCCGGCCTTTGCGGTCCCGGCGGGCCTCCTGCGCTGGGGGATCGAGCGGCCGGGGCCGGTGAATCTGGCCGATGCACCGCCCGAGATGCCGCAGAACCCGGTGATCCGCGCCGCAGCCTGGCTGCGCGATGTGTTGTGGCAATAGCCGGGCCTGTGCCATGAGGCGGCCCTGACGGGGCTCGGACGAGGCCCCGGTTCCGTCCGGTGCCGCAGCCAGACAGCGGGATGCGCCCGTTCCCAGGAGAGACGTCCCCGCCATGTCGCTTGCCCGCAACACGCTGGTTCAGGCCGGCTTCACCCTGATCAGCCGGTTTCTCGGCTATCTGCGCGACCGGGCGATCTCGAACACCATGGGCGCGGGCTGGATCGGCGATGCGTTTGCCACCGCGCAGATGTTCCCGAACCTGTTCCGCCGGATCCTGGCGGAAGGCGCCTTCAGCCAGGCTTTCGTGCCGGTCTATGCCAAGGCCACCACCGAACGCGGCGGCGATGAAGCCGCCGAGATGGCCAGCCAGTCGTTCTCGGTTCTCACCCTCGCCGCCGCCGCCCTCACGATCCTGGCGCAGCTGGCGATGCCCTGGGTGATGCTGGCGATCCACGGCGGCTATGCCGACCAGCCCGAAGCCTTCCAGCTGGCGATCATCCTCACCCAGATCACCATGCCCTATCTGGTCGGCATGGCGATCAGCTCGCTGTTTGCCGGTGTGCTCAATACCGCCGGCAAGTTTGCCCTGACCGCAGCCGCGCCAACCCTGCTCAACATCACCATACTCGCAGCAGTGCTGCTGGCGGACGGACCGGTGCAGAGTGCCTATCATGCCGCCTGGGCCATCAGTGTGGCGGGCGTCCTGCAGGCGCTGGCGCTGTGGATCGGCTGCCGGCGGCTGGGGGTGAAGCTGGGGTTCCGGCTGCCGCGCCTGACGGCGGATGTGAAGACGATCCTGGCTCTGATGGTGCCGTCGGTGATCGCGGGCTCGGCCACGCAGATCAATGTGTTCGTGTCGCAGGCGCTGGCGAGTTTCGAGACCGGCGCCAAGAGCTGGCTCTATGCCGCCGACCGGCTCTACCAGCTGCCGCTGGGCCTGATCGGGGTGGCGATCGGGGTGGCCCTGCTGCCGCGCCTCGCCAAGGCCGCCAGTTCCGGTGATGCCCGCGACACCACCAGCGCCATCGACGAGGGTTTCGTGCTGTCCATGGCCTTCACCCTGCCGGCAGCCGCCGCGCTGATGGTGATGCCATTCTTCCTGATGCAGGGGTTCTGGACCGGGGGGCAGTTCACCGAGGCCGATGCCCGCGCCACTGCCGATGCGCTGTTCCACTATGGCTGGGGCGTGCCGGCCTTCGTGCTGATCCGGATCCTCGCCCCGCCCTTCTTTGCCCGCCACGACACCAAGCGGCCGATGCAGTTCGCGCTGTGGGGGGTGGCAGCCAATGTGGTGGCAGGCACGGCGCTGTTCTTTGCCCTGCGGGCGCTGGACCAGCCGGGCTATGTCGGCCTTGCGATCGGTGCGGCGGTGGCCGGATGGGTGAACGCGCTGCTGCTGGCGGTGACGCTGCTGCGCGAGAAGATCTGGCAGCCGACCCCGGCGGTGCTGTCGCGGCTGGTGCGGATCAGCATCGCGGTGGCGGTGATGGCGGCGGTGCTGGGAGCGGCTGCCTTCAACCGGGTGCCGATCGAGGGCTGGTTCGAAGAACGCTTCATCATCGGCAAGGAGATCGCGACGCTGCTGGTGTGTCTGGTGGGGGCGCTGGTCTATGCCGCCGCCGCCTTCGCCACCCGCGCCGTGACCCGCAAGGACATCGCCACCTTGATCCGCAAGCCGGCGGGTGCGCCGCCCGCCAGCTTCGACGCCTGACGCCTGTGTCGCACCGGCCCCGGGGACCCAAAACGCACAGGGATGCTTGCAGCGGGCGCGGCGCGCGCTAGCATCCCGCCCATGTCCCGGATCAGTGATGCACAAGGCCCGCCGCCAGCTCCCGACGGCCCGGTCTATCTGGATGCGGAGCTGCGGCCGAACCGGTCGCTGAGCCTGAACGGGTTCCAGATCGTGATGGTGGTGATGGCGGCAGCGTCGTTCGCGGTCGGCTGTCTGTTCCTGGCGATGGGAGCCTGGCCGGTGATCGGCTTCTTCGGCCTCGATGTCCTGCTGCTCTGGCTGGCGTTCAGGGCCAGCTACCGGGCCGGAGCGCGGGAGCGGGAGCTGGTACGGGTGACGGCGGCACGGGTGGATGTGGCGCGGGCCGACGCCCGTGGGCAGACCCGCTGGTGGACCGCCAGCCCCTATTTCGCCCGGGTCGAAGTGGTGGAGGCCGAGGACGCCCACCCGGAAATCAGCCTGCGCGCCGGACCCGACCGCCTGCCGCTTGCCGTCTGTCTGTCCCCGCACGAGCGGCTGGGCTTTGCAAAGGCACTGGAGAGCGCCCTTGCCAGCGCCCGCGCAGAGCGCCACCCGGTTGGTGCCTGAGGCGGGAGCCGTCCCGCCCCACCGCCTTTCTTCAAGGATCACCCGATGCACTTTCTCCATACCATGCTGCGGGTCGGCGATCCCGATGCAGCGCTGCGCTTCTTCTGCGACGGGCTGGGGCTGATCGAGCTGCGGCGCAGCTCGAACGAGGCGGGGCGCTTTACCCTGATCTTCCTGGCCTCTCCCGACGATGTGGCCCGGTTCCGGGCCGCGGGCGGCAGCACCGAAGGCGGCCTGCCAGCCGGACTGCCCATGCTGGAGCTGACCCACAATTGGGACGAGACGTCCTATGAGGGCGGGCGCAATTTCGGCCATGTCGCCTACCGCGTCGACGACATCCATGCGGCCTGCGACCGGCTGGCCGCCCATGGGGTGACGATCGCGCGGCCGCCGCGTGACGGGCGGATGGCCTTCGTGCGCTCGCCCGACGGGATATCGGTGGAACTGCTGCAAGCCGGAGCACCACTGGAGCCGCGCGAGCCGTGGCTGTCGATGCCCAATACCGGCACCTGGTAGGAGACCTGATCATGCCACGTCCCGCCCACCGTCGGATACATTTCGCCGCGGCCCTGTCCGCTCTGGCACTTCTGTCAGGCGCTGCGGCCTGCGCCACCGATGTCCCGCTCCAGACGCTCGAGGAGCGCTATACCACCCCCGCTTCGCGCTTCATCACCGTATCGGATGGCACCCGGGTGCATGTGCGGGATGAAGGCCTGCGGGACGGGCCGGTGCTGGTGCTGCTGCACGGCTCCAACGCCGCCCTCCAGAGCTGGGAGCCATGGGTCGGACAGCTGAAGGACCGGTACCGGCTGGTGTCGCTGGATTTCCCCGGCCATGGCCTCACCGGCCCCTCGGCCACCCGCACCTATGGCGGACCGGCCTATGTGCAGGTGGTGGATGATGTGGCGGGCGCCCTCAGCATCAGCCGCTTTGCCGTGGCGGGCAATTCCATGGGCGGCGCGGTGGCCTGGCAGTATGCGGCGGCCCATCCGGACAAGGTGCGCGCCCTGATCCTGGTGAATGCGGCCGGCTATCCCCGCGCCAATCCCGGCAGCCAGCCCCTGATCTTCAGGCTGATCCGCACGCCGGTTGTGGGCGAATTCCTGTCGGGCTTTTCCAATCGCAGCCTGATCGAGAGCAATCTCAAGGAAGTCATTGCCGACGACAGCCTGGTGACCGAGGCGATGGTGGACACCTACTGGGACCTGCTGCGCCGCCCGGGCAACCGGCAGGCCACGCTGGACCGGATGCGCGCGCCGCCCGCCGATCCCGAAGCCTGGCGGCGGATCGCCACCATCCGGGTCCCGACCCTGGTGCTGTGGGGCGAGGTCGACCCCTGGATCCCGGCCAGCGATGCGGCCCGCTTCACCGCCGACATCCCCGGCGCCCGCGCCATCATCTACCCCGGCATCGGCCACCTGCCCCAGGAGGAAGTCCCGGCCAGGAGCGCCGCCGACGTGGCGGCCTTCCTGGCCGAAGTTCCAGCGCCCTGACGCCCTAACGCGGCTCCAGCGTCAGGCTGGCGGCGCGGGCGCGGTC
>JAIXTH010000289.1 GCA_027484265.1 Alphaproteobacteria bacterium
CGCGCCTCGCCATCGTCTTTGTCCATTCGGGCGGCATGGGCGCGCTTCACCGCAATTTCCGCCCCTAGGAACAGGCCGAGCAGGTGCGTATCGTCAAGCGCTTCGAGAGCGGCATGGTGGTGAAGCCGCTGGTGGTGACCCCCGACATGACGGTGGCCCAGCTGCGGGCGATCAAGGCCAGCCGCGGGATTTCCGGCTTCCCGGTAGTGGATGCGGTGCGCGAGGGCGTGCCGGGCCGGCTGGTGGGGATCGTCACCAACCGCGACATCCGCTTTGCCGATGACGCCGAGACGGTGGGCTCGGTGATGACGTCGTCGAACCTGATCACCGTCTCCGAAGCCGTCGGCCAGGCCGAGGCCCGGGCGCTGCTGCACCGGCACAAGATCGAGCGGGTGATCGTCACCGATGATGCCGGGCGCTGCGTGGGCCTGTTCACGGTGAAGGATATCGAGAAGTCGCAGGCCTTCCCGAATGCCTGCAAGGACGCCGAAGGCCGCCTGCGGGTGGGCGCCGCCTCCACGGTGGGCGATGCGGGCTATGAGCGCTCGCAGGCCCTGATCGAGGCCGGTGTGGACGTGCTGGTGATCGATACCGCCCACGGCCACTCGCGCGCGGTGCTGGACGCGGTGGAGCGGGTCAAGCGGCTGTCGAACCGGGTGCAGGTGATTGCGGGCAATGTCGCCACCGGCGAGGCCACCAAGGCGCTGATCGGATCAGGCGCCGATGCGATCAAGGTGGGGATCGGGCCGGGCTCGATCTGCACCACGCGGATCGTGGCCGGTGTGGGCGTGCCGCAGCTGACAGCTGTGATGGACTGTGTGGCCGCGGCCCACGGCGCCGATGTGCCGATCATCGCCGATGGTGGGATCAAGTATTCAGGCGACCTTGCCAAGGCGATTGCTGGCGGCGCCAGCGCGGCGATGATGGGCTCGATGTTCGCCGGCACCGACGAGGCACCGGGCGAGGTGTTCCTGTATCAGGGCCGCTCCTACAAGTCCTATCGTGGCATGGGCTCGCTGGGCGCCATGGCGCGCGGCTCGGCCGACCGCTACTTCCAGAAGGAAGTGACCGACACGCTGAAGCTCGTGCCCGAAGGGATCGAGGGCAAGGTGCCCTACAAGGGGCCACTGGCGCCGATCCTGCACCAGCTGGTGGGCGGGCTGCGGGCCGCCATGGGCTATACCGGTGCCGCCAGCATCGCCGACTTCCAGCGCAATGCCCGCTTCGTGCGCCTGACCGGTGCGGGCCTGCGCGAAAGCCACGTGCATGATGTGACCATCACGCGCGAGGCGCCCAACTATCCGGTGGGCGGCGGCTGAGGCTGGCAGCCTCACCTCGCCCATCCGCCCGATCCACAGCCGCCCCAGGAATCCAGCCCATGCCCATGCAGTCCGCCGACCTCGAAGCCATGCTGCGCGCGGCCTTCCCCGATGCCGACATCGAGATCATCGATCTCGCCGGTGACGGCGACCACTACAAGGCCGTGATCCGCTCGGCTGCCTTTGCGGGCAAGAGCCGGGTGGCCCAGCACCAGGCGGTCTACGCTGCCCTCAAGGGCAAAATGGGCGGCGAGCTGCATGCCCTCGCGCTGGATACGGCTGCCAAATAGCTGCGGTGTCGAAATCGTCCACCGCACATCGCTCGGAACTACTTGCTGATAGTGCGCCAATGGCGTACAAGCACGCATGTTCCTGACGGTCGCCGAAACGCCCGCCTACATCGCTCAAGCCGCGAAGCTCCTGACGGCAGCTGAACGCCAGGACGTTGTCTTGCTGGTCGCAAGCGATCCGACGGCTTGGGTTTTTGATTCCGGGAACCGGAGGGCTGAGGAAGGTCAGGGTCGGTATCGGAACGCGTGGTAAGCGTGGTGGAGGCCGGGTGATCTACTGGTACCATTCAGACCAGTTTCCCGCTGTGCTGTTATGGGTTCTGGACAAAGCGGCGGCGAGTGATCTGACCGCCGAACAGACACGCAAGCTGAAGGCCCTGACCCGGGGCCTGCTTGCTGATTTTGGAGGCCGGTGATGGAAGACACAGACTTTGAAGGCCTGACTGCTTCGCTCGAACAGGCCCGCGCCTGGGCTAAGGACCGGTCTGCCGTGGGAGTGCGGGTCCATGTCCCCGAAGTCGTGGATGCCGCCGCGATCCGGACCCGCAGCGGCCTGTCGCAAGCGGCGTTTGCCGCCCGTATCGGCGTGTCGCCCGCAACCTTGCGGAACTGGGAGCAGAAGCGCCGCAAGCCTGAAGGCCCGGCCCGCGTGCTTTTGGCGCTGCTGGCCAGAGAGCCTGACGTGGTGGCCCGCATCCTCGCCTGACAGTGCGACCGCCCCCTTCGGTGCGACGGGGCTGCCCCGCCTCTTCCCGTCTGCGCGGCGCGCGCTATGGTGCGGGCCAACAAGAACAGTCCGGGGAGTGCCGCCAGCATGAGTGATGCCGATATCTTCGTGGGGACCAAGCCGGTGGACGAGCGCCACCGCTTCGATGAGGCCGCGCTGGGTGCCTGGATGGCCGCCCATGTCGAGGGCTTTGCCGGGCCGATGGAGGTGCGCCAGTTCAAGGGCGGCCAGTCCAACCCCACCTACCAGATCATCACCCCCGGCCAGCGCTACGTGCTGCGCCGCAAACCCCCCGGCAAGCTGTTGCCCTCGGCCCATGCGGTGGACCGCGAGTTTGCGGTGATTTCGGCCCTCCATCCCACCGGCTTCCCGGTGGCGCGGCCCTATGGCCTGTGTCTGGATGAGAGCGTGATCGGCACCATCTTCTATGTGATGGACAGTGTGGATGGCCGGATCCTGTGGGACGGCTCCCTGCCCGACAGCAGCCCGCAGGAGCGCGCGGCGATCTACAAGGCCAAGGTCACCACGCTGGCGAACCTGCACAATACCGACTACAAGGCTGTCGGGCTTGAGGATTTCGGCAAGGCTGGCTCCTACTTCGCCCGCCAGATCGGCCGCTGGTCCAAGCAGTACCAGCTGTCGGAGACCCTCAAGATCCCCGAGATGGACCGGCTGATCGAGTGGCTGCCGCGCACCATTCCGGACGGCGAGACCACCTCGATCGTGCATGGCGACTACCGCCTCGACAACATGATCCTGCATCCCACCGAACCGCGGGTGCTGGCGGTGCTGGACTGGGAGCTGTCGACCCTCGGCGATCCGCTGGGGGACTTCACCTATCATCTGATGAACTGGGTGATGCCGTCCGGCCAGCGCTCGGGCCTTGCTGGTCTTGATCTTGCCGCCCTCGGCATCCCTGACATGGACGCCTATGTGGCGATGTACTGCGAGGCCACCGGGCGGTCGGGGATCGACCAGCTCGACTGGTATTTTGCCTACAACATGTTCCGGCTGGCGGCGATCCTGCAGGGGATCGTCGGCCGGGTGCGCGACGGCACCGCCGCCAGCGCCCATGCCGAGAGCAATGCCGAGCGGGTCCGCCCGCTGGCCGAGGCCGCCTATGGCTTTGCCCTCAAAGCGGGGCTGCAGCCATGAGGGGCGCTGCCGGTCTCGCCGCCACTCTGATGCTGGTGGCCTGCGCGCCCCCGCCGGAAGGTGGCAGCCCGGCCACGGCGCCGCCGCCTGTCAGCGGCAGCGTCAGC
>JAIXTH010000095.1 GCA_027484265.1 Alphaproteobacteria bacterium
ACTGGGTGGCCGGAATGTCCGAGCGCGGGTCCTTGTAGAGCGGCACCAGCTCCACCAGCGGCCGGTCGCCGATCACGATGCCGGCGGCGTGGGTCGAGGCGTTGCGGTAGAGGCCTTCCAGCTCCTGGGCGTTGTCCAGCAGGGCGCGCACATCGGCATCGGCGCGGGCCTCGTCCTGCAGGCGCGGCTCGCCGTCGATCGCCTGCTTGAGGGTGACCGGATTGGCCGGATTGTTGGGGATCATCTTGCACAGCCGGTCCACCTGGCCGAGCGGCATCTCGAGGACCCGCCCCACGTCGCGCACGGCGGCGCGGGCCTGCAGGGTACCGAAGGTGATGATCTGCGCCACCCGGTCGGCGCCGTATTTCTCCTGCACATAGGCGATCACTTCGTCGCGCCGGTCCTGGCAGAAGTCGATGTCGAAGTCGGGCATCGACACCCGCTCGGGATTGAGGAAGCGCTCGAACAGCAACCCGAATTCCAGCGGATCAAGGTCGGTGATGGTCAGGGCATAGGCCACCAGCGAGCCCGCCCCCGAGCCCCGGCCCGGCCCCACCGGGATGCCCTGCCGCTTGGCCCACTTGATGAAGTCGGACACGATCAGGAAGTAGCCGGGAAAGCCCATCTGCGTGATCACGCCGATCTCGAACTCCAGCCGCTCCTGATAGACCTCCAGCGGCGCCACCGGCTTGCGGCGGGCGAGGCGCGCCTTGAGGCCCTCGCGCGCCTGGGCGGCCAGCTCTTCAGCCTCGTCCCGGCCTGCGGCGCTGGCAAAGCGCGGCAGGATCGGATTGCGGGTCACCGGGCGCACCGCGCAGCGGCGGGCGATTTGCGCAGTGTTCTCCAGCGCCTCGGGCAGATCGGCAAACAGCGCCTGCATCTCCTCGGCGCTCTTGAGATAGTGCTCGGGGCTGACGCGTTCGCGGCGGGCATCGCCCACCCGGGCACCCTGGGCGATGCACATCAGGATGTCGTGCGGGCCATGCTTGCGGCGGCTGTCGAAGCGCACGTCATTGGTGGCCACCAGCGGCAGACCCAGCCGGTAGGCCGCCGCAACCAGCCCTTCCTCGGCCTCCGCCTCGCCCGGCAGCCCGTGGCGCTGGAGTTCGACATAGAGCCGGTCGCCGAACGCACCTGCCAGCTGCTGGACCAGCGCTTCGGCCTCGCTGTCACGACCGGCCGCGAAGGCGCGGCTGACCGGCCCCTCGGTGCCGCCTGTCAGGCAGATCAGCCCCCTGGCGTGTTCCAGCACCCGGGCCAGCGGCACATGCGGCCCGGCCGATGGCGGCGCGTCCAGGAATGCCGCGCTCGACAGCGCCATCAGCCCGGACAGGCCTTCGTCGGACTGTGCGATCAGGGCAAGGTAGCCATCGGGCCTGGCCTCGTCCTGGGCGCTGCGCGGGCGGCAGGCCACCGGCAGCGCAAGGCCGATCACCGGCTGGATCCCCTTGGGCGCCAGCGCCTCGGCAAACTCCAGCGCCCCGAACAGGTTGGGATCGCTGATCCCCAGCGCCGGCATGCCTGCCTTCTCGGCCAGCCCCGCCAGCTTCTTGACCGTCATGGTCCCGTCGAGCAGCGAATAGGCAGAGCGGACACGCAGATGGATGAAAGGCGTCATCGCGCCAGCATGAAGTCGAATCGCCCCGCTGGCCAGACGCCAGCGCGGTCTGTCGCACAGCTGTCGCACGGCTGTCGCAGGAGCGTCGCCGCATCGCAGTAGGCACCGCCCGTTGAAATGACCTGGAAGAGCTGACCCATGCCTGCACCGCCTCCCCTCAAGAGCCTTGCCCTGGTGGCCGCCATCGCAGCCGGAGGCGCCCTGATGGGTCTCGCAGGCCGCACGGTTCAGGCCTCGGACGCCACGCCGCAGGGGCCGCGCAGCGCGATCTTCCTGCATCCCGACGGGATGGGCGCCAATACCTGGCAGCTGGTGCGGCTGCAGCAGGTGGGGCCGGACGGGCGCCTGGCCTGGGACCGGCTGCCGGACGCCGCCGTCTATGTGGGCGCGCAGACTGACAGCGTCACCCAGAGCTCGAATGGCGGCGCCACCACCCATGCCTGGGGCGTGCGTTCACAGCGGGCCAGCTATGGCATGATCGACCGCAGCCCGATCCCCGCCGCCGCCTCCGGCGCCAGCGTGACGCTGATGCTGGAGGCCAAGGCCGCCGGCAAGGCGATCGGCATCGTCAACAGCTCGTCGGTGACCGAGCCCGGCACCGGCGCCTTCCTGGCCGCCGTGCCCGAGCGGCGCGATGAAGAGGCGATTGCCGCCCAGATCCTGGCGTCCGGCGCCGATGTGATCCTGGGCGGGGGCGAACAGTTCTTCCTGCCGGCCGGCACACGCGGGGTGCATGGCCCAGGCGTGCGCCGCGACGGGCGCAACCTGATCACCGAAGCGCAGGCGGCCGGCTATGTGGTGGTGCGCACCGCCGCCGAGCTGGAAGCCCTGCCCGCAGGCACCACCCGGGTGCTGGGGCTGTTTGCGGCCGAGGAGACCTTCAACGAAGGCTCCGAACAGGCACTGGCGCGGTCGCGCCAGCCGGTGTTCAAGGCAACCGCGCCGCGCTTCGACACCATGATCGCACGGGCGCTGGCGATCCTGTCGCGCGATCCGGACGGCTTCTTCCTGGTCGGCAATGAGGAAGCCACCGACAATCTGGCGGGCGACAACAATGCCGCCGCCGTGCTGGACGCCGGTGCGGGCGCAGACCGCGCCATCGCCATCGCCTTGCAGGCTGCTGCCACCAACCCGGCCCTGACCGTGGTGGTCGCCTCCGATTCCGACTGCGGCGGCGCGCAGGCCAATGGCAGCGACATCGCCATCGGCCAGCCGGTACCGGTGCGCGGCGAGAACGGCGCGCCGCAGGATGGCAACCCGCGCGTGCCCTTCCTGTCAGCCCCCGATGCGCGCGGCATACGGCTGCCGTTCGCGGTGGCCTGGGCGGCTGGCGGCGACATGTCGGGCGGACTGGTGGCGCGCGCCACGGGGCCTGGCGGCATGGCCGTGCGCGGAACCATTGATTCCACCGGCATCTACCGCGCCCTGTACCTCGGCCTGTTCGGGCGCGACGTGGCACAGCCGCGCTGAGGACAGACCAGACAGCTTGACCCTGCACGGGGGTGTGGCAAGGCAGGGGGCCAATCCTTGGAGGTCCCCGCCATGCTGTCTCGCCGCGCCCTTGTTTCCGGTGGAAGCGCCGCCGCCCTGTCGACCGTGCTGCCCGCAGCTGTGCTGGCGGGTGCCCTGGAGCAGGCAGCTGACGTGGCCACGCCGCCCGCCGCCCCCGCCGACCCGGAGCTGGCCGCCTTCTTCGAGGCCCAGTTCGAGCGCACCCTCGCCCGGTCCCCGCAGTTTGCCGCCCAGATCGGCGGCCCGCTGACCCAGGCGCAGAAGTCGTCGTGGGACAACCCCTCCGCCGCCTTCGAGGAGGAAACCATCCGCCTCAACGAGGCCGCCGCGCTGGAGATGCAGCAGCAGTTCGGGGCCCGCCCCCTCAATCCCACCGATGCCCTGTCGGTACGGCTCTATGCCAAGCAGGTGCGCCGCGCCCGCGCCGCCTTTGCCTTCAACGACCACAGCTATCCCTTCAACCAGATGTTCGGCGCCCAGAGCAGTGTGCCGACCTTCCTCGCCAACACCCACCGTGTGTCCAGCGTGGAGGATGCCGAGGCCTATGTGGCCCGGCTGGAGGGCATCGAGGGGTATCTGGGGACCATCATCGCCGAATCCGATGCCGCTGCCGCGCGCGGTCTTGGCCCGCCGCGGTTCGTCTATGACTATGTGCTGTCGGACTGCCGCAACCTGCTGGCAGGCGCCCCCTTCACCGATGGCGCCAGCACCCCCTCGCCGATGTGGACCGACTTCCGCACCAAGGTCGAGGCGCTGGAGGCCGATGACGGCATCAAGCAGCGGCTGCTGGCAGCGGGCGAAGCCGCGCTGAAGCAGAAGGTGGGCCCCACCTACCGGCGCCTCGTGACCTCGATGGAGGCGCAGCAGGCCAGTGCCCGGACCACCGATGGCGTGTGGGCCCTGCCCGATGGCGAGGCCTATTATGCCGAACGCCTCGCCAACCAGACCACCACCAGCCTGACCGCC
>JAIXTH010000080.1 GCA_027484265.1 Alphaproteobacteria bacterium
CGGCCCGATCTGTCGATCCACCTCAATGGCGGTCTGGTTTCGCCCGAGGCGGGGATCGAGGCGGCTGCCGGGCTCGATGGCATCATGCTGGGGCGGGCGGCCTATCACGAGCCCGCCTGCCTTGGCCGGGTGGACCGGGTGGTGGCCGGGCTTGCCGGCGCGGACGTCGGGCCGGTGGAGGCGCTGGCGCGGTTCCGGCCCTATGTGGCGCGGGCTCTGGAGCGGGGCGTGCCGCTGGTGGCGATCAGCCGCCATATGCTGGGCCTCGCCCATGGGCGGCCGCGGGCGCGGGCGTTCCGGCGGCTGCTGTCCGATGGCGCCCGGGTGCCGGGAGCCGGGCTCGAGATCTATGATCAGGCCGCAGCCCTGCTGGTGCCGCCCGACATGGCGCAGGCGGCCTGAGCCGCGATGCCGCCGCCTGGCGACCTGGCCCTGCTGGCCCTGGGACTGGTGGGAGCCGGAGCCTTTGCCGGACTGATCGCGGGCCTGTTCGGCGTGGGCGGCGGCACCGTGATCGTGCCGGTGCTGTTCTGGGCCTTTGCCCTGTTCGGCTTTGGCGGCGAGGCCAGCCTGCATGTGGCGATCGGCACCTCGCTGTCGACTATCATCACCACTTCGATCCGGTCGGTGGCGGCACACCGGAAGCACGGGGCGGTGGATGAAGACATCCTGCGTGGTTTCATCCCGTGGATCGCGGTGGGGGCTCTGGCAGGAGCGGTCCTTGCCGGGTTGGCGGACCGGGCGATGCTGGGTCTGATCTATGGCGTGATGGCCGTGCTGCTGGCCGCCTATATGGCATTAGGGCGGGAGGACTGGCGGCTGTTGGCCGAGGTGCCGACGGGCGGGGCGCGAGCCGCGACGGGCAGCGTGCTGGGTGCCGTGTCGGCGCTGATGGGAATCGGCGGCGGGGCGTTCGGTTCGGCGGTGATGACGCTGGCGGGCCGGCCGATCCATCAAGCGGTGGCGACGGCCTCGGGTTTTGGGGTCGCGATCGCGATCCCCGCCACTATCGGCTTTATCGTGGCAGGCTGGGATGCGCCGGGACGGCCACCCTTGTCGCTGGGTTATGTGAATGTGCCGGGTTTCGTGGTGCTGGCGCTGATCACCGGTCTGGTCGCGCCGTTCGGTGCCCGCCTGGCCCACAAGCTGCCCAAGACTGCGCTGCGCCGTGCCTTCGGCGCCTATCTCGCCGTCACCGCACTGGCAGTGGCGGTGAGTGCGGCGACCTGAGTTTATCCCCCGGTCGCAGGAGCCGGGGGAAGATCGGTCCGTGGCTTGCTCCTTGGGCCTCACTTCGTGCAGGGGTGTTCGATGGTTCTGATCCTCTCTGGCGTCCTGTCGGCCGATGACCTGGCGCAGCTGTCGGGCGAGACCGCGCAGCTGACCTTCACCGACGGGCGGGCTACGGCGGGCGCTGCGGCCCGGGCTGTGAAGCGTAACGAGCAGGCGGCGGGGCCTGATGCGGAGCGGGTGGCGCTGTTCGTGCGCGATGCGCTCGCCCGTCACCCCGTGTTCCAGGCGGCAGCGCAGGTGGGGGCGTTCGGCGGGCTGCTGGTGTCGCGCTACCGGAGCGGCATGACTTACGGCTGGCATGTGGACAATGCGGTGATCCAGGGGGTCCGCTCCGACCTCGCTTTCACCGTGCTGCTGTCGGGAACCGGAGGACAGGGCGGCGTGCTGGAGCTCGATCTGCCCGGCGGCATCCAGGCGGTGGACCTGCAGCCCGGCGACGCGGTGCTGTATCCCGCCACCACCATCCACCGGGTAACCGAAGTGACGGGCGGCGAGCGGGTGGCCGTGGTGGGCTGGGTGCAGAGCCGGGTGCGGCACGGCGAGCAGCGCGAGGTGCTGTTCGACCTGGCCGATGTGCGGGCGACCCTGGCCCGGACCGGCGCGGCCCCTGACCTGCAGCTGCGGCTGCAGAAGATCGAGGCCAATCTCATCCGGCTGTGGGCGGACTGAGCCGATGGCCGGTGACGGAACCCTGCGTCCGCGCTTCTGGGAAACCGTGGCGCCAGCCGACATGACCCCCGCCGAGTGGGAAGCGCTGTGCGATGGCTGCGCCCGTTGCTGCACGGTGACCCTCGAGGACGAGGAGACCGGCGAGCTGTTCGCCACTTCGGTGGCCTGCCGCCTGCTCGATACCGCGACCTGCCGGTGCAGCGACTACCCCGACCGGCTGCGGCAGGTGCCGCACTGCATCCAGGTGACTCCGCAGACCATCGCCAGCCTCGACTGGTTCCCGGAAACCTGCGGCTACCGGCGGGTGGCGGCGGGCCGGCCGCTGCCCGACTGGCACTGGCTGATCTGCGGCGACCGCGAGGCCGTGCACCGCTCGGGTCCGTCGCTGCGCGGGAGGATGGTCAGCGAGACAGAGGCTGGCGACGAGCCCGAGCGCTTTATTCTCGGGTCAGAACAAGAAGGCTGAATCCGTCCCAGGCGGTTACGATCGGCGGCAGTCTGCCTGAGGCCAGATCGGCGGCATCGGTCGTGCACAACGGCTGTGCTCCGGTAAGGTCCGGCGCCATTACTGCCACCCGCCACGGCCCAGCTGGCAGGCCTGGCAAAGCGCAGCCAGCGGCCACATCCACCACCGCCAGCGCCAGGTCTGCTCCCACCTGCATCAACCCCAGACCTGCCAGCCGCACCACGCGCGGCGCGGCCAATGCCGTTCGCCAGTCCTTCCAGGCGGCGATGGCCCGCCGCAGTACCGCAGCCTCGTCTGCCTCCAGACGCCCCGGATCGGCCTCCACGCCCATCCAGCCAAACAACGCCACGGCGCAGCGCAGACCGATTGGATGGCTCCGCGATGTGGACGGGTTCGGGTTGGACCCCACATGGCTGCCCAACATTTCCAGCGGTGCCGCCAGCGTCGCCCAGCGCAGGATCCGCAGCCGGCTGACGGGGTCGGTATTGTCGGACGGCCAGACCCGGTCGGTGCGCAACAGCATCCCTGCATCCATCCGGGCGCCACCGGACGAGCAGGTTTCCACCTGCAGGTCCGGCCATCTTGTCCGCAGGTCATCGAGCAGCTGATAGAGTGCCAGAACCCGTTGATGACCAACGGCCCGGCCAGCGCGGGTGGGCGGGAACAGGTCCCGGTTGAAGTCCCATTTGAGATAGGAGACCGGCGCATGCCGCAACAGCGCATCCAGCGCTCCGGACAGGTGATCGACCACCTCCGGCAAGGCGAGGTCCAGCACCAGCTGATTGCGCATGGTGGGCTGCGGGCCGCCATGGCCCAGCGCCCAGTCAGATGCCGCGCGGTGCAGATTGCTGTCGGGGCTGACCATCTCCGGCTCGACCCAGATGCCAAAGTCTAGCCCTGCCCGCTCCACCGCCGCCACGAACGCGCCGAGCCCCTGCGGAAAACGCTGTGGGTCGGGGGTCCAGTCGCCCAGCGCTGCCCGGTCGCTGCTGCGCCCCTGGAACCAGCCGTCATCCAGCACGAACCGCTCGCAGCCGAGGTCCGCCGCCTGCGCCGCCAGCTCCTGCAGGCGGGCGGCATCGAAATCGAAATAGACCGCTTCCCAGGTGTTGAAGTGCACCGGGCGTCCACCCCGCGCCGGCCCCTGCCGGGCGCGCAGGCAGTCGGCCAGCCGGTTCGCCGCGGTGTCGATCCCGGCCCCGCTCCACGCCACCAAAGCCTCGGGTGCCTCGAACCGCTGCCCCGGCGCAAGGATCACTTCGCCGGGCTCCAGCAGCGCTTCCACCAGCAGCAGGCGCTGGCCATCCGGCAGGGTGTCGACCCGCAGGCGGTGACTGCCGCTCCAGTCAAGATGCACCAGCAGGCACTGGCCGTGCTGTTCGCCAAACTCGGCTTCGCCCACCAGCAGGCTCGCGCCGGTAAAGCCGCTGCGTCCGGTGCGGTTTGCCCGCTCCCAGGCCC
>JAIXTH010000101.1 GCA_027484265.1 Alphaproteobacteria bacterium
CAGGCGGCGGCGGGCCTTGAAGAACGGCTGGCCGGCCTTGTTCTCGAGCATCCAGTCACGGGCAAATCCGCCGGTCTGGATATGGTCCAGCACCTTCTTCATCTCGGCCTTGGTCTCGGCGGTGATGACACGCGGGCCGGTGACATACTCGCCATACTCGGCGGTGTTCGAGATCGAGTAGTTCATGTTGGCGATGCCGCCTTCATAGATCAGATCCACGATCAGCTTCACTTCGTGCAGGCACTCGAAATAGGCCATCTCCGGCGCATAGCCGGCCTCGACCAGGGTCTCGAACCCGGCGCGGATCAGCTCCACCACGCCGCCGCACAGCACCGCCTGCTCGCCGAACAGGTCGGTCTCGCACTCCTCGCGGAAGTTGGTCTCGATGATGCCCGACCGGCCGCCGCCCACGCCCGAGGCATAGGCCAGGGCAAAGTCGAGGGCGCGGCCGGTGGCATTGGTCTGCACCGCCACCAGGCAGGGCACGCCGCCCCCCTTCAGATACTCGCCGCGCACGGTGTGGCCCGGACCCTTGGGCGCCACCATCACCACATCCACGCCTTCGGGCGGCTGGATCAGGCCGAAGTGGATCGCAAAGCCGTGGGCGAACATCAGGGTCTGACCGGGCTTGATGTAGGGGGCGATCTCGGCGGCATAGATTTCCGGCTGCAGCTCGTCCGGGGTGACGATCATCAGGGCGTCGGCCTTCTGGGCGGCCTCGGCCACCGTCACCACTTTCAGGCCCTCGGCCTCGGCCTTCTTCGCGGTCGCAGAGCCGGGGCGCAACGCCACCCACACATTGGCCACGCCGCTGTCGCGCAGGTTCAGCGCATGGGCATGGCCCTGGCTGCCATAGCCGACAATGGCCACGGTCTTGTCCTTGATCAGCGCCAGATCGCAGTCGGCATCGGTATAGACTTTCATCTTCTGTCTCCTTGAGGGACGGTTGCGGGCGCACACAGCGCCAGGAAGCGGGCGGCGGCAGTCGCCGCCTGGGACTTGACCTCGGCGGGCGAGGGGCGGGCGGGATCGCCCAGCAGGCAGCGGATCTGGAGGTCGCCCACCACCAGGCCGAAGAACAGGCGGAACGCCTCGTCGGTGCTGTCGAACGTGATCAGGCCAGCCTGACGGCCTGCCTCGAACAGGGGCGCCAGCCGGCCGGCCATCGCGCGCGGCCCGTGGCGCAGCACGATCTGCCCGGGCTCGCCAGCCTCGCCCACGGCCATGCGGTTGAGACCAAGGGACGCATCCCCCATGATCACCGCCAGCCAGCTGGCTGCAAACCCCGCCAGCGACTGCTCGAGTCCGTCACGGGTCAGAACGCCGTCGGGCAGCACCGGCATCACCACTTTCGCCGCCTGCCACTGGACCGTGGCGGTCAGAAGGCCGGTGCGGTCGCCGAACCACTTGTACAATGTCTCCTTCGAGCAGCTGGCCTCGCGCGCTACATCCGCCATCGAGAACCCGCTGCCCCGCCGCACCATCAGGGCCAGTGCAGCCGCCAGGACTGCTGCGCGCCGCGCAGACGAAGTCTCGGAGGCGGCTTCCGGTATCGGGGCAGGAGTGGTGGCGGCCATCGGGCCGCGCATGTACCGTACCGTACGGTACGGCGCAAGCATGCGAATCAGTCCAGTGCGCGGCCGTTACATCGCCCGGCGGCTGCGCAGGGCGGTGAGCAGGGTGCCGTCGTCGAGGTGGTCGAGTTCGCCGCCGACCGGGACGCCCTGCGCCAGTCGGGTGACGGTCACATCCAGGTCCGCGAGGAGATCGGCGATGTAGTGGGCTGTGGTCTGTCCTTCGACCGTGGCCGACAGGGCCAGCACCACTTCCGTCACTCCGCCCGCCTGTACCCGGCTGACCAGGGCGCCAATCCGCAGGTCGTCTGGCCGGATCCCGTCCAGCGCATTCAGGAGGCCGCCCAGCACGTGATAGCGCCCGGCGAAGGCCCCGGACCGCTCCAGCGCCCACAGATCGCCTATTTCCGCCACCACGCACAGCACGGCACCATCGCGGACCGTGTCGGTGCAGATACCGCACGGATCGGTCACATCCAGATTCCCGCAGACGCTGCAGGTCTTCACCTTGTCGGCCGCCGCCAGCGTGGCCTCACCGAGGGGCCGCATCAGCGCGTCGCGCTTCTTCAACAGATGCAGGGCCGCGCGCCTGGCCGAGCGCGGCCCCAGCCCCGGCAGCTTGCCCAGAAGCTCGACCAGTCGCTCCAGCTCGGGTCCGGCGGAAGTGCGCGCGCGCCGCACCGTCTCAGAACGGCAGCTTGAAGCCGGGGGGCAGTGGCAGTCCGCCCATCAGATCCTTCTCCATCCCGGCGCGGCCTTCCTCGACCTTCCTGCGGGCATCCTCGAAGGCGGCCTTGATCAGGTCTTCCAGAATCTCGCCTTCGCCCTCGACCATCAGAGACGGATCGATCGAGATGCCGCGCAGCTTGCCATCGCCGCCCAGCACGATCTTCACCAGACCGGCGCCCGACTGGCCTTCGCCCTCCAGCCGCTCCATGTTCTTCTGGGCGTCAGCGACCTTGGTCTGCATCTGCTGCATGGCCTTCATCAGGCCGCCGATGTCTTTCATGATGGTTCCGTTCCTGTCAGGGGCCAGCGGCATCCGGGGCCGGGCGCGGCCCTGTTGAAATAGGCGCTAGCCGGGCGGTCCGGCAAGGGGCGCGGCGCCTTGCTGTGTCAGGCAGGCTGCGGTATATACGCGTATACACGAGGAGCCCGTCCCATGCAGCCCCACCGCACCCGCGTGTTCCGCAGTGGCAACAGCCAGGCCGTGCGCCTGCCCAAGGCGCTCGGCTATCCCGAAGGCACGGAACTCGAGCTGGTCCGCACCGGCGATGTGGTGACGCTCCAGCCAGTCAAGTCGCCGTTCCAGCAAATGTTGGTTCGGCTGAAGAAGCTGCCACGGCCAGATTATGTCGAGGAAAGGGATGCTGAGGAAATCCCTGAAAGGGAGGGGCTTTGATCCGTGTTCCTGCTGGACACCAGCGCCCTGATCCCGCTGCGGGACAACGACCCAGTCCTTGTGGAGCTTCTGTCAGAGCTGGACGGCGAAGTTGTGGTATCGGTGGTCAGTGTGGTCGAGCTTGAGGGTGGAATTGCGCGAGATCCAGGTCAGGCCGAGCGTCGGCGTGCTGTGCTGAACGAGCTCATGACTGGGGTCAGGATTCTGGCATTCACGGCACAGGAGGCCGCAGTCTACGGCAGCATAGCCCAGGCTGCCGGCTATTCCCGCCGCAAGATTCTGGACCGGATGATTGCGGCTCAGGCACTGGTGGCGGGCGCTGTGCTGGTGACGCTGAACCCGGACGATTTCGCAGGCATTCCGGACTTGAGGATCCAGGCGGTGGGGCCGGCTGCCGCACCAGCCACTTGATCAGTGCGCGGCGCGGGTTCAAACCGCTGCCCATGACCGACCATTCCCCTGCCGCGCTTCTGAGTGCCGTCCGCGCTGCCCGCCCGCTGGTACAGAACATCACCAACACGGTTGTGACCAACTTCACAGCCAATGTGCTGCTGGCGTTGGGGGCATCGCCTGCCATGGTGGATGCCGCCGAGGAAGCCGCTGATTTCGTGCGCATCTCGGGCGCGCTGGTGGTGAATATCGGCACGCTGAATGCCCGCACCGTGGCCAGCATGAAGCTGGCGGCCGAGGCGGCCAACGAGGCCGGGGTGCCATGGGTGCTGGATCCGGTGGGAGCTGGCGCCACCGCCTATCGCACCCAGACCGCGCTCGACCTGCTGGCGCTGCGCCCCGCCGTGGTGCGCGGCAATGCCGGTGAGATCATGGCCCTGGCCGGCGCGCAGGACCGCAGCCAGAAGGGCGTCGACAGCGCGGCTGGCACCGATGCCGCCCTGGATGCCGCGCAGTATCTGGCCAGCACGTTCGGCTGTGTCGTGGCCGTCACCGGCGAGACTGACCGCGTGATCGGCCCGTCGGGCGTGACCGCGATCAGCGGCGGCCATGCCCGTATCCAGCTGGTGACGGGCACCGGCTGCGCCACCACGGCACTGGTTGGCGCATTCCTGGCCGTGGCCCGCCCCGAGGCGGCTGCCATCGCTGCCCTCACAACCATGAAGCGCGCGACCGAGATCGCCATGCGCGGTGATCCCGGCCCCGGCACACTGGCGGTCCAGCTGCTGGACGCCCTGCATGCCGTGCAGCCGGCGGACCTGCCCGCCGGCGCGTCGCAGACCGCCTGAGACCATGGCTGGGATCATGGCACGGCGGCATGACCTGTCGGTCTATTTCGTGACCGACCCGGTTCTGTGCGCCGCGCGCGGTGTGGTGGAGACCGCCCTTGCCGCCGTGCAGGGCGGCGC
>JAIXTH010000217.1 GCA_027484265.1 Alphaproteobacteria bacterium
AGAGGGCCCGCGCCAGCTGCTGTCATAGTAGCTGGCCCCGGCCGACTTCTGGAACTGCGAGCCGATCGCGGCCTCATTCGGCCAGGGTGGCGGGTTCCACGCCACACCCTGCGGCGTGATCGCGCCATAGGCTCGGTACATGGTCCAGCCGGACTGCCAGTAGACCGGCCATTGCGGATCGGCCGGCTCGCCAGGGCCCCGGGGGTAGACACAGTCGGGTGTGGCGCAGGGATTGTCGCCCGCTGCCCCGGGCGGATTGTGGGTGCCATAGGTCTGGTAGACCGCTCCGCCCTCACCGGCAGCGCCGTCACCGGAGCCCGGACCGCTGCCGGTCCCCGCGCCCTGCGCCGCCTCCCGCGGCTGGCACCCTGCCCCGACCGACGCCAGCGCCAGCGCGCCAGCCGCCACCATCCAACCTGCCGTCCGCTTCATCTGCTGTCCTCCGCACAGGCGCGCAGCCATCACTGCCGCGCCTGAAGACAAGCCAACCTCAACGGTGCCATGCCTCCAGTTCACGCCTGCGTTATCCGTACCGCAGCCGGGGCGGGATGACTACTAAAAACAGAGGCAGCGCGAGTCACAACCCGATGCAGGGTTCCGCAATGGATTGCGGGCTGTGGCGGTGCCCAACCAAACCGGAAGACGATTTTTCTGTGGATATCATGGCAAGGTTACATGCGCTGGCACAGGCACCAAACCGGCCTGGACGCGCCGCGACCCGGCGAGGCATCCAGCCGCACCGCCGGATTCTGCAGCAGGGTGGTTCCCTGGGCAGCGGCGCGCAGCCGGCCACATCTGCATGACAACGGGTCGCCCGATCCGACTGTTTCCACACCACTCCGGTGCTGCCTGGCCTGCCGGGTGAAGCCCGTTCCCCCCACGGGTCCGGCCCGACCGCCCCCAGCCTGCCGCGCGCCCGTAGGACCGCTGCTGCGCCCCTGACCGCCATCGCCCGCCACCGGAAGATCACCGTACCGGGACGGATTGCAGCCGCCAGGACCACCACCTCGGATCGCAAGAACGCCCTTGCGCCCGAGCGCATGCCGTGAATAGCTACGCAAACGACATGCCCGCCTGGATTGTAGCGCTTCCGGCAGCATCGGACGGAACGGGCATGAAAGGGGGATCTGCATGCTTAGGATGAACTACACGCCACCGACGGGACCCGGTGACGTCATGACGATGGTGCAGACCGCCATCGACCTCGAGTTCTCGACCCTGCCGCCATACCTCTATGCCAAGATGACGATCCTGCCGGGCACCAATCCGGCGGCCATCGAGCGGCTGGACACGATTGTCGGACAGGAGATGGTCCACATGTGCCTGGCCAGCAATATCCTGAACGCCATCGGCGGCCAGGTATGCATCAACCCGCCGACCTATCCCGGCCCCCTGCCCGGCGGTGTCGCAGGCGGGATATCGATCGGCCTTCTGCCGTTCTCGCCAGGCGCCATGCAGCAGGGCATGGCCATCGAGGAGCCCGAGGACCCGATCGATCCGCCCATGATGGCGGCAGCACTGGCCGCCGGGGGAACGCAGGACGTCACCATCGGCCAGTATTACCACCTGCTGGATCAGGCGCTGGCTGCCCTGCCCCCCGGTCAGTGGCAGCCAAACCGCAACCAGATCACGGATGCCCAGTTCTTCCCCGGACAGCTGTTTGCGGTGAACGGCTATCCCGACGCACACCGGGCCATCAGCCAGATCGTCTCGGAAGGCGAAGGTACCCCCGTCAATCCCGGCCAGACCGGCAGCCCGCTCGATTTCCAGAACGAGCTGGCCCACTACTACCGCTTCCAGGAACTCTTCCTCAACCGGGTCCTGACCAAGGATCCGGACGATCCGACCAATCCCACGGGCTACCGGTGGGGCGGCCCCCTCGGGGTGGACTGGGCAGCGGTGTACCCCGCGATTTCGAACCCGGAGCAGCATGACTTCAGCCGGGACCCGCCCGAGGCCCGCCAGGCCCAGGCCGACTGCACCGCGGCCTACAGTGGGATGGTGAATGCCCTCACCGATGCCTTCCGGGGTGGCCCCGCAGGGCTTGGCGCTGCGGTCCGGCACATGTTCCAGCTGCGCATGGCCGCCATGAAGGCCCTGACGACACCGCTGGCGGACGGACGCTCTGTGGCAGGCCCGGCCTTCATCTATCTCTAGTCAAAACTCAACAGGGGAGCGGCGACCATGAGCGTCCTCAACTTTCCACGTGTCTATTTCTCGGGAGCGATTGCCTGGGACCCGGTCACCACCAACAACTACCTGTCGGCCGCCCCTGGCGGACAGCCACCCCCGGAACCCAATGGCGGGCCGGTGGCACAGGCTGGATATGATGAATCCGGGGCCCGGACCTTCCTGAACGGCGCCCCGGTCACCCCCGACACCATGGCCGCGTTCCGGGATGCTGCGGTGAACGAGATTCCGACCACGATCTACAATGGCAACCCCTCCGGCGGCAGCTGGAACCCCCAGGGGACCTATCGCAGCCCCTTCTTCGATTCCCAGGTGTCCGGGGTGGACCTCGGCCGCGGCCTCGACACGACGGACAGCTTTGTCACCGCCCCGGTGAACTTCACCGGCATGCTGGTGGACTGCGAGCCCTATGGTGCCTTTTCGTCCCAGCTGTTTTTCGATGACATCAGCTTCGGGATTGCTGGTGGATGCCGCGTCTATGGCCGGCGGATGACGCGCTTCAACGACCGCTTCATCAACTTCAGCGCCAATCCCTACAACAACATGATCGCCGGCGTGGCCTCGGTGATGTGGCAGACCTGTTTCAGCAAGGCCAACGGTCTGGATATCGACGCGGTGGATTCCAAGGTGCTGGCGCGCCTGAAGAGCGAGCTGTCAAACTCCGCAGTCCTCGGCCTGATGGTCAGGTTCGTCACCTACCAGACCGTCTATTATGATGATCCGCTTCTGCCGGGCGACAAGCCGGCGATCGCGAAGGCCGCAAAGGCCCTCCAGGACAAGATCAGGTCCGGCGGCTGGCAGCCCAACCCGGCCCGCAGCCAGGTGCGCGGCACGCTGGGGCTGTGGATGCGCGGCGACTGCGTGACCGAGGCCAGCGACCGGGCCCTTGTGGCAACCGGCGCCCGGATCCCCAATGCGCCACCCCCGCCCGGCCAGCCGCCCAATTATCCTCAAGTCGGGACGGTTTTCGCACAGGTCAACCGAAGCGCGGTGACGCTCGACCTCTCCAATGCCATCCCCGCCGGCAACAGGGCGGGAGACCGCCTCGACATGGGTACGCTGACCCTGATCGCCAGCGACCCGCCACCGGCCGTTGCCCGCATGGTGGTGGGGACCATCCCGGCGAGTCTCTATACCGGTGATGGCTTCAACGCGACCTCCGGCATCGTGGACATCAAGATCCAGCCGGGGATGAGCAACATCCTGCGGAACATGAACCTGTCACTCGAGGGACCCGGCGGGCCTGCCTACGCTGTGGAGCAGGTGCTGCGGGCACTGCCGTTCACACCCAATCTCTACCTCGACCAGGGTGATGCCAGCGCCCTGACGGCGCAGGTCTACCAGCGCGGTGTACCGGCCGGCCCGGACATCCAGGTCACCAAGTCGAACATCCTCAGCACGGACCCGCAGGATTACGAGATCAGAACTACAGACAGCACCGGGAGGGTCTGGTTCCCGCTGGATACCTCCAGCCCGACTGTTGTCGCCTTTGGCCTTCAGGCTGGCCCCAACCCGCAGCTGCCGCTCGGGCCGATCTTCGATCCGATGGTGTTCCCCTACATCTATGTGCGGGTCCTGCCGCAGGATGCCGATATCGCGATCCTGCCGCCCACCTGGCAGAATGTGTATGCCAGGGTCCTGGTGGACTGGAAGGCAATGGCGCCCTGCATGGACAACTGGCTGGATCTGGCCGACCCCGACCAGGTGCTGCGCTATGGTCCCCTGATCCGGCAGCTGACGGCGCCCGAGAACTTCGAGGGCTTCCGCTACATGCCGGTGACGCGCGATCTGTCCCAGGGCAAGCGGACCTTGCTGTACAACTTCCTCAATACGGCGACGCTCACTGCCAGCGTGACGGTGGACGCGGCCAACCCCGTCCGGGACATCATGGCTCTCAGCCGCGCCATGCGCTCATGAGGCAGCGCGCCTGGACGCACTGGCAGACGCCAGCCACCGGCGCGGTGCCCGGACTGGCGGTCGCGATCGCCCTGGCAGTCCCGGTCCTGGTGGCCGGTCCGGCCTCGGCCGGGACCTCCCGGCCGGACGTCGCACCGGATGCCGGGGACGGCACGCAGGTCGTTGTGGTCACCGCCTCGCGGGCGGGCGGGAACAGCCCGTCCGCCGGCATCATCCAGCGCACTGCGATCGAGATCCGTCAGCCTGCCAGCCTGCTGGAGCTGATCGATGCCACGCCTGGCGTGCGCGCTGTCACCACCGGCGGACCTGGCGGGAGCAGTGCGGTGTCGCTGCGCGGCGGCGAGAGCAATTTCACGGCGATCCTGCTGGACGGGGTGAGGCTCAATGACCCCACCAATGTCGAAGGCGGCGCCTTCGATTTCGGCCTGCTCGACCCGCAGCTGGTCGAGCGGATTGAAGTGGTGCCGTCGGCGGTTTCGGCTGTCCACGGCGCCGACGCCCTGTCGGGTGCGGTGCAGATCATCACCCGCGACCCGGCCCGCGCGGAGCTGCAGGCGGGCGGCGCGGTGTGGGCCGACACCCGGCGGGGAGCCGCGATCTCAGCCAGCGTCTCGGCCGGCTGGGGCAGCGGCGGGGTCCTCGGTGCAGCGGGCACCTATGACAGTGGAGCCGGCGATCCCGCCGGCACGGCGCGCCGCGACCAGCTGTTCATCAAGGCAGGCCAGAGCGCCGGCGGTATGGAGCTGTCGCTGGTGGCACTGCATGGCGCGCTGGATGCCACCGGCTTTGCCCAGGACAGCGGCGGACCGCAACTGGCGGTGATCCGCACGCCCGAGATCCGGAGCCGGGAGCTCGACCTTTTGGCCGTCACGGCACGCGGCACCGGGACCTTGCGCCCCAATCTCATCCTCAGCCAGGTGCGCCAGCAGGGCGAGGCCATCACCCCGCCCATTGCGCCGGGTGTGCTGCCAGGCGTGCCGGCGGTCACCGCGCGCGACCGGTTCGCGCGCACCGAGGCTACGGGCTGGCTCGCCTGGGATGCGAGCCCTGCCCTCACCGTTTCGGCCGGCGTCGGATTCGTCCGCGAGGACGGCACCAGTATTGGCAGCCTCGACGTCGGCTTTGCGCTGCCGGTGGTGTTCGCGCAGGTGCGCGAGACTGGCGCGGTATTCGCCGAGGCCAGCTGGCGCCTGCCGGACGGGGTCACGTTGGACGCCGCAGCCCGGCGCGACAGGCTGTCAGGCGCCGATACCGCCTCCACCTGGCGGCTGGCGCTCGGGTGGTCGCCGCAGGCCCTGCCGGGGCTGCGGCTGTCTGCCAGCGCCGGGACCGGCTTCAAGCCCCCAAGCCTCTATGCCCTCGGCCATCCCCTGATCGGCGATCGCGATCTCAGACCTGAACGCAGCCAGGCGGTGGAGGCCGGATTGGCGTGGCCGCTGCCAGGCGGCACCGCGCGGCTGGTGCTGTTCGAGAGCCGCTACCGCGATCTGATCGACTTCGATCCAGTGGCATTCCGCCTCACCAACCGCGACCGGGTCACGGTCCGGGGCGTCACCTTCCTCGCCAGCTTCGCGCCTGCGCCGGACTGGCAGCTGGACGCAGGCCTTGCCCGGCTCGATCTGGACAGTCCCGCGCCATTGCGGGGCCGTCCGGACTGGCAGGGCGACTTCACCGCCACAGTGCGCCGCGGCCCGCAGACACTGTTCGCCACCCTGCGCTGGACCGGCACGCTCACCGACAGCTCGATCCCCACCGGCGCGGTGGAGGTACCGCCAACTGTGGAGGTCGATGCGGGGGTCAGCTGGCGCGTGGGTGCGGATGTCACCCTGGGACTTGCCGTGCGCGATCTGGGCGACGAGCGTCGCCCCGATGCTGTCGGCACGCCCGGCCCCGGGCGCAGCCTGCGCCTCAGCCTGCAGATCGGATGAGCGGGATGGACAGTCTGCATGCCCCCCTGCCCCACACGGCCCGCGCCGGCCGCATGGCCCTGACCGTCGCAGCGGCGTGCCTGTTCCTGGCGCTGTTCATCGTGCCATTCCTGCTGTTCGGCGAGACACTGGAGCGGTTGGCGCGCAGCTGGCTCACGGGACCGGCATCGGACGGTCTCGCCATGCTGCTGGCGGGGGGCCTGCTGGCGGGGGATGCGGTGCTGCCCACACCCTCCAGTGTGGTGGCCACGCTGCTGGCGACCAAGGTGGGGTTCTGGCCAGCGGCCATCGTCAATGCCGTGGCACTCAGCATCGCCGCCGCTGCGGGGTACGGGCTGGGGCGGGCCGGTGGCGCGGGGCTCGAGCGGGTGCGGCGCGGACTGCCGCCGGGCTTTGCGGACTGGGTGCGGCGCCACGGTCTGGTGGCGGTGCTGCTGTGCCGGCCCGTGCCGGTGCTGTCGGAGGCTTCGGTGGTGCTGGCCGGTGCGGCCCGTGCCGACCCGGGTCCGCTGCTGGTCTGGTGCACGGTGCTGCAGTCGGCCCTTGGCCTTGCCTATGCGTTTGCCGGGTCCGGCTGGGGGCAAGGCAGGGTGGATGCCGCCGCCATCGTGACCGGCGCAGTGCTGCTGCCGCTCGCAGCGGCGGCCGTGGTGGGCCTGGTTGCACTGCTGTCCAGGACTGGCAGGGCAGGCAGCGCCGGCGGTTGATCGGCAGGGCCTGGGGAACGCCGGGTCCACGCCCCGCCGTGCCAGCGGGTGTGCGGATCAGAGGGCGCCGGAGTGCCCGCGCAGCGGCCTACTTGCGGGCCGCCAGCACAGCCTGCCAGCGGTCGATGCCTTCCAGGATCATGCGGCGTGCGGTTTCAGGGCCTTCCCAGCCGCGCAGCTTGGTCCATTTGCCCGGCTCGAGGTCCTTGTAGTGGGCAAAGAAATGCTCGATCTGCGCGATCTGGATCGGCGGCAGGTCGGTATAGGTGTCGATGGTGTCGTAGAAGGCCGTCAGCTTGGGAATCGGCACCGCCAGGATCTTCTCGTCCTCGCCCGCCTGGTCTTCCATCAGCAGCACGCCGATGGGCTTCACCCGCAGCACACAGCCCGGGATCAGCGGACGGCGCCCCACGCACAGCACGTCCACCGGATCGCCATCACCCGACAAAGTCCCCGGGATGAAGCCGTAATTGGTGGGGTAGCGCATCGGCGTATACAGGAAGCGATCCACGAACATGGCGCCGCTTTCCTTGTCGATCTCATACTTGATCGGATCACCGCCCAGAGGGACCTCGATCACCACATTGATGTCGTTGGGCACGTCATGGCCGGGGGCAATCTTGGAAATGTCCATCAGGAGGCTCCGCCGCGTCGATCCTGCCGGGCTGGCCTGCCGGGCGGGGACGCGTGCAGGCCAACACCACAACGCGGCCCCAAACTCAATCCAAACGCAGCTGAAACCCGCCCGCCTGGCGCAGCGGGGCATGGCTTGCACGGGCGCCCGAAACGCCTGACACAGGCCGCCGGTTCACGGTCATGTGAGCCCCGAAGTCCCTGCCGGAGAGCCTCGATTCATGGCCGAAGCCGCCCCGCCACCCGCGCCCGAGCCTGTTGCCGGCGCGACCACGACCCCCGAAACGCCGTCTGCATCCGCCAGCGTCTCTGTCCGCAAGGCGAACGACACCGAGACGCCCAACCCCTGGCCCTTCTATCTGCTGCACGTGGCGGCCTTCGGCGGGCTGTTCTTCGTGGAGGTGGGACCTGAGGATCTGTGGCTGGCGCTGGGCCTCTACATGATGCGGATGTTCGGGGTGACCGCTGGCTATCACCGCTATTTCGCGCACAAGGCCTTCCGGACCAGTCGGGTGTTCCAGTTCGTCCTGGCGGTGCTGGCGCAGTCGAGCGCCCAGCGCGGGGTGCTGTGGTGGGCGGCCCACCACCGTGCCCACCACCGTCATTCCGACACCGACCGCGACCTCCACTCGCCGGTGCGCAAGGGCTTCTGGCACGCGCATTTCGGCTGGATCATCGAGCCGCAGAACCATGACACCGACTATGAGGCGATCCGCGACTTCGCGAAGTATCCCGAGCTGGTGTGGCTGGACCGCAATCCGTTCCTGGTGGTGGTGGTGCTTGGCGCCGTGGTGTTTGCCATTGGTGGCTGGAGCGCACTGGTCATGGGTTATCTGGTGTCGCTGGTGGCGACCTACCACGCCACCTTCTGCATCAACTCCCTGGCCCATGTGCATGGCCGCCAGCGCTTCGTGACCGGCGATCACAGCCGCAACAACTGGCTCCTGGCGATCGCCACCATGGGCGAGGGCTGGCACAACAACCACCACGCCTTCCCCAACGCCGCGCGGCAGGGCTTCAAGTGGTGGGAATTCGACATGACCTACCTGATCCTGCGCGGCCTGGCCCTGGTGGGGATCGTACGCGACCTGCGCCAGCCGCCCCCCGAGATGATCCAGGGCATCCAGATTCCCGGCCCGGCCCTGCTGGAGCGTGCCGCGCAGCAGCTGCTGCACGACTTCCACGACCGTCTGGCCCGCGCCCGGCAGGAGTGGCGGCTGCCCACCATGGACGAGCTGCGCAAGCTGGCTGCCCGGCGGATGCCCAAGAACCCGCACCTCGATGCAATCATCGACCGGGCCGTCGCCATGGCCGAGACCTGGATGCCGCAGCAGGCCCTGCAGGCCGCCGGCAAGGCCTGAACCGGTTGCGGGTCAGTCGGCCATGCCGACGGCCCGCATCATCTCCTCGCGCTTGCGCATGATGGCGAGAGCACCCGACTGTCCGTCGGACGCCAGCGACAGGTCAAACTCGTTGAGCATGTCGATGAATTCGCCGACTTCCGCCTGGAGCGGGCCACCGGGCTTGAACCGGAACGTCCAGTAGCTGGCGATGTGCGACACCACACCCATCCGGTGCCCCAGCTCGATGAACAGCAGCGGGGCATCCAGCAGGAACTTGCGGAACGCCGCAGCATTGCCCCTGTCCACCAGGTCGCGGAAGGCCGCATCATAGAGTGACAGCACCTGGGCACAGCCCCGGGCGCAATCACCGATCTTGCTCTTCACACTGGCCTTCAACTCGATGATCTGCTTGCGCTCCTCGGACGTGGACTTGCCGATCACCCGCACCGTTTCCAGCTGCGAGCGCACTGCCGTCAGCCGGCTGGCGGCTTCGGAGAACTGCCACTTGTAATACAGGAAGCCCTTCCAGCTGAACACGCCTTCGCGGAACTGGTCGCCCTGCAGGCCGAGGGTCAGGCGAAGCGGCTCGAGCCGGGTGTCGGCCATCGTGGACAGCAGCGCCTCGGCGAGCTTGCGCACCAGATCCGGATTGACGGCTCCCCCGGCCCCGGTGAAGGCCAGCCGGATCAGGTCGGAAATCTCGGACGAGGCAAATCCCAGCATCCGGCGGGTGTCAGCCTCGGTGATGGAAAAGTAAAAGTCGGCCGCATTCATGCCGTTGCGACGCAACTGCTCGCGCACCAAGAACGGATCGAGGGACGGCAGCTGGTCAAGAATGCCGAGGCGCAGGAAATCGGCCTCCAGAGCGCCTTCAGTGGTGCCTGCCGCCTCGGCCAGCGCCTGGCGATAGCCTGGCTGTTCCACGATCACCGACTGCCCGCCCAGCTTCAGGTCGCTGCGCTCGAACGGAAAGATCACCTTGGTGACAACAGCCCGGCCGAGCGGGAACAGGTAACGCTCGTCCGCCCGCAGCCTGTGCTTGATCAGGATTGCCCGGTTCAGGGTCGGGTCGATGAAAAACGGGATCGCAGTATAGTCAGGCTCGCTGCCATAACGCTCGAAAACCGTGTTGAGGTTCATCACACGGCTGGTGGAAGCCGATTCAGCCAGGGCCTCGAGACTTCTTGTACCCGTCATGCGGCTGGCCCTCTCCACAGCCGACGCCCGAATCAAGTGCCGCGTCAGTGTGACCGTCAGTGTAACACTCTACTACTCCCTGGTCCGCCCCATGTTTGTGTTCGCGCAGCATGCATCGCGCAGGTGCTGCGGAGCCGTATGATCGGCGCCTTCTTGAACAATGAGGCGCATCATGACACGCACTGAGCGGTATTGTGGAGGAAGGGCGATGCAGGTGTCGGAACATGCGGCGGGATCGGATGAAGAGGTCAGCCCGCAGAAGCTGCGGCTGGTGGTGGCTGCATCGAGCGCGGGCACTGTGTTCGAGTGGTACGACTTCTTCATCTTCGGCCTGCTGGCCAGTGCGATGGCCCCGCATTTCTTCGCAGGCGCCACGCCGACCGCACAGTTCATCTTCGCGCTGCTGACGTTTGCGGTGGGCTTTGCGGTGCGGCCGCTGGGAGCGCTCTATTTCGGCAAGGTGGGCGACTCGAAGGGGCGCAAGGGAGCCTTCCTGGTGACCATCACTCTGATGGGCGGGGCCACCTTCGCCGTGGGCCTGTTGCCGGATTACAGCCAGATCGGGATCTGGGCGCCGATCCTGCTGGTGACCCTGCGGGTGATCCAGGGCTTTGCGCTGGGCGGGGAGTATGGCGGTGCGGTGGTCTATGTGGCCGAGCATGCACCCGCGAACCGGCGCGGCTGGAATACCAGCTGGGTCCAGACATCGGCCGCCCTCGGTCTGTTGTCGGCCCTCGTGGTGGTCTGGGTCACCCGTCACAGCCTGGGCGAGGAGGCCTTCAAGGACTGGGGCTGGCGGGTGCCGTTCCTGGTGTCGGCGGGCCTGCTGGCGATCTCGCTGTGGATCCGGCTGCAGCTGGAGGAAAGCCCGGCCTTTGCCCGGATGAAGGCCACCGGCACCCAGTCGCGGGCGCCGCTGCGCGAGGCGTTTCTCGAGTGGAAGAACCTGAAAGTGGTGCTGATCGCACTGTTTGCCCTGATGATGGCGCAGGGCGTGGTCTGGTACACCGGGCATTTCTACGCGCAGGTGTTCCTCGAGAAGCAGCTCAAGGTCGACCCGCAGACCATCACGGGCTGGCTGCTGATCGTGACGCTGATCAGCGCCGTGCTCTATGTCTTCTTCGGCTGGCTGTCCGACAAGGTGGGGCGCCGGCCGGTGATGCTGTTCGGCATGATCCTCGGGGCAGCCAGCTTCTTTCCGGCCTTCCATGCCCTCACCGCTGCCGCGAACCCCGCCCTCGCAGAAGCTCAGGCGCGGGCGCCGGTGGTGGTGCGGGCCGACCCGGCCGACTGCTCGTTCCAGTTCAACCCCGTGGGGCGCACACCCGACGGGCGCGATGCATTCGCCACCTCGTGCGACGTGGTCCGCAGCACCCTGGTCAATGCCGGTGTCTCGTTCGAGACGCAGCACACCCCCGGCCAGGCCGCCACGGTCACGATCGGCGGCACCGTGCTGGTCTCGCCCGACATCACCACCCTGGATGCGGGGGCGCAGAAGCAGGTGAAGGATGCCTTCCAGGCACGGCTGAAGGCGCTTCTGATCGAGGCCGGCTACCCCGAGCAGGCTGACCCGGCACGGATCGACCATGGCCGGGTGCTGGCGCTGATGATGGTGTTCGTGGTGGCGGCGACCGCCCTCTACGGTCCGCTGGCCGCGGCACTGGTCGAGCTGTTTCCGACCCGGATCCGCTATACGGCACTGTCAGTGCCCTATCACATCGGCACCGGTTTCTTCGGCGGGTTCATGCCGGTGACGGCCGTGGCGATCGTGGCGGCTACCGGCAACATGTATGCTGGCCTGTGGTATCCGGTGGTGGTGACCGTGATATCGGTGATCGTGGCCTTGCTGTTCATGCCCGAGACACGGGGCCGGGACATCAACGCACTATAGCCGTCCGCGATGGTCCGGCAGGGCCGTGGCCAGTCCCCCTACCGCGCCAGCCAGCCGTTGCCGATCTGCTGCGGCTCGAAGCGGGCGATCACGTCGGGGTCCGGGGTTTCGGGCGCAGCGGTCAGATGCGGGCAGGCCAGTTCCTGTCTACTGAAGGCGAAGTCTATGCTTCCGACGGCGTTGTGCTGGCCTGGGTATCCTGGCGGACAACTCACGCCGGACATCATTCAACCGCTATCGCACAACCTGATCATCCAGCAGATGAACAAGCCATCATAAATGTTATTTTCATCGTTGACTATTGCTTCTATCTAAACGACCTTTCTTTGACGCCGCTTCTGGCTCAGGATTAGCATGCAGGGGATACGACCATGAGGGAGCTCAGAGAACAGGAAGTCAGATCGGTAAGCGGCGGCTCCAGCCCTTACAGTGATGGGCGGACCCTAAGCATTTGGGGATCTACATCCAGTGAGTGTCAGGCCACTCGACAGGCCGGGGATAACGGATGGATCTATGAAATCACTCAGAGCAGCCAAATGGAGAATGGCGTTGAAGTGATTACAGTTACTGCAACAATGACTGGATACAATCTGAACGGTACATACACCAATGGAACGTTGATTTTCAAGGATAAAGCGGCATTTGATCAGTGGCGAAGCAATGAGAACATGCGAAGGATGACGGAGTTGTTCGTGAGCGGCACGGGTGCAGGTGTTGCCGTCGGGTCGGTCGCTGGCCCACTTGGTACGGCGTCGGGGGCCCTGCTTGGCGGAGCTGCCTTCGTGATTGGTGGGGGATTCCTCGGCCAGTACCAATGAAAGAAGTGTCTCTTTCTCTGTTCGGCGCAGGAAATCGGTCCTGCGCCGCGCGCCCAACTCCATGGAGGAAGAATTGAAAAGCGCCTGGCTCGCTCTTCTTCTCGCCATGACGAGCGGGTTGCTTGTATTGAACCTGGAGTTTGGCAGGAGCAACAAGCAGCAAGCGCTCGCTTCTGGAAGCGACAGCTCGCAGCCGATTGGTGCCACTTGTGAGCAGGACGATCATGGCTGCTCCCGCTTCGAGGGCAGGATCGGACGGGAGTTTGTAGCATTCATCGAGCGACAACCCGATCGGGCCCTGATATCAATTACATCCCCGGGAGGCTGGGCAAGGTCGGCTCTTGAGGCGAGCGAGCTGATACGTGAAAAGCGATTGAGCGCGACCATTCTGGACGAGTGCTCATCGGCCTGCGTTGACTTCCTTCTCCCCAGCTTCGAGCGGGTGATCCTGTCGGGACATCCATTGATTGCCGCACATGGCAACCCCGTTGCCGCACAGGCTTCGTTTCATTTGCTCTCACCGGGGGCACCCTCGGCGCAGATACCCGATTCATGTCGAACAGATTCGGAATGGCTGTCGTTGATCTGGCGCGAAACCGGTACAAATGGCGCGCTGCTGAATAGATTGACAGCCGAGCTTGGCCTCGAACGGCTGGAACCGATGCCCCGGGAGTGCCCTCGGCTGGTGTGGCACAACGATCCACGGCTCTTGAGCGGAGCTGAAGTGCGCAGTGTCTTCGGGAACAAGGTCAGCGGCGGAACATGCCGGGATGACAATAGCTGTCGCTGGCGCCTCGGGTCACGCCGGTTGAATGATCTAGGGACGATGGCGGTCGGTTCACCGCCTTGAAGCCGGAGAGATTGAGGCCTGTGAGGCCGCCGAACCCGCTGCACTACCGCGCCAGCCAGCCGTTGCCGATCTGCTGCGGCTCGAAGCGGGCGATCACGTCGGGGTCCGGGGTTTCGGGCGCCGCGGTCAGATGCGGGCAGGCGAGCTGCCGCAGCAGCCAGGCCTGCACCGCCAGGCGCGCCTCCTTCTTGGAATTGGCGCGCACCGTCACCCAGGGCGCGGCGTCATGGCTGGTGTCGGCCAGCATCCGGTCGCGGGCAGCCGTGTAATCGTCCCACTTCTCGTCGGCCTTGGCATCGAGCGGCGAGACCTTGAGGGCCTTGAGCGGGTCGGTGCGGCGCGCCTCCAGTCGCTCGCGCTGTTCGGAGCGGGTGATATCGAGCCAGAACTTCACCACATGCATCCCGCCATGCACCAGCATCGCCTCAAAGCGCGGAACGTCGTCCAGGAACGTGTCGGTCTCGGCCGGGGTGCAGAAGCCCATCACCGGCTCCACGCCGCCGCGATTGTACCAGGAGCGGTTGAACAGCACGACTTCGCCCGGCGAGGGCAGATGCGGCACGTAGCGCTGGAAGTACCACTGCCCCTTCTCGGTCTCGGTGGGCTTGGGCAGCGACACCTCGCGGGTGCGCCGCGCACTCATGTTGGCGGTCAGCGCCTTGATCGCCCCGTCCTTGCCGGCCGCATCGCGGCCCTCGAAGATCACCAGCACCCGGGCGCCGGTATCGATCAGCCAGCGCTGCGTTTCCACCACCGCCAGCTGCAGCGCATCGAGGCGCTGTTCATAGGCATCATCGTCCAGCTTCTCGCCCATCGGGGGTCCCTCCACCAGCGCCCAGCTTGCGGGCAGACGCGCACGCTGGCAAGGCCGCCACAGCCGCCGCCCTCAGGAACCGAGCCCATGAAGACCGCCCAGCGCCTGTTTGTCCAAGCCCCGCTGGCCGCCGGCGCGCGCGTCGAGCTGGATGCCGGCCAGGCGCATTACCTCGCCCATGTGCTGCGCCTGCAGCCGGGGGCCGAGGTACTGGTGTTCAATGGCACCGACGGCGAATGGCGCAGCCAGCTGGAGAGCGCGGGCAAGAAGGGTGGCGTGGTGGTCTGCACCGGCCAGCTGCGCCCGCAGGACAGCGTGCCCGACCTCGAGCTCTGGTTTGCCCCGATCAAGGGCGACCGCTGCGATGCGATCGTAGAGAAAGCCACCGAGTTGGGGGCGGCGCGGCTGCGGCCGGTGATCACCGAGCGCACCATCGTGCGCAAGCCCAACCTCGACCGGCTGCGGGCGAGAGCCCTGGAAGCCGCCGAGCAGACCGGGCGGCTGTCGGTGCCGGAGATCGATGAGGCCGTGCCCCTGGCGCGGGTGCTGGCGGGCCTCGGCCCGGACCGGCGGGTGCTGTTCGCCGACGAGACGGGCGAGGCGCTGCCGGTGGCAGCGGTTGCGAAGGGCCTGCCTGGCCCCCTCGCCTGCCTGGTGGGACCGGAGGGCGGGTTCACCCCCGCCGAACGGTCGGTGCTGCGCAGCCACGGGCAGGTGGTGCCGGTCAGCCTCGGGCCGCGCATCCTGCGGGCCGATACGGCGGCCTACGCGCTGTTGGCGCTAGTGCAGGCCAGCTGGGGCGACTGGCACTAGGCCGGCTGCTGCTTGAACGGCTTGCCGGGGCCCTCAGCCGAACCCGACCTTGGGGGGCGCCTGCAGGCTCGCGCGGTCACCATCGCCCAGCTCCCAGAACTCCCGCGGGTCAAAGCCCATGGAGGCGGCAAACAGCACCGCCGGGAAGGCCTCCCGGGCCGTGTTGTAGTCGGCGGTGGCGGCATTGTAGGCCCGGCGGGAAGCGGCCAGCTTGTCCTCGACATCGGCCAGTTCCCCCTGCAGGGCCTGGAAGTTGGCGCTGGCCTTCAGGTCGGGATAGTTCTCCGCCACGGCCATCAGATTGCCGAGGGCGCCCGACAGCGCCTTCTCGGCCCGGGCCAGCTGATCGGGCGAGGACGCATCCAGCGCACCGGCGCGGGCTGCGATGACCGCGTTCAGGGTGCCGGCTTCATGGGCGGCATAGCCCTTCACGGTCTCCACCAGGTTCGGGATCAGATCATGGCGCTGGCGCAGGGCCGCATCGATATCGGCCCAGCCCTGATTGCAGTTCTGCCGCTTTGCCACCAGGCCGTTGTAAATGCCAACCAGCAGGACGGCCAAGGTAACAACCAGGCACAGCAACACAATCGTAACGGTCATGGCGGCTCCAACTCCTGTTCGAGGGCCACATGCCCCCTTGCGCCGAATCTGGCGCAGCGCTTTGACTGGTTTTGCGCCGATCGGGTCGGTGTGCAAGCAAAAGGTGGGCGATGCCGTCCGATGCCCTCTTTCGTCAGGTGATGGGTGCGGGCCTGTCGGACTGGTTTGCGGCTCTGGAGACCGACCGTGAAACGGCGGCCAACACCGCCAACCAGCGCAAGGCGCTGGCCGGTGTCGGCGCGGGATTGCTGGGTCTTGCCGCCTTTGCCCTGACCATGGATCCGGTGCTGGCGGGCTTTGTCGGGTTCGGCCTGTTTGGTGTGGCCTGGGCCTGGGCGGACGCCCCGGTCAAAGCGCTCAAGCTGCGGATCAAGCAGGAAGCCAATTCCGCGCTCGCAGCTGCCCTGGGTGCCAGCTACCGGCAGCAGACCAGCCCCTCTGCCGATTACCGGACCGCCGAGGCTTTCAGTCTCATTCCGCGCAATCATGACGAAGCCGATTACTCCGACCACTGGGAAGGCCCGTTCGGGGGCCTCGACCTGTCGCTTCACGAGGCGCACCTGCAGGAATGGCAGGGATCGGGCAAGCACAGACGCCTCGTGACCGTGTTCCGCGGGGTGGTGATGGGATACCGGTTTGCGCGCGCCTTTCACGGCGTGACCCTGTTGCGGCGCGAGGGCTTCCGCCTGCGCCTGTTTGGCGGCTCGAAGGAGACGGTCGGCGGCGTCGAGCTCGAGCCGGTGCGGATGGTCGATCCCGGCTTCGAGCGGGTCTTCGACGTGCTGGGCACCGATCAGGTGGAAGCGCGCTATCTGGTCCATCCCGCCTTCTGCGAGCGGCTGGTCGAGCTGGAGACCGCGTTCCATGGCAAGAACATCCGGCTGGTGTTTGCCGATGGCCGGGTTGTGGTGGTGATCGACACGCAGGACCTGTTCGAGAGCGGCGGCATGGATGCGGCAGGCGACGAGGCACGGCTGCGCGAGACCATCGATCAGATCGGCTCCCTTTTGGAACTGGCGCAGAGCCTCAACGAGCGCGCCCGCTGAGGGCTGGCACAGGCCCGCGCGGCGCTATTTGCGGCGGCTCTCCAAGGTCCGCAGTGCCACCGACAGATGGAAGGCGTGGGCCACCACGAAAACCAGCGCCATCATGGCCCGCACCATCCCAAGCGCCAGCGCGCCATCCGGCGCGAGCGCGCGCTCGCCATGGGCGACAGATGTGAGCACGATGCCGGAAACGGCGGCCACCGCAGGCGAGAACATCATCGCCCCGCGCCGTCCCAGATGCCAGAGCGGGCGGCCCTTCAGGTCCCACTGCATCGGCACCCGCGTCCCGCGCCCGATCCGCACCGCCGCTGCCGCCGACAGGATCGCCATCAGGATCAGTCCGGCGACAAAGGCCAGATCGCCAGCCTGCCGGGCGAAGATGGCAAGGTCGGGGGCCATCCGCCTGGCACCCGCCGCCTAGACGGTGACCTGGGTCCCGAGCTCCACCACCCGGCCCGACGGAATATGGAAGAAGTCGGTGGCGTTGGTCGCGTTGCGCGACAGGAAGATGTAGAGCCGGTCCTGCCACAGCGGCATGCCCGAATGGGCCGACGCCACGATGGTGCGGTGCCCCAGGAAGAAGCTGGTCGACATGATGTCGAACTTGAAGCCCTGCTTGCGGCACAGGCTGAGGGCCTTGGGCACGTTGGGCGTTTCCATGAAGCCGTAGTTGATCTGCACCTTCTTCACGCCCGGCCGGATCTCGCTGATCTGCACCCGCTCGGTGTCGGACACACGGGGGGTCTCGGACGTCACCACCGACAGCACCGCAATATTCTCGTGCAGCACCTTGTTGTGCTTGAGATTGTGCATCAGGGCCACCGGCGCGAAATTCGGGTCGCTGGTGAGGAAGATCGCGGTGCCGCTGACCCGGTGCGGCGGACGGGCCGCCAGATTGTCGAGCAGGTCGGTGAGCTGGATCGCATCGCGGCGGGTCTTCTCGGTGAGGATCCGGCTGCCCTCGGTCCAGGTCCACATGGTGATCACGATGCCTGCCCCGAGCAGCAGTGGCATCCAGGCCCCGTGCGGGATCTTGAGCACCTGCGAGCCGAAGAAGATCAGGTCCACCACCAGGATTGGCACCAGCAGCAGCCCTGCCTGCAGCGGCGACCACTTCCACAGCCGCAGCACCACCGGCGCCGCCAGCAGCGTGTCCATCAGCATCGCCCCCGTGATGGCGATGCCATAGGCCGCCGTCAGGTTGGACGAGGTCTGGAAGGTGAACAGCAGCACCAGCACGCCAATGAGCAGGAACGTGTTCATCTGCGGCACATAGATCTGGCCGGCCTGGGTCTCGCTGGTGCGCTGGATCACCATGCGCGGCAGGAAGCCCAGCTGCACCGCCTGCTGGGTGATGGAGAAGGCACCGGTGATCACGGCCTGGCTGGCGATCACTGCCGCCATCGTTGCCAGCACCATCACCGGCCAGAACGCGACCGATGGCACCATCATCCAGAACGGATCGGCCTTGGCCTCCGGGTTCGACAGCACGAAGGCCCCCTGCCCCAGATAGTTCAGCGCCAGCGCCGGAAACACCAGCAGGAACCACGCCGCCCGGATCGGATTCTTCCCGAAATGGCCCATGTCGGCATAGATCGCCTCGGCCCCGGTCACCGCCAGGAAGATCGCCCCGAGGATCACCAGCGCGACCCAGCCGTTCGAGATCAGGAACTGGACCGCGTACCAAGGATTGAAGGCATTCAGGATCCGCATCGCCGGATCGTCGAAGATGTGGTACAGCCCGAGCCCGGCGAGGGTCAGGAACCACAGCGCGGTGATCGGCCCGAACCAGGCCGCGATCGCATGGGTGCCGCGCGACTGGATCAGGAACAGCGCGATCAGGATGCCCGCCGAGATCGGCAGAACGAACTGCACCAGGCTGGGCCCCACACCCGGCGCCACTTTCAGCCCCTCGATCGCACCCAGGACCGAAATCGCCGGCGTGATGATGCCGTCGCCATAGAAGAAGGCCGCGCCGACCACGCCGCACAGGAAGATCCACGGCGTGCGCCGCCCGCCCATCGCCCGCTGCGCCAGCGACATCAGCGCCAGGGTCCCGCCCTCGCCCTTGTTGTCGGCGCGCATCAGAAACACGATGTATTTCAGGGTCACGATCAGGAACAGCGCCCACAGGACCAGCGACACCACGCCGATGACTGCCAGATCCAGCGATGCCGATCCGCGCGCATGGGCCAGCGCCTCGCGCATGGCATAGAAGGGGCTGGTGCCGATATCGCCGAACACCACGCCCACAGACCCGAGAGCCAGCAGGAAGAAGGGGCTCTTGCCGTGGGCCTGGCCATGGCCCGGGCCATGATTGCCACTGCCGGGCGCCCCACTGACGGGCTCTGACACAGGCCCGTTCGTCTCTCCAGCGGCCATCCGGCTCCCCCTCGCACGCGGGACCATGAATCTCCCCGCGGCACATGCACTTGGCGGCACGCTACTCCCATTGCAGAGCCGCTTCAATCGGGGCTGGTGCGGCGCGGTGCGGCCCGCTAGCAGTGACCTCGGAACGGCTGGACGGGACAGCCATTGTCCGGGAGACAGGCATCATGGCACGGCGACTGGTACTGGTGACGGGCGCTTCGGCGGGGATCGGGGCCGCGCTGGCACGGGTGTTTGCCGAGCGGGGCTGGGACCTTGCGCTCACCGCCCGCCGGCTTGACCGGCTGGAGGCGCTCAAGGCCGAGCTGGAGGGCCGCTGGGGCTGCCAGTGCCTGACCATCGCCGCAGACCTCGCCGAGGCCGGCGCCGCTGATGCGATCCTCGCAGCCATCGCAGCCGAGGGCCGGGTGGTGGACGGCCTCGTCAACAATGCAGGCTACGGCCTGCCGGGCACCTTCGCCAATACCGGCTGGGCCGACCAGGCAGCCTTCATCCAGGTACTGCTGACGGCCCCCACCGAGCTGGCGCACAAGGTGATGCCGGGCATGCTGGAGCGCCGCTTCGGGCGGATCATGAATGTGGCGTCGCTGGCGGGCCATCTGCCGGGCTCGGCCGGCCACACGCTCTATGCCGCGGTGAAGGCCTATATGGTGAAGTTCTCCCAGTCGCTGCACCTGGAGGGCAAGGCGTCGGGCGTGCATGTCAGCGCGCTGTGCCCCGGCTTCACCTTCTCGGAATTCCACGACGTGAACGGCACCCGCGCCGCCGTCTCCACCATGCCGTCGTGGCTGTGGATGGAGGCAAAGGACGTGGCCGTGGCCGGTTTCGAAGCGCTCGAGCGCAACAAGCCGGTGGAAGTGCCGGGCCTCGCCAGCAAGGGCATCGCCGCCCTCGCCAAGCTGCTGCCCGACCCGGTGGCGCTGCGGATCGTCGCCGCCCAGGGCAGCCGCTTCCGGCGCCTGGAATAGCCGCGGACAGATGCCCCTCAGTCGGTCTGTGCCCGGCCGCGCGCCGTCACCGTCTCGCGGTTGCGGGCCACGGTGTCGGGGGTGACGGCGGCGTTGCGGGCGGTGGACCAGCTGGTTTCGTGGCGCAGGGCATCGCCGAACGGCAT
>JAIXTH010000279.1 GCA_027484265.1 Alphaproteobacteria bacterium
GAGGATCCGCTGCAGGGTGCGGCGGTGCATGTTGAGGCGGCGGGCGGTCTCGGAGACATTGTTGCCGCACAGCTCGTACACCCGCTGGATATGCTCCCACCGCACCCGGTCGGCGCTCATCGGATTGTCGGGCGGCTCGGGCAGCACGTCCTTCTGGGCCAGCAGGGCCTTGACCACATCATCGGCATCGGCGGGCTTGGACAGATAGTCGACCGCACCGGCCTTCACCGCCGCCACGGCGGTGGCGATGTTGCCATAGCCGGTGAGCATCACCACCCGGGTCTCGGGGCGCCGCACATGCAGCTCCTCCACCACGGTCAGGCCGGAGCCATCCTCGAGGCGCATGTCGAGCAGCGCGAAGGCGGGCGGGTTGGTACGGACGACCGCGAGGGCCTCGGCCACGCTGGCGGCCGGGGTGACCTCGAAGCCACGGGCCTCCATCGCCCGGGTCAGACGGCTGCGCAGCGGCGCATCATCATCGAGCAGCAGGAGAGTACGGTCTTCGGGCAGGGGAACTGGGCACATGGCGGCTTCCTCCGATCCTGCGTGGCCGGCAGGCCGGGATTGGCCTGGGGCCGCGTGCGCGGGAAGTGGGACCGGGATCGGGTCCCGGCATGGACAGCGCCTTACCACACCCCGGCTGGCTGGACCCCCAGGCGCTGGCGCGACCATTCGACGCGCACGATGGCGCCCCGCCTGGGCGTGTAGCGGTTGCGGAACGAGACCCGCCCGCCAGACCGCTCCAGCAGGGTCTTGGCGATGAAGAAGCCCAGCCCCAGCCCCTCGTGCCCGTCGGCCTCGCGGGCGCGGCTGTCGGCCCCGCGGGTGGTGACATAGGGCTCGCCCAGGCGGGGCAGGATGTCGGGGTCGAAGCCGGGCCCGTCGTCCACGATCTCGACCACGGCCTTGCGGTCATCCCACTCGGCATGGATGGTCACCGATGTGGCGGCAAAGCCGAGGGCGTTCTCCACCAGATTGCCGATGCCGTGCAGGATCTCGGGCGAGCGCCGCACCGTCAGCTCGCTGCCATCGGCGGCGCCGGCGATATCGAACAGCACGGCCTTGGAGGTCGCGCCGGCATGGCGGCGGGTGGCCTCCTCCAGCAGCAGGCCGAAGGGCAGCGTGTCGAACTGGCGGTCGCGGCCCGAGCGGCCACTGGTGAGGTTGCGCAGGATCACGCGGCAGCGCTCGGCCTGGCCCAGGATCAGCTCGGCGTCCTCGCGGTCGTTCCCCTCGGGCAAAGAGCGCGACAGCTCCTTGGCGGTCACCTGGATCGTGGCCAGCGGGGTTCCCAGCTCGTGGGCCGCTGCGGCGGCCAGCCCGCCCAGCGCCGCCATCCGCTGCTCCCGCGCCAGCACGGCCTGCGTGGCCAGCAGGGCATCGCCCAACCGCGACTCGCCATCCGCCAGCCGCCACGACGAGGCCGCCAGGAACAGGATCCCGATGGCGATCGCAGCCGCCATCCCGGTCTGGTACAGCTTGGGCAGCGACAGGCCTCCCGGCGGGTTCCAGGGCAGCGGCAGCGCCCACAGCACCAGCACCAGCAGGCACACCAGCGCCAGCGCCACCACTGCCACCGCCGCCTTCCAGCGCAGGGTCGAAGCGGCTGCGCTGGCCGCCGCAATCAGCAGCAGGCTGAACGGGTTCTCGATCCCGCCGGTCAGCAGCAGCAAGAGGGTGAGCTGGATGGTGTCGAAGGCGATCTGGGCCGTGGCCTCCAGATGACCCACCTGCCGGGTCATCGGCGTGATCGCCATCAGGCCCACATTGACCACCGCCGATAGCAGGATCACCCCAAGGCACCACCACAGCGGGATCGGCAGCTCCAGCCCCTGCGACACCACCAGCACAGCCGTGAGCTGACCGATGATCGCAAGCCAGCGCAGCGACACCAGGGTGCGCAGGCTTACACGGCCGCCGTCCCCGCTCCGGATCGGGAAGGAGGAGGTGACTTCAATGCGGTCGGGACTGAGGACTGTCATGGCGGCACTGTTCCACCATGTCCGCCTGCCGGGCAAGAGAGCGGCAACGGGTCGGGACGTCGCAGGGCCTGGGGCGCGCCAACAGAAGCAGGCACCGCCTCGTCGCCGACGCGGTGCCCGGATGGCGGGAGCAGAGCGGCCGTGCCCGGCCTTGAGTGGTCAGGCCCGGGCGTTCAGCATGATGCCGCGCGCGTCGACATCGGCCATGGCCGACAGCTTGGACTGGAACTCGGCCTGTGGCCAGACGCGGACCACTTCTCCGGTGGTCTTGTCCACGGTCTTGTAGATGAACCCGGCCGAACGGGTCGGGTCCTTCTCGATCACAAGCGACTTGTTCGCACCCACCAGTTTCTCGGCGAGTTCGATCCGCTTGCGGTTCTGCCAGGCCTGATCGTTGGCCGTGCGCTGCAGGGCCTCGGCGACCTGTGACTCGGTCTCCGTGGCGGGAACGGCCTCGACCGCCGCCACTGCCGGAGCAGCGGCGGCTGCCGGGGCAGCTGCGGCGACAGGTTCGGCCAGTGGCGCCGCCGGGGGGGCGGAGACCTTCGGAGCCGTCTTGCTGACGGGCGGCGCGAGGGGTGCCTGATTTGCTTCCAGATCCATCGCTGGGTTCACCGGGTTTCAGCCGGTGCCTCCTGGGTATCGTCCGGTCCGCGTCCGGCGCAGGCTCCGGAGCGGCGGCGTCTTGGGCGTGGGACCACGCGACAGACGGCCACCACCCCGGTGGGCCCGTGCCTTACCGGAACAGTGACAGGGCAGTCTGGGCACCGCCGTTGGCGATCGAAAGCGCCTGGACACCCAGCTGCTGCTTCACCTGCAGGGCCTGCAGGCGGGCGCTTTCCTTCGAGAGGTCCGCATCCGTCATGCCGCCGATGCCCGCACTGAGGGCGTCCTGCAGCTTGCCGATGAAGGTGCGGTGCACTTCCAGACGCTTGGCGCCTGCGCCCCAGGTTGCGAGCTGGGTGCCGAGGTTGCCGATCGAGGCGTTCACGTTGGTGAGCGCCGTGGTGGCGTTGGCCGCGGTGGTCACGTCCTGCGCCACCGTGACGGTCACGATGGTGCCCGCGAGGCCGATGTTGGCGCCGTTGACCGTGATGTTGTTGCCGGCGGTACCGTTGGCGTCGCCCAGCGACACCGCATTGTTGATGGCTGCGGTGCCATTGGTCATGTTCTGACCGTCGAACGTGGCGTTGTTGATGATGGAGGTCACCTGGTCGCGCAGCTGCACGAAGTCGGCATTGAGCGCGGACTGGGCCGAGGCCGACAGGCCCGCCTGGGTCGCGGCCAGGGCCTTGCCCTTCATCTCGTTGAGCAGCTCCATGATGCTCTCGCCAGCGGCGATCGCGGTATCCACCAGGGCGCTGGCGCGCTCGTTGGATTCACGGACCCGGTCATAGGCGCCCACGTCCGACCGCATGCGGTTGGCGATCGCCCAGATGGCGCCGTTATCCTTGGCCGAGGCGACCTTCAGACCGGTGGAGATCCGGTTCTGGGTGGTTTCCAGATCGCGGTTGGTGGCGTTCAGGGTCTGCAGGGCGACCATGGCCCCCTTGTTGGTGTTCACGCTGATCATTTCTGTGACCTTCCGGGTGTTTCTCGTGTGGCACCGCGTTCTCGCGGCACAGGCCTTCCGGCCCGCCACCACCCAAGCAAGGGCAGAGCCATAAAATTGTAGCTATTTCCGTTGAAAAACAAAAGATAACGTGGTTACCAGTTCATTTCCAGCAACCGGCAGACCCGGCATGAATTGCCGGGTTTGGTGCATTTTCTGCCGGGTGCCCGGCACATCCTGCCGCCCTGGCTGACACGCCCGAATTGGCTGCTTCCACCTGCAGCAGAACGGCAGACGGGGCGACCGGAACGGCAAATGGCGCCGCTGTTGCCAGCGGCGCCATGGAAGCCTGCGGTCCGGTGCCGGCACCCTGCGGTGCCGCTATGGACCCTAGCGGAACAGTGACAGGGCGGTCTGGGCGCCGCCACTGGCGATCGACAGCGCCTGGACACCCAGCTGCTGCTTGACC
>JAIXTH010000309.1 GCA_027484265.1 Alphaproteobacteria bacterium
AGCCGGTCTGCTGGACCGCGCCCGAATCGATGCGGATATCCTGTCGCGGTTCCTGGCGCTGGGTAGCGCGGAAAGCGGGGCCGCCACATTTGTTCGCGGCGTGCGCCGGATCCTGCCGGGCAGCCATGAGGTGTGGGACCTGTCTGGTACGCGCGCCGTTACCCGCCCTGCCACGCCCCTGTACGGTCGCTTTGCCCAGCCAGACCCGGCCCTCGCCGACCCGCGCGTGGCAGCTGAAGCGCTGCGCGCAGCCCTGCTGGGCGCGGTCCGCAACCGGTTGATTGCCGATGTGCAGGTTGGTGCCTGCCTCTCCGGCGGGCTCGATTCCAGCACCATCGCGCGCATGTCGGCCAGTCTTCTGCCAGCCGGCACCCGGATCAGCACCTTCTGCGCCCTGTTCGACGAGGCCGACAGCAATGGGCGCAGCCTGTCCGAGCGCACCTTTGCGCTGGCTGCAGCCGACCACCCCGGAATCGACTTGCAGTTCGTGACGCCTGACGACAGCGCCGTTGCCGACGCCGTGACTGATGTCGTGGCACTGCAGGGGGAACCCTTCGCCCACACCTCGATTCTCGCCCAGCACTTCGTGTTCAAGGCCGCGCGCACCGCTGGCGTGGTGGCGATGCTGGATGGGCAGGGGGCGGATGAGCTGTTCGGAGGCTATACTGGCATGCTGGGGCATGCGCTGGCCGACATCCTGCTCGAGCGAGGGCCATTCGCCTGGCAGACGGCAGCGCGGGCGCTGGCGGAGCACAGTGGCGAGGCAGACACGGCAGGTCTGCGCCGGGCGACGCTGAATGCGCTCCTGCCGGAGCGGCTGCGGCGGGCGATCTCGCGGATCCGGGGGCGCTGGCCGGATCCCTGGCAGCTGACCCGCACCGAGCCTCCGCTGGCAGCACTGCGGCAGCCGGACCTTGGGCATCTTGATTCGCTCGTCCGCGACCTGGTCGGTGCCGCATCGCTGCCGGGCCTTCTGCGCTACGAGGACCGCAATGCCATGGGGGTGGCGATCGAGACCCGGCTGCCGTTCCTGGCTGCGCCCGTGGCAGACCTCGCCATGCGCATGCCTGTCGGGGTGAAGGTGCGGGCGGGCTGGACCAAGGCCGTTCTGCGCGATGCCGCTGAGGGGATCGTGCCGGAGATAATTGTGCGGCGCCGCCAGAAACTGGGCTTCGTGTCGCCCCATGACCGGTGGATGGCAGGACCGCTGAACGACTGGGCGCGCAACGGATTTGCCCTGGCGCAGGAGCGGTTTGGCGACCTGCTTGCCGACGGGATCGTCGACCGGTTGCAGGATCGTCTGGGCCGCGATCCCGTGGCCAACACCGCCGGGTTCCGCCTCGCCTGTGCAGGTCATTGGGCAGCGGGGCTTGGTCTTGTCCGGTAACGGCGCATCACCCGCCGGCCGCACGGTCGCGCTGGTCTGCATACGGCTGGATCCGCGCGATGCGCGGCTGGCCAAGCAGGCGCGGGCGCTGCGGGCCGCTGGCTGGCAGGTTGACCTGGTCACCTGGGAGGGGGAGGACGGTCCGTACCCCAGCCTGCCGGGAGCGACACTGGTGCCCTGGCGCGGCTCGCTCGCCGGTCAGATGTCCCGGTTGCCCTTGCCGGGGACCGCGCGGTCGAAGGCAAGGGCCGTTGCCCGGCGTCAGGCAATGGTGCGCCAGCTCGCGACCGGCAACTATGCCGCCGTCGTGGTCTCCGACCCGGAAACCCTGCAGCCAGCCGCCACTGCCAAGGCAGCCGGGGGCTATGGCCTCGTCTATGATGCGCACGAGTATTACCCCGAGGAAGTACCAGACGATCCGGCGCGCATGGCCTGGGTGATGCGGGCACACCAGGCGGCTGCGTCTGCGCTGGATGGCTTCATCACGGTCAATCCGGACATTGCCGATCTTTACCGCCAGACCTCGCCCTGGTTCCCGCCGGCACAGGTGGTCCGCAACGCCTCCGACCTGCCAGGGCCGCCAGGGGATGACGGGCGGCTGGCCGATGCCATCGGCTGGCGCGGTCCGATCCTGCTGTTTCAGGGCGCATTAACCCACCAGCGCGGCCTGCCGGCGCTGGTGCAGGCGATGGAGCAGGCACCGCCCGACTGGCGTCTGGCAGTGCTGGGCGGCGGGCCGCTCGAAGCATCGCTTCGGGCCGTGGCGGGTGAGCGGGTGCGGTTCCTGGCGCCGGTGCCATGGGACAGCCTGCATCTGTGGACCGCCGGGGCAGCGCTGGGCGCGGTGCTCTATGAAGGAACCTGCGCCAACCAACGCCTGTGCTCGCCCAACAAGCTGTGGGAGTATCCGGCGGCGGGCGTGCCCCTTCTGGCCACCGACCTGCCGTTTCTGGGCGCGGCGGTGCGCGCGGCGGGGATCGGGCTGGTCCTGTCAGAGCCGGTGGCCCCTTCCGCGATCGCAGGCGCACTTGCGCAGGCCACCGCTCCGCGACTGGCCAGCTGGCGCGGTGCTTGTGAGGCCTTCACCAAAGCCTGGCCCTGGCAGCGCGAGGCCGACCGGTTTGTCGATGTGGTGACGCAGGCCGCACGCCGGGCCTAGTTCCGTTCAGCCGGTGCGGCCGGTCGCAGCGTGCGGGGTCTGGAACATCAGGCTGGCCAGCGCCATCATCAGCGCCAGAACACAGCCATAGCAGGCCGGGCAGTGGCCAAGGATCGAGGCGGCTGCAAACAGGTTCCCGTCGCCGCACCAGCTTCCAGCCAGCATGGCATGGGGCGAGTAGGCGATCTGGACCGCAAAGACAGCGGCGACCACTAGCCATGCCACGGCCGGCAGCCAACCGGACACCTGCCCTGTGCGCAGGGATTGCAGTGCGGACATGCGGTTTCTCCCGCGGCCTGCGGCGCCCCGACAGCCAGACGCGCCTCATGCCGATCACATCGGGTGCGGCTCATGCCCCGTGCGACCGGGACCGTCGATGTGGCACACGGACGCATCACGAATTCGCGATGACGAACTGGCGCTGTGACGGGCTGCGACAACAAACCGCAAGGCGGGATGAACGCGCATTACAAGTCTGCAAAAACAGCGACTTGCAAAGCGCCGCAGGCGATGGATTCCGAATCTCCCTGCCGTTTCGCCGTTCCCGCCAGCGGGTGCGACATAGCGTCGGCTCGCCAGAGCCTCACAGGCCCGTGATGCTGTGCATGTTTTGAAGCCATGGGGGCGGGCGCGTGTTGCCTGTTGCCCAAGCGGCTGCGGGAGGATGCCACCATGGGGGCGAACCAGCAGGTTGCTGTGCGGTCACCGTACAGACTGGATATCATGTTCATGGGCGCGGTTGTTGCGCTGGTCCTGGTGTGGGGGGCGTTTGCAGCCGCACTGGGGTCGGATGCACCGATGCGCCTGCAGGGGTATGTGGCGATCGTGCTGGCATCCCTGGCCGGGGCTACCATGGTGTTCGGTGCCCAAGCGGGCACGCTGGGCGTCGACCGCGATGCCTATTCCGACGGCGTGATCCGCTATGGCGTGTTCATGTCCACCTTCTGGGGCATCGTGGGGATGCTGGTGGGGGTGGTGATCGCCGCACAGCTGGCGTTTCCGACCCTGTTCTCGCACCCGGACTTCGGCTTCCTGAACTTCGGACGGCTGCGCCCGGTGCACACGTCCGGGGTGATCTTTGCGTTCGGTGGCAATGTGCTGATCGCCACCAGCTTCTATGTGGTCCAGCGCACCTGCCGGGCCAAGCTGTGGGGCGGGCTGCTGCCGTGGTTCGTGTTCTGGGGCTATAATGCGCTGATCGTGATGGCGGCGCTGGGCTATGTGACCGGGATCACCCAGGGCCAGGAATATGCCGAGCCGCCCTGGTACCTGGATATCTGGCTGACCATCGTCTGGGTCGCCTATCTGCTGGTGTTCCTGGGCACGATCCGGAAGCGCACCGCGCCGCACGTCTATGTGGCCAACTGGTTCTATCTGGCCTTCATCGTCACCGTGGCGATGCTGCACATCGTCAACAATCTCCAGGTTCCGGTGGATGCGTTCTCGTCGGTTTCCTACCCGGTTTTCGGCGGCGTGCAGAACGCCCTGACCCAATGGTGGTATGGCCATAATGCGGTGGGTTTCTTCCTCACCGCGGGCTTCCTGGGGATCATGTACTACTTTGTGCCCAAGCAGGCGCAGAGGCCGGTCTATTCCTACCAGCTCTCGATCGTGCACTTCTGGGCCCTGATCTTCATCTACATCTGGGCCGGCCCGCACCATTTGCACTACACCGCGCTGCCCCAGTGGGCGCAGACCCTGGGCATGACCTTCTCGATCATCCTGTGGATGCCCAGCTGGGGCGGCATGATCAATGGCATGATGACCCTGTCGGGGGCGTGGGACAAGCTGCGCACCGACCCGGTGCTGCGGATGCTGGTGGCCTCGCTGGCCTTCTACGGCATGAGCACGTTCGAGGGCCCGCTGATGAGCGTGCGGGCGGTCAACAGCCTCAGCCATTACACCGACTGGACCATCGGCCATGTGCACTCCGGTGCGCTCGGCTGGGTGGCGCTGGTGTCGTTCGGCGCGCTCTATTGTCTGGCGCCATGGCTGTGGAAGCGCGAGCGGCTCTATTCGCTCAAGCTGGTCGAAACCCACTTCTGGCTCTCCACCGTGGGCATCCTGCTCTACATCTCCTCGATGTGGGTGTCGGGCATCATGCAGGGCCTGATGTGGCGCGACTACAACGAGCTTGGCTTCCTCACCTACAGCTTCATCGAGACGGTGAAGGCCATGCACCCCGCCTATGTGGTGCGGCTTGTGGGCGGACTGCTGTTCCTCTCGGGCGCCTTCGTGATGGCCTACAATCTGTGGAGGACGGCCCGCGGTGATGTGCGTGATGCCGAGCGGGCTCTCTACCCCGACGCGCCGCCGGCCGGGAACACCACGCCGGGCGCGCCCCAACCTGCCGCCGTTCCTGCCGAGTAAGGATCCCAAGCCATGTTTCTCAAGCATCACCAACTGCTGGAACGCAACTCGATCCTGCTGACCGTGGCCATCCTGGTGGCGGTCTCCATCGGCGGGATTGTCCAGATCGCCCCCTTGTTCCGGATCGAACAGACCATCGAGAAGGTGGACGGGGTGCGCCCCTATACCCCGCTCGAACTGGCGGGCCGCCAGATCTACATCCGCGAGGGCTGCTATACCTGCCACTCGCAGCAGATCCGGCCGCTGCGCGATGAAATCGAACGCTATGGGCACTACAGCCTCGCCGCCGAGAGCATGTATGACCACCCGTTCCAGTGGGGCTCCAAGCGGACCGGGCCGGACCTCGCCCGGGTGGGCGGGCGCTATTCGGATGACTGGCATGTCCAGCACCTGATCGACCCGCGCGCCGTGGTGCCGGACTCGATCATGCCGCCCTACGCCTTCCTGGAAGGCCGGCCGCTGACGGTGCGCGAGACCATCGGCAATCACTTGCTCGCCAATGCCCGGGTCGGGGTGCCCTATACCCAGGCCGCCATCGACAATGCCGTCACCGACCTGTTCGCCCAGGCCGATCCCAACGCCGATACCAGCGGCCTGGAGGAGCGCTATGGCGACAAGGTCAACATGCGCGACTTCGACGGCAATCCCGGCCAGGTGACCGAAATGGATGCGCTGGTCGCCTATCTCCAAGTGCTTGGGACCATGGTGGATTTCTCCGCCTATGAACCCGAGCGCGGCAACAATCTGCGCTGAGGGAGCCGACCGATGAGCTATGAGAGCCTTGCGTCCTTTGCCCAGACCTGGGGCACGGTCGGCTTCGCCGCCGCGTTCCTGCTGGTGTGCATCTACGCCCTCAACCCCAAGAACCGCGAGACCTTCCGCAGGGCTGCCGATGCGCCGCTGCGGAAGGATGGAGACTAGACCATGGCCGAGCACGATCCCCATGCCGCCAAGGACCCGAAGGCTGGACCCGGCACCACCGGCCACGAATGGGACGGCATCCGCGAGTTCGACAATCCACTGCCACGCTGGTGGGTGCTGACCTTCTATGCCTGTATCGCATGGGCAGTGGTCTATTGGGTGCTGATGCCCGCCTGGCCGATACCGGGCGGCCAGACCAACGGCGTCCTGGGCCAGAGCGACCGGCGCAACGTCGCCACCGATGTGGCGGGGCTGCAGGCGGCGCGGGCCCCGCAGATGGCGCTTCTGACCTCCGTGCCGCTGGAGAGTGTGGCGGCGCACCCGGAAGCGGGGCCTGTGGCGCAGGAAGTCGGACGGCTGGCCTTTGCTGCCAACTGCGCAACCTGTCACGGTGCCGGCGGGGCCGGGGCGGTGGGCTATCCCAGTCTCGCCGATGATGTCTGGCTGTGGGACGGTTCGCTGGCGGGCATCCGCCAGACGCTGGACGTCGGCATCCGCGGCGACCATCCGGACACCCGCTTCAGCGCCATGCCGGCCTTTGGCCGCGACGGCCTTCTGACCCGCGAGGAAGTGGCCGACACCGCCCAGTATGTCCTGAAAATCTCGGGCCAGACCGCCAATCCGGCAGCTGCCGCACGCGGCCAGGCGGTGTTCGCCGCCAACTGCACCTCCTGCCACGGCGTCGATGGACGCGGTGACATGACCCAGGGCGCGCCGAACCTCACCGACCGGGAATGGGTGTTCGGAGGCAGTGCCGCTGCCATCACAGGCCAGATCCAGAATGGCCGGGGCGGGGTGATGCCTGCCTGGGAAAGCCGCCTCGACCCGGCCACCCTCAACGCGATCGCCGTGTATGTGCACGGTCTTGGCGGCGGAACCTGAGGCGCGCGCCGGTGATGTCCAGCCTGTCCGACCGCCGTGATGCCAGCGCGCCTGCCGAGGCCGCCGCTGGCATTGCGCGCGCGGATGCCGAAGCGGTCAATGCGGCGGGCAATCGCCCGCTGTATGAAAAGCGCCAGCAAATCTATCCCAAGGCGGTGTCAGGTCCGTGGCGGACCATCAAGTGGGCGGCGATGATCGTGCTGCTGGCGATCTACTATGCCACGCCATTCCTGTCCTGGCCGCGCGGCGGCACCGCGCCGGACCAGGCGATCCTGGTGGATTTCGGCTCGAGCCGAATCTATCTCGGGCCGGTCTCGATCTGGCCGCAGGAAATCCACCTCGTCACCGGCATTCTGGTGGCGAGTGCGCTCGGCCTGTTCCTGGCCACGGCGCTGTTCGGGCGGATCTGGTGTGGCTATGCCTGTCCGCAGACAGTTTGGACCGACCTGTTCATCGCTGTGGAGCGCCTGCTGGAGGGCGACCGCAACGCCCGCATCCGCCTCGACCGCCAGCCCTGGAGCGTCAACAAGGCACTGCGCAAGGGCACCAAGCATCTGATCTGGCTGCTGATCGCTTTGTCGACCGGTGGCTGGTTCGTGGCCTATTTCCATGACGCCCGCGAGCTGGCACGCACCTTCTTCATCGGCGAGGCGCCGCTGACCGCCTATCTGTTCGCCGGGCTGCTGACCGCCACCACCTATGTGCTGGCGGGCACCATGCGCGAGCAGGTGTGCACCTACATGTGCCCCTGGCCGCGCATCCAGGCGGCCATGCTGGACCGCGAGGCCCTGTCGGTCACCTACCGCACCGACCGGGGCGACCCGCGCGGCGCCCACAAGGTCGGCCAGAGCTGGGAGGGGCGCGGTGACTGCATCGACTGCCGCCAGTGCGTGGCGGCCTGCCCCACAGGGATCGACATCCGCGATGGCATGCAGATGGAGTGCATCAACTGTGCCCTGTGCATCGACGCCTGCGACGAGATCATGGTGAAGATCGATCGCCCCAAGGGCCTGATCGCCTGGGACAATGTCGACAACATCGAACGGCGCCAGGCCGGGCAGCCCGTCCGCCATCGGTTGATCCGTGGGCGGACGATCTTCTATGCCGTGGCCCTCGCCATCGTGCTCGGGGTGATGGCGGCGGCGCTGGTGACCAAGTCGGACACCACGCTGGATGTGCTGCGCGATCGCGCCCCGCTGTTCGTGCAGCTGTCGGATGGCAGCGTGCGCAATGCCTATACCGTCAAGCTGTTCAATAAGGCCGAGACCGACCGGTCGTTCGTGATCGGCTTCGGCGGGATCGAGGACGCCGAGGTGTCGGCCGTGGGGCATCCCCATGACCAGGCGGTGCGGGTGACCCTGGCGCCGGACACGCCGATCAGCATCCGCCTGCTGGTCCATGCCGAGGCCGACGAGCTGGAAGAGCGCTCCACCCCGGTGCGCATCACCGCCACAGACACCGCCACCGGCGAGACCACCACCACCCGCAGCGTCTTCATCGCAGGCGACAGAGAGGACGATTGACCGCCATGACCCTTGCAAGCCCCCTGTCCGCCACATCCCGGACCCCCACCGGGGCGGATGGCTTCCGTCTCACCGGCTGGCATGTGCTGGCGATCCTGGGAGGGCTGTTCGGCGTGATGCTGGCCGTGAACATCGTGTTCGTGGTGGCTGCCCTCAGCACCCATTCGGGCGAGACCCGCTATGCCTATATGAACGGCCTGAACTTCAACGAGGTGCTGGCCGAAGAGCGGGCGCAGTCGGCGCTGGGCTGGGGGATGCGGATCGAACTGGTGCGCCCCGCCAGCGCCCCCGCCCGCCTGGTCGCAGTCCTGACGCAGCGCGACGGCAGCCCCCTGACCGGCGCGGGCATCACCGCCGTGGTGGGCCGCCCGGCCACCCAGGCCGAGGACGCCACCTTGCGCTTCACCGAAACCAGCCCCGGCCACTATGAGGCGCCAGCCCCGATGCTCGGCCCCGGCGCCTGGCGGTTCGAGGCCACAGCCACCAAACCCGGCCACCCGGCCCTCAAGGCGGAGACACGGCTATCACTACGCTGACCGCAGACCCCGCTCCACTGGCCGCCCCCACCGAGGCCGGCTGTCCCTCTGGTCTTGCCCCGCCGGATACCGCCCGGCTGGCTGCCGATCCGCGCGCCTTCGTCATGCCCGTGAAGGGGCGCGAGGGCGGCGGGTTCCGGCTGGAGCTCTTGGTGCGCGGCGCGCGCTGCAATGGCTGCCTCAGCCGGATCGAGGCTGCCGTGCGGGCGGTGCCCGGCGTGGGCGAGGCGCGGCTGAACCTGTCCACCGGACGCCTGGCCATCGGCTGGCAGGACGCAGGCCTCGATGCCCGGGCGCTGGTGCAGGCCGTAACGGGCCTCGGCTATGCCGCCGCCCCGTTCGACCCGGCCGAAGGCGAGCGTGAGAGCGACCGCGAGGGCCGCTCGCTGCTGCTGGCCATGACGGTGGCCGGGGTGGCAGCGATGAACGTGATGATGTTCTCGGTGCCGATCTGGTCGGCGAACTTCAATGGCGAGATGGGCGAGGGCACCCGCACCATGTTCCACTGGCTGAGTGCGATCATCGCCCTGCCAGCCGGTGCCTATGCGGGCCTGCCGTTCTTCCGCAGTGCCTGGGGCGCACTGAAGCATGGCCATGCCAACATGGATGTGCCGATCTCGCTGGCCGTGATCCTCGCAGCGGGCGTGAGCCTGTGGGAGACCATCACGGGCGGACAGCATGCCTATTTCGATGCCGTGGTGATGCTGCTGTTCCTGCTGCTGATCGGCCGCTACCTCGACCACCGCCTGCGACTGACGGCGCGGCAGGCCGCGCGCGATCTGCTGGCGCTGCAGGCTGTGACCGCGACTGTACTGGATGACACTGGCAGTCCGGTCTCCATGGCGGTGCGGGAGGTGAAGCCCGGCGCGCGGCTGCTGGTGCATCCCGGTGATCGTGTGCCCGTGGACGTGACCGTGGAAGAGGGCCGTTCGGACGCCGATTTCTCGATGCTGACCGGCGAGACCGCGCCGGTGGCGGTGGGGCCGGGCATGCTGGTGCGGGCAGGCGCCGTGAACCTCACCGGGGCGCTGGTGGCCCGGGCCGTGGCTGCGGCCGAGGACAGTTTCCTCGCCGAGATCGCCCGCCTGGTGGAGACCGGCGAGCAGAACCGCTCGCGCTTCGTGCGGATGGCTGACGCCGCTGCCCGGCTTTACGTGCCGCTGGTGCATGGAGCCGCTGCGCTGACCGTTGTGGGCTGGCTGCTGGCGGGGGCAGACCCGCGCACCGCCATCCTCAACGCCTGCGCCGTGCTGATCATCACCTGTCCCTGTGCCCTCGGCCTCGCGGTTCCAGCTGTGCAGGTGGTGGCGAGCGGGCGGCTGTTCCGCTCGGGCATCCTGGTGCGCACCGGCGATGCGCTCGAGCGGCTGGCGGTGATCACCCAGGCCGTGTTCGACAAGACCGGCGTGCTGACCCGTGGCCGTCCCGGCCTCGCCAGCGCGCCCGACCCCAATGCGCTCGAGGCGGCAGCACGCCTGGCCCGCGCCTCGCACCACCCGCTAGCCCAGGCCCTGGCCCGCGCCGCCGGGCCTGGTCCCGTGGCCGCCAATGTGCGCGAAGTACCGGGGCAGGGGGTCGAGGCCGAGCTGGCCGATGGCCTGTGGCGCCTGGGTCGTGGCCGGTTTGTCGGCGCCGTACAGGACGGCGAGACCGATGCCGAAACCGAGCTGTGGCTGGCAAGGCCCGGCGCCGTGCCGGTGCGCTTTGCCTTCATGGACACGCTGCGCGACGATGCCCGCGAGACTGTTGCAACGCTTGCCGCACGCGGCATTCCTGCCGAGATCCTGTCGGGCGACCGGCCCGGCCCCGTGGCGGCTGCTGCCGCTGGGGTCGGCCTTGCGCGCTGGCAGGCGGGCTGCAGCCCCGCCGACAAGGCAGCCCGGCTGGATGAGCTGGCGGCCAGCGGGCACAAGGTGTTGATGGTCGGTGATGGCCTCAACGACGCCCCGGCGCTGGCGAGGGCCCATGTCTCGATGGCGCCCGGTGCGGCAGCCGATGCCAGCCAGTCGGCAGCGGATTTCGTGTTCCAGGGCGATGCCCTGGCCGCCGTGACCGAAGCCCACGCCGTAGCGCGGGCAGCGCGGGCCCGGATCATCGAGAACTTCGCCTTCTCGGCGCTCTACAATCTGGTGACGGTGCCGATTGCGGTGGCCGGGCTGGTGACGCCCTTCATTGCCGCCATAGCCATGAGTGCCTCCTCGCTGGTGGTGATGCTGAATGCGCTGCGCCTGGCGGGTGCAGGTTCGCAGACCGGGGCGGGAGGCCTGCCATGGAAGCGATGATCTATCTGATCCCGATCACCCTGGTGATGGGCATTGCCAGCTTTGCGGTGTTCCTGTGGTCGCTGCGCAGCCGGCAGTATGACGATCCGCAGGGCGCGGCCTGGCGCGTGCTGGGCGACGACAGCCTGCCGCCGCGCAGCGGGCGCGGTGAAGGGGAGCAGCCATGAGCGATCCGCCTGTGTCCCCGCGCGCATCCGGTGCCCTGGGCGGCGCGCCAGCTCTGGTGCTGGACCTCGCTCTGCAGCCACCCGTGGCGATCCGCAAGCTTCCGGGCGATGCCCACTGGCAGTGGCTGGCAGAAGGCTGGCGGGATCTGCGGCGGGCGCCGAAGCCCGGGATCCTGATCGGGATCCTGGTGACCGGCAGTGCGATGGCCCTCATTTTGGGCCTGATCACACTGGGCTTCGGCACCTCGGTCCCGGTGATGATCGGATCGTTTGCACTGTCCGGACCACTGGTCGCCACCGGGCTCTATTCGATCAGCCGCCGCCTCGACAGCGGCGAGGTGCCAAGAGGCGCCGATGCGTTTCCCCACCGGGTGCTGGAGGACATGGGATCGCCAGGCCAACTGGCGATGGCGGGCTTTGTGCTGCTGGTGATCCTGATGGTCTGGGCGCGGATTGCGGCACTGGTCTATTCGGTGACCCTCGGCAGTCTTGGCCCCTACGCGCCGGTCCGGTTCCTCGACAAGTTGCTGACGACGCCCGAGGGGCTCACCATGCTGGTGCTGGGCACGGCCATTGGCGCCGGGATCGCCCTTGTTTCCTTCGTGCTGTTCGCCTTCTCGGTGCCGCTGATGTACGCCCGCAAGGTGGATATCATCAGTGCGATGATCCTGTCGGCGGCAGCCGTGGGCCGCAACCGGATGGCGATGGCAGGCTTTGCCTTCAACATCGTGCTGATGCTGGCCCTGACCCTGGCCACCGGCCTTCTGGCGCTGGTGTTCGTGTTCCCGTGGCTGGGCCATGCCACCTGGCGGGCCTATCGGGCGGTGATGGACGATGGCCTGCCAGCGGGCCGGGTCTGACCCGCACGGGCCCGGCGCCTGCTCAGGTCCCGCGCGAGCGGGCCCCTGAATCCAGCGCCGCAGGCGTCAGCGGCTCCATGGTCTCGAGATTCCAGGCCGCCGGATCGAAGGGGCGGCGGGTCTCGGCCACAACCGGATAGCCACCCACCTCGGCCTCGCTGTCGATCACTTCGCCGCGGCCTTCGGCGATGTCGGCCAAAATGCGCACATCGTGCGCATCGCGGTCCCAGGGACGCGCGCCCACCGTGGTGAGCAAGGTCCGCTCCACATCGCGTGCGGCCATCAGCGCCAGGCCCGGTGGCAGGTCCAACGGCCGGCTCGACATCCGGAACGCCGCCCGCCCGGACGTGTAGAGCCCCGTCATCGGCAGCGGGCTGCCATGCCGGTCCACGGCGATATTGTCGCGCAGATACAGGGCGAGGTCCCCATGCCCGCCCAGCATCACCAGCGGCAGGTCCGGATCGGTGTCGTTGCCGCCGCGCAGCGCATTGCCGATCACCGTCATGCGCCCCGTCTGGAACGGCTGGCTGCCCCACTCATTGGCCATCAGATTGTAGTGGATCGCCCGGTGGCCGGGATTGTAGATCAGATTGTTGGTGATCGCGCCGCGCACCCCACCCTTGAACAGCGGATTGCGCTCGACATTGTGGGCATAGATGTTGCGGTGGATCAGGATGTCGCTGGCATTGTCGTGGATCAGGCTGCCCTTGGAATGTTCGCCCTTGGCGTGGGTGGCATAGGCCAGGCTCTCTGCGATCAGATTGTTGGTGAAGGTGATCCGGTGCGAGGTGCCGGCGCGCCATTCATCCGGCGTGGCACCGGTAAAGCGCGGGCCGGAGGCCGACAGGTTCTCGTCGGTGCCCCAGGTGAGCGAGCACTGGTCCACGACCACATCGCGGGCGCCAATCGTGGCGATGGAATCGAAGTCGCGCCCGCTGCGCTTGGGCGCACCCGCCTCGCCGGGGCGTACCCGGATATGTCGTACGATCACGTCATGGGTGGAGATGTCGATCCCGCCACGGATCAGCGTGATCCCGGGCGACGGCGCGGTCTGGCCCGCGATGGTCAGGAACGGCTCGGTGATCCGCAGTGTCTGGCCGCCCAGATCGATCACGCCGCCCACTTCGAACACGACGATGCGCGGCCCGCGCGCGGTGACCGCTGCCTTGAACGAGCCTTCACCATCCCCTGCCAGCGTGGTCACCCGGATGACAGCGCCGCCGCGGCCCCCACCCGTGCGGGTCCAGCCAGTGGCAGCCGGGGGTACAGATCCCGATGCCTGGGCCAGCAAGGGAGAGGCCGACAGCGCCAGCAACGCGCCGGTGCCGCCACCAATCAACAGGCTTCTGCGGTTCATGAGCCATCTCCTGCAGTCCACCCCTCTGGACAGACCCATATTGACACCGGTTACCAAACTGCGCAATCAGGACTCTGCACGGGATGTGGAAGACTGCAATGGCCACCCTTGGGGATGTACTGACGGACACGACAGATGGCGCCGCCGCCAGCGCCGTTGCAGGTGCGTTCCGCGCCGCGCGGCTGCAGGCTGTGGCGCTGGACGGGTTTCCAGGCACCATCCCGGCCAGCCTGCCGGAGGCCTATGTCATTCAGGCGGCCGCGATCCGGGGCTGGCCCGACACGCTCGCTGGCTGGAAGGTTGGCCGGATTACCGGACAGGCCGAGGCCCTGCACGGGGTGGATCGGCTGATCGGCCCTGTGTTTGCCCGCAAGATCCAGCATAGCGCCGGGCAGGCCATCACAACCGTCACGGCTATCGAAGGCGGCTTCTGTGCGGTGGAAGCCGAGCTGGTGTTCCGGCTGGGCCGCGACGCCCCTGCCACTGGCGCCAGCATCACCGGCGAGGCAGCCCTCGACTATGCCGATGCGCTGCTGGCCGGGGTCGAGATTGCGGGCAGCCCGCTGGCCACGATCAACGACCTCGGCCCGACCGTGGTGGTGTCGGACTTCGGCAACAATGCGGGCCTCGTGATCGGCGGGCCGGTCCGCGACTGGCGGGCACGCCTGGGACAGCTGGAAGCCGAGACGCGGATCGACGGTGCGGTCATCGCCACTGGTATGGATGCCGGCTTCCCCGGTGGCATCGCTGCCTCTTTGGCCTTCGCGATCCAGCAGGCCGCGCGGATGGGCATGCCGCTGAAGGCTGGAACCTATGTCAGCACCGGCGCCATCACCGGCGTGCACGACATTCGGGCAGGACAGTCGGCCGAGATCCGGTTCGGGACTGATGGGCGTGATGGTGTTCTGGGCGTGCGTTGCGTGCCCGCAATTCCGCAGGGAGCGGCAGCATGAACCGGCGTGGGATTCTGACAGGCGCCGCGGCGCTGGGTGGCCTTGCCGTCAGTGGCTGCGGACAGGCGGCGGCAGGCCGGACACTGACCGCCTGCGACGTGCACCGCGACGGCTATCCCACCGTCGTGGCCGTCAAGTGGATCGGCGAGCAGCTGAGCCAGCAAAGTGGCGGGCGGCTGTCGCTGCGCAGCTATCCGTCGGCCCAGCTGGGGGCCGAGGACGACACGGTGATGCTCGCCCAGTCGGGTGTGATCGACATCTGCCGGGTCAACAGTGCCTCGCTCAACAATGCCTTCCCGCTGACCCAGGTCCTGTCGATGCCGTTCGTGATCGAAAACGATGATCACCTGCATGCGGTTCTGGACGGTCCGGTCGGCGCCGAGATTCTGGCAGGCTTCGAGGCGCGCGGCCTGGTGGGGCTGGCGATCTATGATGCCGGGGGCCGCTGCTTCTACAACACCAGCCGGCCGATCGAGAAGCCGGGGGATCTCAAGGGCCTCAAGATCCGGGTGCCGCAGTCGGATGTGTTCATCGAGGCGGTGGGCGCCATGGGGGCCAATCCCACCCCGCTGACCGTCAGCGCGGTCTATTCCTCGCTGCAAAGTCGCCTGATCGACGGGGCCGAGAACAACTGGCCGACCTTCGAGAATTCGCGCCATGTCGAAGTGGCCCGCTACTGGTCCAACACCCGCCATTCCTATTCGCCGGAGTTCCTGCTGATGTCGAAACGGAGCTGGGACAGCCTGGCACCGGGAGACCGCGATCTGATCGCGAGCCTGGCCCGGCAGTCGGTGCCTGTCATGCGCGCGGCCTGGCGTACCACCGAGGCCGAGGCCCGCACCAAGGCGCTGGAGGAAGGCACCACGCCAATCGATGTCAACCGCGCACTGTTCAGCGACGCGTGTGCCCCCGTCGTCGCCCGGCGGCTGCGCGATCCGTCACTCGCAGCATTTCACGCGCGCATCAGGGCAATGGCCTGACATGGACACAGCAGCTTCCCCCACCGTATCCGCGTCGCCGGTCACGCGCCTGCTGGATGGTCTCAGTGCCGCCTGCCGGGCCATCGCCATTGCAGGCCTGGTGATCATCACGGCCGTGCAGGCCTGGCAGGTGTTCGGCCGCTATGTGCTGAACGATTCACCGGGCTGGACCGAGCCGGTGGCGGTGTTCTTCATGGCGCTGACCGTCATGCTGGCGGGCGCCGTGGGGGTGCGTGAGGGCACGCACTTCAACTTCCCCAATGTGCGCGACGCGCTGCCGGACGGCGTTCGGCGGATCGTGGTGTCGCTCCTGCATCTGCTGACGCTGGGGGTGGCGGCGACCCTGTCGGTGTGGGGCTGGATGCTGGCAGCGGCCACCTGGGACATTCAACTGGCAGGCGCGGCCCTGCCCGCTGGGCTGCGCTATCTGCCGCTGGCAGTGGGCGGAGCGATCATGGCGGTGTTTGCGCTCGAGCGGCTGGTGGCCAGCCTCAAGCAGGCGGGGAACTGAGACGATGGCGCTGGCAATCCTGTTCGCGGTGTTCGCCGTTCTTCTGGTGCTGGGTGCGCCCGTTGCGGTGGCCCTGATCCTGGCCACCATCGCAGCCGCAGTCGCGGCAGGTCTGCCGCCGATCGTCGTCGGACAGCAGATGGCCGCCGACATCAGCAATGTCGGCCTGCTGGCCATTCCGCTGTTCGTGTTCGCCGGCGAGCTGATGCTGCGCGGCGGGATTTCCGAGCGGATCATTGCCTTTGCCAGCTCGCTGGTGGGCCGGTTCCGGGGCGGGCTGGCGCAGGTGAGCGTGGTGGCGTCGACCCTGTTCGGCGGCGTGTCCGGCTCGGCCATCGCCGACATCTCGGCCGTGGGCGGCACCATGATCCCGCAGATGGCCAATCGCGGCTATGACCGCGACTATGCGGTCAGCGTTACCATCACGGCGGCCCTGGTGGCGCTGCTGGTGCCACCCTCGCACAATCTGATCCTGTTCTCGGCAGCAGCCGGCGGCGGCATCTCGATCACGGCGCTGTTCTCGGCGGGGATCATCCCGGCGCTGATGCTGGCGGCTGCAGTGATGGCGACGGCCTGGGTCATCGCCGTGCGGCGCGGCTTTACCGCCGAGGGGTCGGCGACGCTGCGGATCATCCTGACGACGCTGGTGACGGCCCTGCCGGCCCTGGTGCTGGTGCTGATCATCTTCGTGGGCATCAAGGCGGGGATATTCACCGCGATCGAAAGTGCGGCGGTGGCCGTGGTCTATGCCCTCTTGATCACCGTGCTGGTGTACCGGGCGCTGGGCTGGAAAGCATTTGTCGAGGCTGCGCGGGGCGCGGCGCGGACCACGGGTTCGGTGCTGTTCGTGATCGGCGCTGCGGGCGCCTTCGGTTGGATGATGGCCTATCTGCAGGTGCCGCTGCATGCGGTCGAGGCGATGGAAGCGATCGCGGACGACAAGCTGACCGTGCTGTTCCTGATGGTGATCACGCTGCTGGTGCTGGGCACCTTCATGGACCTGGCTCCGCTGATCATCATCTCCACGCCGATCTTCCTGCCGGTGGCACGCGCCTATGGGATCGACCCGGTGCACTTTGGCGTGGTGCTGATCCTGGCTGCCGGGATCGGCCTTGTGACCCCGCCTGTCGGCTCGGTGCTGTTCCTGGGCGCCTCGATCGGCAAGATCACGGTGATCGAGGCGGTGAAGGGCATGTGGCCGTTCTACGGGGCCGCGCTGCTGGTTCTGATCCTGGTGATGGTGTTTCCGCAGCTGTCGCTGTGGCTGCCGGGGCTGATGGCCTGACGGCCTGATCGGCTGGCCCCGGGGTCCGGCAGCGTTACGGCACCAGGCTGTTCAGCCAGTCTTCCAGGTTTGTGTGACCGTCGCCATTGCTGTCGCCCGCGCCATCGGCCGGGTTGCGCGGATCGAGGCCGCGCGCGGTCTCCCAGCTGTCGGGCATGCCGTCACCGTCGCTGTCGACCCAGGGCGTGCCCGGCGCCAGCTCGGGCCAGCCGCCCACTTCGCGCTGCGAGTTGATGATTGCGCCGGACCGTGTGCGCACACTCTCGACAATCCGCAGATCGACCGCATCGCGCACCCGCGACGCTCCGGCGCGTGCCAGCAGCAGGTCGGTCACATCTGTTGCAGGCCGTGCCACCAGGCCCTCCGTGGCAAAGGGCTCCGCGCTGAAATAGCCTTCGGCCGGGCGGCGCATCCGCACCAGGTTCGTCTGGTCCGGCACCACCCCGTTCAGGCTGTTGCCCTCGAAAAAGGCCCGTGCGCCCGGCGCCGATTCCACGAACGCCCACAGGCCCTGTGACTGAGGCCCCGGCAGATAGGCGTTGGCGCGGAAACTGTAGCGGCTGATCGCCGCGCGATCGACATTGTAGCCAGCGCCGTCGCTCGCATCCCCGCCCCAATTGTAGAACAGGTTGTTGGTGAAATCGAACACCGGCCCTTCGGGGTCGTCTGCCGGATCGGCGAAATTGCCGGGTCGGGGCATGCGTGCCCGGTGATGGGCCCACAGATTGTGGTGGAAGCTGTAGCGCGACCCGGCCGAACCGCGGACCAGCGAACCATAGCCATGGGCCCCTTTCGAGTGCACCGACTGGTCGAGGGATTCGGCGATGATGCTCCATTGCACCGTCACGGCGTCCAGCTGCCCGTCGCCGCGTGTCAGTTGCTGCGATACCGACAGGGTCTCGTCGGTGGACCAGGAGGCCGAGCAGTGGTCGATGATGATGTTGCGCCCGGCGGTCAGCGAGATCGCGTCCGCCTCCACGCCCAGCTCGTCGCCCACCCGGACCCGAATGAAGCGGATGATGACTTCGCCGGTCGCGACCCGCAGCTCGTGGCCCCGCAGGGTGATGCCGTCGCCAGGGGCGGTCTGGCCCGCGATGGTGATGCCCGGATGGCGGATCACCAGCGGCGCCTGCAGGGCGATGGTTCCGCCGATGTCGAAGATCACGGTGCGCGCCCCGCGGGCCTCGACCGCAGCCCGCAGGCTGCCGGGCCCTGAATCCGCCAGCGTCGTCACGCGCAGCACCCGGCCTCCCCGTCCTCCCACGGTGAAGGCGCCAAAGCCGTCCGCCCCCGGGAACGCCCGCACCTGTGCCGCCGGGGCAGCAGGCGCTGGTGGCGCAGGTCCGCCCTGGCTGGCGACGGGCAGCGCAAGTCCTGCCAGCAGGATGACCGAGACGGGTGCAGTTCGGAGCATGGCTCAGGTCCCCCATTGGATGAATGGAACGGTGGCGAACAGCGCCCGCTCGACCCCGCGCGGGTCGCGCGCGATGGTGATCGGATTGTCCAGCAGCAGGGTCTGCCGGTCGGGCAGGCGGTACTGCGGCCAGGCGGGCAGGCTGCGATGTGTGGGCCTGCCGGTGCGGGCCAGCGCGGCGAAGGCGCCCATCAGTGTATCGGACACACGCTGCGCGCCCGGGTCAGTCCCTGTAGCCGAGCCCTCGGCGCCCAGTGTTCCGAAGGCGTGGGCGATATCCAGCGTATGGAAGGCGCCGTAGCGGCCGCCCTCCAGCGGGCTGGGCAAGTCAAGCCGGTAGACCCAGGTCGGCGCTCCCTGCCGGGCGCGGGCATCAGCCTGCTCCACCTGTCCGCGCCAGCTGCGGGCGGCAGTGGTGGCGGCGAAGAACAGGTCTGGCGCGGTGATCTGCGGATAGGCGGCGCGGTAGGTGGCGATCACCAGCGCCGGGTCGATGTCGGTGCGCATGTGCCGCGCCAGCCAGCCGGGCAGCTGCTCGTCTGTCAGGGCGAAGGCTGCGGGCTCGGACCGGCCGATCAGGCTGCGGGTCTCGTCGCGCACATTGCCGAGGATCATGGGAATGGCCCGCGACTGCGGCGGGGCATCGGGCCAGAAGGGGTGGCGGGGCAGCAGGCGCTGGTCCAGCACCGGGCCAAAATACAGGCCCATCTGCGGATTGACCGGATCGGGCGTGCGCAGCGCGTCCACCAGCGCAGCGGCTGGCAGCTCCAGCAGGGCCTGCGGCCGTGCCGGGTCAACGCCCAGCGCGGTCAGATAGGCCTCGGCCCGGCGGGTCGCGTTGAGGGGGCCCGAAGCCGTCACCTGCTGGCCGCTCATGGTCGCTGCGGCGCTGAACAGGCCATCGGCGGCCGGTGTCGCCATCAAGGTGGCAATCTTGGCGCCGCCGCCCGACTGGCCGAACAGCATCACCCGGCGCGGATCGCCGCCCAGCCTGTGGGCGTGCGCGCGGATCCAGGCGAGCGCCAGTATCAGGTCCCATTGACCGGCATTGCCGCCATCCGGCCTGAAGCCCGGCGCCAGCTGCTCGAGATAGAGATAGCCGAAGGCATTGAGACGGTGGTTGATGGTCACCACCACCACGTCGTGCCGCGCCGCCAGTGTTGCACCATCCGTCAGCGGCGAGGTGCCCGAACCGGTCATGTAGCCGCCGCCATGCACATAGACCATGACCGGGCGCCGGGCGGTGGGGTTCAGGTCCGGCGTCCAGATGTTCAGCACCAGGCAGTCTTCCGACTGATCCGGCTCGCGCCCCGGCTGCGGGCTGGCGCGGCCATAGACGGTGGCCGGACGCACCTGCGTCCAGGGGTCCGGCGGCAAGGGGCGGGCAAAGCGGGTGCGTGCGGTGTCGGCCCCGTAGGGCACGCCCCGGAACAGGCATAGGCCATCAGCACGCACGCCAAGGACCGGGCCGTAGTCTGTCTGGAGGATCGGGTCGTCCGGCGCCGGTTGGCC
>JAIXTH010000034.1 GCA_027484265.1 Alphaproteobacteria bacterium
TCCCGCACGACAAGATCAACGTGAACGGCGGCGCCAACGCCATGGGTCACCCGCTGGCGGCCACCGGCGGCATGATCCTGGGCACCGTGCTCGACGAGCTCGAGCGCACCGGCAAGGAAACCGCCCTGGTCACGCTGTGCGTCGGCGCCGGCATGGGCACCGCCACCATCATCCAGCGGGTCTGAGGCGCGGTGTTCCACTGGAGCGCAGCTGCTTGCAGCTGCGCAGGCGCGCCAGCGCCACGACCTTCGCTGTCACGCGCTTAACGATGCAGCGGCGCCCCCGGCGCCGCTGGCGCAGCTGCAAGCAGCTGCGCTCCAGAGCCTGCTACGCCCCGGCCTCGTTCAGTCCCGCTTCCAGCCGATCCGGCCCGTACGCAGCTGTACCGCGAGCCACACGCCGATCAGGGCCGCAGCGAGGCCCCACCAGGTGAGGGCATAGCCGAGGTGGCGTTCGGCGGGCAGCTGGTCGGCCCCCTTGGGGTCGGCCCAGGGATTGGCGGCTGCGGTGCCGGTCTGCAGCGGATCGACAGTGATCTGCGCCACATAGAAGGCTTCGGTGGCGAGCGGGCTGCCGAGCGCCTGCGCCATCGCCGGGATATCCGGCCAGTACCAGGTGCCGGAGGCGGGATCATTGTCGGGCGTGAAGGCGTTCGCCCTGACGCCTGCGCGCAGCACGCCGTCCACCGAGGCGGTGCCCGTCGGGACCGGCGCCACCTCGCCCTCGCGCACCCAGCCGCGATCCACCAGCACCGCACCGGCACCGGTTTCAAGCCGCAGGAACTGGCGCGCGCCGCGCTTGCCATCCACCAGCGCATAGATCTGGATCGCGCCAGGCTGCCAGCTGCCGGTGGCGCGCACCGGCGTCCGCTCGGCGGGGCCTGCCGCCAGCACGTCCTCCAGGGGCCGGATCGCCTCGGCTACCGCCTGTGGCGGCGGGGCATCGCGCTTCATGTCGAACCGCGCCCACTGCCACTGGCCGAGGGTGAGCAGCAGGGCCAGCGCCGGCAGAGCCGCCAGGGTCATGATCGGGGCAGGGCGGAAGGTGAGGGCCATGGTGTGGTTCTGTGAAACGGGGGCGGGGGTGGGGCCGGACTAGCCCAGGGCCCGGGCCACGGCCCGCACATGGTCCTGGGTGGAGGTCCAGCCCGCCACGAAGCGGCAGCAGTCCGGCCCGCCGGGGAGCCAGGGATAGAAGCTGACCCCGGTATCACCGAGGGCGGCCTGTGCCCGCGCATCCAGCCGCGCGAACACTTCATTGCCGCGCGCCGTGCCGGGGGCCTCGAACACCAGCTCGATGCCGGCAGCCGTGAAGACCGCCGCCAGTTCCGCGGCCACGGCATTGGCCTGTGCCGCCAGCCGCAGCCACAGCCCGTCCTGCAGCATCGCCACGAACTGTGCCGCCAGGAACCGGTGCTTGGAAATCAGCTGCCCCGCCCGCTTGCGGGCATAGGGCAGCGATGGATCGGTGCGGGCGGTGCCGAACAGGATCACAGCCTCGGCCATCACCGCGCCGGTCTTGGTGAGGCCGAACGACAGGGCATCCACCCCCGCCTGCCAGCTCAGCGCCGCCGGGCTCGCGCCCGAGGCCACCACGGCATTGCCGAAGCGCGCCCCGTCCACATGCACGCCCCAGCCCAGCTCCCGGGCACGCGCGCAGGTCCGCGCCAGCTGCGCCGGGTCCCAGGCCCGGCCGGTCTCGGTGAGGTTCGTCAGCGATACCGCGCGCGGCTGCATCCCGTGCACGAAGGAAGCCGGGTGGGCGCCGTGCACGGCATCCAGATCGTCCGGGCCGATCAGGATGCCAGGTGCTCCCACCGGCAGAAGCCGGGCACCGCCGGTGAACAGCTCGGGACCCGAGCCCTCGTCGGCGATGATATGTGCATCGGGGGCGCAGACCACCGCCCCCCAGGGCCGCACCAGCTGCGACAGCGCCAGGCCGTTGGCGGCTCCGCCGGTGGCCACGAAATAGATGTCGAGATCATCGGTCCCGAAAGTGGTGGCCATCAGCGCGCGGGCCGCATCGCTCCAGGGGTCGGCGCCATAGGACGGAGCCTGGCCCGCATTGGCCTCCACCATCGCCTGCAGAACAGCCGGATGGGCCGGTGCCTGGTTGTCGGAGCCGAACATGCAGCGCGGTTCCTCAGCTGGCCTGCGCCGACGGGCGTGCCAGCACGGCTTCACGCCAGCGGGCGATGTGGGTGTGGGTCTCCCACGGCTTGAACTTCACCAGCCGCCCGAATTCGACGGCGCAGAAGGCGGTGATGTCGGCGATGGTGAAGCGGTTGCCGGCCATATAGGCCCGGTCCGACAGGTGCACATCCAGCCAGTCGGCCGCCTTGCGGGCCTTGTCGGCGCTCAGCTGCGCATAGGCTTCCACCTGCACCGGCTCCAGGGCCACCAGACCCGGATGGCCGTGGCGCACCCAGCCGGCCACCGCCGCCAGCAGCGCAAACTCGACCTGCCGGTCATACATCTCGATGAAGGCGCGCTCGTCCGCTGTGTGTCCCATCAGGTTGGGCTCGGGCTGGACGGTCTCCAGATAGCTGCAGATCGCCCGGCTCTCCGACAGCATGCTGCCGTCATCCAGTTCCAGCACGGGCAGCAGACCCAGGGGATGGCGGGCGAAGTGCTCCGGGGTCTTGGTCTGGGTGGCCAGGTCGAGGGTGACGGCCTCGATCCGGTCGGCCAGGCCCTTTTCGGCGACGAACATGGTGACCCGGCGCGGGTTGGGGGCGAGGCGGGCGGTGTAGAGCTTCATGGTCCTGCGGGTACGGGCGCGCCGGTCCGGAATCAAGGGGCCAGACCGTCGCAGCCGCGACGTGCGCGGTGTGCCCGGTTCCTGCAACATCCGGCTGGACCTGCCCGCGGTCCCGGCGCATCTGGCGGCTGAACGGCGTGGCGGTCCTGCTGGCGCCGATCCATGCGCAACGGGAGACAGCGCACCATGGACGAGCCAGCCCCTGTCAGCATCCGCTATCCGCAGCCCGGCCTCGCCGAAGTGGTGCTGGACCGGCCCCAGCGCCGCAATGCCTTCAACGAGGCCATGATCGCGCATCTGACCGCCGCCTTCACGGCTCTGGCAGGTGAGGCGTCGGTGCGGCTGGTGGTGCTGCGCGGAGCCGGGGCGATGTTCTGTGCCGGCGCCGATCTCGACTGGATGCGCCGCCAGGGCGAGCAGGACGAAGCGGCCAACCAGGCCGATGCACTGGCCCTCGCCACCATGCTGCATGCCCTCGCCAGCCTGCCGCAGGCGACCTTGTGCCTCGTTCAGGGCGGTGCCTATGGCGGCGGCCTCGGGCTGATGGCGGCCTGTGACCGCGCGGTGGCGGTGGCGGGCGCGGGCTTCTGCTTTTCCGAGGTGAAGCTGGGCCTGACCCCGGCCACCATTTCACCCTATGTCGTGGCAGCCATCGGAACCCGTGAGGCCAAGGCCCTGTTTTCGCTGGCGATGCCGTTCGATACCGAGCGGGCCCTGCGCAATGGTCTGATCGAGGCCGTGGTGGCGGACGAGGCCGGCCTGGATGCGGCGGTGGCGGCGACCTGGCGGCTGGTGCAGGCCGCTGCGCCGGGGGCTGTGGCTGATTCCCGCCAGCTGGTGGATGATGTGGCCGGGCGCACGCCCGACCTTGCGCTGCGCACCGAAACCGCCAGGCGGATCGCAGCACGCCGTGCCGGACCCGAGGGCCGTGAGGGGCTCGCGGCCTTCCTCGACAAGCGCAAGCCGGCCTGGGCGGTGTCCTAGCGCGCAGGCGCGGGGGGGGCGTCCGGGTCGGTCTCGGGGCTCGTTTCCGGGCTGGTCTCGGGGCTTGTTTCCGGGGTGGCTTCCGGTGAGGGCTCCGGTGAGGGCTCGGGCAGGGCCTGCGCCACTGGCAGCTTGACCACCGCGAGGGTCCCGGCACCGGGCTGGCTGTCGATCGCCAGCGATCCGCCCTGCAGGGCCGCCAGGCGCTGCACCAGGGCCAGCCCGAGCCCCGTACCGCGCTGGCCCGACAGTCCATCGGTGCTGCTGGCATAGGGCTGGCCGATCCGGGCGAGCTGATCGACGGTCATGCCGACACCGGTATCCTGCACCTCCAGGCGTGGACCGTCGGACAGGGTCAGGGCCCGCACCGTCACCAGTCCGCCTGCAGGTGTGAACTTCACGGCGTTGGATACCAGGTTCAGCAGCATCTGCAGCACGGCGCGGCGGTCGCCAGTGGCAGTCACGGGCCCTGCTGCCTCGAGCCGGAGATGCACGTCCTGCGGTCCAGCCACAGCTGTTCCCATCATCACGGCTTCCGCCGCGATCTGTGCCAGATCCACAGGCCCGGCCTCGATCCGGTAGCGGCCGGCCTCGACCTTGGACAGGTCCAGCAGGTCGGAGATCAGCTCCAGCAGATGCTTGCCGGACTGATGGATCAGTCCGGCATAGTCGGCATAGCGTTCCGGCAGCGGGCCGAACACGCCTTCCTTCATCGAATCGGAAAAGCCAATGATGGCGTTGAGAGGGGTACGCAGCTCGTGGCTCATCTCGGCCATGAAACGGGCGCGGCCGGCGGCCTCGCGCCGTGCGGCGTCGGCTTCGTGCAGGGCCTCCAGCGCCAGCGACCGGTCAACGAGGCTGCTGTCGGCCGGCGCTTGCGCCATGACGGCTGTGCCGGGGGCGCGCGCACCGATCCCCATGGTCGATGCAAAGGCTGCGATCCCCAGCAGCACCATCCCGCCGAGGCCCACGATCGCGCCCCATTCGGGCGTGACCAGAACGATCCCGCTGCGCGCCAGAACCAGGCCCGCCAGTGCTGCCGCCACAGACCCTGCGACGGCCACGACCACACCGCGCCAGGCCGAGACACCGCCTGCGATCGCCCCCAGTATCGGCCAGGCCTGTGCGGCAAAGGCCGCATTGGTCGGGCCGCCCGCGCCCAGCGACAGGCCGGTGGCGGCAAAGCCGAGGCACAGCAGCTGGACCAGCCCGCTGCGCGCACCGGGCGCCAGCGCCACCGTGGCGGTCCAGCCCAGCAGTCCCAGACAGGCGCACAGGCCCGGCCAGCCTGTGCTGCCCGTCAGCACCCCTGTTCCCGCCAGAAGCGTGGCGCCCAGACCCGCCCAGACAGGCAGGCCCGGATTGGCTCTGAGGTTGGCGGGTTGCATGGCTGCCTGTCGCGCTCCGTTGGCTGTCCCGGCTACGGAACAGGTCCGTTCAGCCTATACCGGGGTGAAAGCGCGGTCGCCTGTGCTCGCGCCGCGCGCGAAAAGCCAGCGCATGTTTCCCCATCAATTGCTGCTGGCGGGGGGACGAGCGACCCGCTGCGGGGGGATTCGCAGGTCGCGCCCGGCGGGTTCCCCGCCTGCGTCCACTTGCGGGCAGCCGCGCCAGGCCAGGTCATGCCCCAGGCAGATCCGCACTTCCCGCAGGCGGCTGCCCCGTGCCTCGACGGCGATCGCGGCCGGATCCAGCCCCGGATTGGCGGCGATGAAGGCAGCCTCGATCGCGCCTGCCTCCATCAGCTGCCAGTCAGTCGGCCCCTGCAGGGCTGGCGGGATCGACACCCGGTCACGCGCTGCCCGGGTGGTGGCGAAATAGCCATCCGCCGCGAGGCCCGAACAGGTGCCGTGCCGTTCCCACTGGATCGCCACCAGGCGCCGGCTGGGCATGATGTCGAGCATCGCCTCGGTCAGGGCGCGATCCGGCGCGCTGGTGCGGGCGGGGCAGGAGCGGGGGAAGCCGCGCTCGAACTGCGGCCACAGCCCGTGCACCACGAAGCCATAGGGCCGCGGGCCGGCGCACTGCTGCGGATCGCGCTCGGCCATGCCGTCGGCCCCGCAGTGGGTCGGCGACCAGGACAGGGCCAGAACCCAGAAATCGAACGGCCACGCGCCACCTGGCGGCTCGGGCAGCCCCGCCTCCGCAGGCTGGCCCGCGGGCCCTGCAGCCGCCACACCGGCGCCATCGCAGCCGCCCGCCAATGCCACCAGGCCCGCCAGCAGCAGCCCGGCCAGAGCGGTGCGCGGTGCCCCGGGCCGGTTCACGGCTCAGACCGGCTCGCCCGCCTGGTCCAGCAGATATTGCCGGAACGCGGCGATCCGCTTGGAGCGGCGCAGATCGGACGGATAGATGAAGAACACATCGAGGTTGGGACCCGGGTGGTCGGGCAGCACCCGCTGCAGCGACGGCTCGCGCCGCGCCAGATAGTCGGGCAGGCCGCCAATCCCGATCCCGGCCCCCACCGCCTTCACCACCGCACTGATATTGTTGATGGCGAGGTGCGCGGCGCGCGGCTTGAGATCTTCCCGGCCGAGGGTGAGCGGGAAGTCCAGCACCTTCATCGGATCGCCGGCGCGCGCGCCGTAGGAAATGATCCGGTGGCGGTCGAGATCCTCGGGCACGCGCGGCAGACCCTCGCGGGCAATGTAGTCCGGCGAGGCATAGAGCGCGGTGGTCACCGACAGTAGCTTGCGCTGCACGAGGTCGGCATGGGTCGCCTCCCACAGGCGGATGGCGCATTCGGCTTCGAGCGTCGTGAGGTCCAGCTCGCGGTCATCCAGCAGCAGCCGCAGCGTCACGTCCGGATAGGCGTCCATGAAACCACCCAGACGCGGCGCCAGCCAGGTGGCGCCGAAGCCCACGGGGGCTGTCACGACCAGCTCGCCCTGGGGCCGGTCGCGGGCGTCCTTCAGATTGCTCTCGGCCACGGCGGCGATGGTGGCCATCTGGCCGGTGGAGCTCTGCAGCACCTTGCCGGGCCCTGTCAGGATCAGGCCGCGGGCATGGCGGTGGAACAGCGGCACACCGAGGTCATCCTCCAGCGCGGCGATCTGCCGGCTGACGGCCGATTGCGACAGGCCCACCTTCTCGGCGGCGGCCGTGAGGCTGCCGGTCTCGGCGGCGGCGTGGAATGTCTTCAGCTTGTCCCAGTCCATGCGGCGGTGTCTCCTGGTGCCGGTGTGCCGTGCAGCGCGGGGCGCTGCAAGTGGGCATGGTGCGGTGGATGACGGTCAGGTGACGGCCAGCTCGCGCAGTGACGCCCTTGCGCGGCGCGTGCACCATGCCATGTCAGCGCCACAACCTGCTGCGGAGCCCGTCCCTGCCATGACCTATATCCTGATCCACAATCCCGGCTGCGGCTCGTCGAAGAAGGGCCTCGAGGTGTTGCAGGCCGCCGGGGTCGAGCCGGACATCCGCCTCTACATGCTCAAGGCCAGCCGCCTGTCGGAGGCCGAGCTGCGGGAGATTGCCGCGAAGATGGGGGCTGGCCCCCGCGCATTCCTGCGTGACAAGGACGCCGAAGCAGCCGGCCTTGCGGCCGACGCCGCCGATGACGCGGTGTTCGCCGCCATGGCTGCCAATCCCAGGCTGATCCAGCGGCCGATCGGCATCAATGGCGACCGCGCCGTGCTGGGCCGCCCCAACAGCGCGCTGCTGACCATCAAGGACTGAGGGCCGCTGATGGCGACCGCGCCCTTCCCGAAACTGCTGATCGCCACGCACAATGCGGGCAAGCTGCGCGAGATCCAGGCGCTGCTGGCGCCCCATGGGGTGGAGGTGGTCAGTGCCGATTCGCTCGGACTGCCGGTTCCCGACGAGACCGAGGCGACCTTTGCCGGCAATGCCCTGATCAAGGCCCGGGCGGCCGCCGCGGCCAGCGGGCTGCCCAGCCTGTCCGATGACAGCGGGCTCGAAGTGTTCGCGCTGGGCGGCGATCCGGGTGTGCGCTCCGCCGACTGGGCGGGCGAGCCGCGCGATTTCGGGCGCGCCATGGACGAGGTGCTGCGGCGGCTGGCGGCCAGCGGCAGCGCCGACCGGTCGGCGCGGTTCGTCTCGACACTCGCCCTGGTCCGGCCCGATGGCAGCGCGCAGGTTTTCGAGGGCGAGGTGCGGGGCACGATCGCCGATGCGCGGCGCGGCACGCGCGGCTTTGGCTATGATCCGATCTTCATCGCCGATGGCGACAGCCAGACCTTTGGCGAAATCGAACCCGCCGAGAAATACGCCAAGAGCCATCGCACCCGGGCGTTCGAGCTGTTCGTGACGGCGGTGTTCGGGTGAACAGGCCCGCCGGGCCAGCGGGCGGGAGCGCCCCGCGCCAGCTGGCGGTGTATGTGCACTGGCCCTATTGCACCGCGATCTGTCCCTATTGCGATTTCAATGTCTACCGCGCGCGGGGTGCCGACAGCACGTCCTTGCTGCAGGCGATCCTGACCGACCTCGCGGGCTGGCGCTCCATCACGGGCGCGCGCCCTGTATCCAGCATCTTCTTCGGCGGCGGCACCCCGTCGCTGATGGCGCCGTCCGAGGTGGCGGCGGTGATCGAGGCGGTGGACCGGCTGTTCGGCCTTGAAGCCGGTGCCGAGATCAGCCTCGAGGCCAATCCGTCCGATGCGGAGGCGGCGCGGTTTGCGGGCCTGCGCGCTGCGGGGGTTGAGCGGCTGTCCCTCGGCATCCAGGCGCTGGACGATGCCAGTCTCAGGGCCCTCGGGCGGTTCCACAGCGCGGATGAGGCCGTCCGCGCCGCCCGCCTCGCCCGCAGCCTTTTCCCCAGGCTTTCGGTGGACCTGATCTATGCCCGCCACCGCCAGACCCGCGACGACTGGCGCGCGGAGCTGGGTGCGGCCCTGGCACTCGAACCGGACCATATCTCGCCCTATCAGCTGACCATCGAGGCGGGCACTGCCTATGAGCGGGCGGTGCGGCGCGGTGTGATCGTGCCGGCGGACGATGATCTGGGCGCCGACCTCTATCTGATCACCCAGGACGTGCTCGAGGCCGCCGGATTTGAGGCCTATGAGGTCTCGAACCATGCGCAGGGCGCAGCGGCGCGGTCGGTGCACAATATCGCCTACTGGACGTCGCAGGACTGGATCGGGGTGGGGCCCGGCGCCCATGGGCGGCTGGGGGCCGGCGCCGGACGGCTGGCCACCACGGCAGCGCTGCGGCCAGTGGACTACATCGCTGGTGTGGCCGCAACGGGTACTGGGACCGCAGAGCGCGAGGTGCTGGACGAGGATGGCGCCCGCGACGAATTCTGGCTGATGGGCCTGCGCTTTGCCGATGGCGCCGACCCGGCGCTGGCACCTGGCGCGCCCCTGGCCGCCACCGCCCTTGCCACTGCCCGCGATGCCGGGTTGGTCTGGACCCGGCCAGGGCGCGTCGGCCTGACGCCAGCCGGGCGCCTGCTGGCCAACCGCGTGATCGCCGACCTGCTCCTCGCCGAGGCGGGCGCGAGCCTGCCCGGTTAGCCGGCCGGTCAGCCCGCCGGTCCAGCCTGACGCGCCAGCTGGCCAAGCCAGTCCACCAGCAGGCGCGAAACCTCCTCCGGCCGCTCCTGCTGGGTCCAGTGTCCGCAGCCGGGCAGGATGTGGAAGCCGCGCAGGTCCGGCACATGGGGTGCCATCAGCTCAAGCGGGCTGGTGCGCGACAGGCCGAAGCCTGTGAAGGCCGGGTCGCGGTCGCCGGCGATGAACA
>JAIXTH010000294.1 GCA_027484265.1 Alphaproteobacteria bacterium
CCGGTTTCAAGGACGCCCTGCGGGCGCCGCGGGGCGGTGCTTCGCATCCTTGAGACCGGCCGTCCCACCCGCACCCCCGCCGTCAGCGACGGGCGACACCGGGGAAAAGGGCGGGCGGAGGACCTCCCACCGTTCACCGCCAACCACTGAGCAAACCACCGGAGCGCAGCTGCGAGCAGCTGCGCTCCAGCGGTTGGTGCTGCTCTTACTGCCCGGTTCCGCGCTGGCTTTCGAAGAAGCGGAAGAAGTCGCTGTCCGGGGTGGTCAGGATGGTGGTCCCGGCCGGGAGGGCTTCGCGATAGGCCTGCATCGAGCGGTAGAAGGCCGCGAAGTCCGGGTCCTGGCCGAACGAGCCGGCGATGATCCGGGCGCGTTCACGGTCGGCAGCACCGCGGATTTCCTGCGCCTGGCGGTCGCCTTCCGAGCGGATGGCGGCAGCGGCCTGTTCGCGTTCCGAGCGCATGCGCTGGAACACCCGTTCCTGGTTCGCCTGCGGCAGGTCGGCGGCGCGGATGCGCACGTCCACCACCTGGATGCCCAGCGAGCGGGCATCGCGGTTCAGCTCGGCCAGGATCAGCCCCATCAGCGCCGCCCGGCGCCCGGAGATGATGTCGCCGGACTGGGCCGAACCCAGCACCCGCCGCAGCGAGGCTTCCAGCTGGCTCGACAGCCGGGTTTCGGCCATCCGCTGGGTGCCCACCGCCTGATAGAAGCGCAGGGGATCGGCGATCCGCCAGCGGGCAAAGGAATCCACTTCCAGCCGTTCCTGGTCAGCGGTCACGATCTCGCTGCGGCCCGAGGGCACCAGGTTCAGGATGCGGCGGTCATAGACCCGGTGCTGCTGGGCAAACGGGATCTTGATCTTGAGACCGGCATCGCCGCCCTCGCGGTTGATCACCCGCTGCGGCTCACCCAGTTGCAGCACGATGGCCTGCTGGGTCTGGCTGACGGTGAACAGGGCGTTGGAAGCCACGAAGAGAAGGCCCAGCGCTGCCGCGCCGATGCCGAAAAGGACGTTCTGGTTCATTGTCCGTTGCTCCGCGGGCTGGTGGGAGGCGTGGAGGGCTGCGACGGTGTCACCGTCACGCCGCTGGGCACCTGCGGCGGCTGGCTGCGCAGAAGTTCGGGGGGCAGGACCATCACGGGTGCCTGGCCACCCCGGCCCGGATCGATCAGCACCCGGTTGGCGCCCTTGTACACCTGCTCCATGGTTTCGATGTAGAGCCGCTGGCGGGTCACTTCCGGCGCCAGACGGTATTCCTGGTACAGCTGGTTGAAGCGGGCCGCCTCACCCTGGGCCTGCGGGACCACTTCGTTCTGGTAGGCGCGGGCCTGGTTGATCTTGGTCTCGGCTTCCTGGCTGGCGGCAGCCACCTGGCGGAACGCGTCCACCACGTCGCGCGGCGGCTCGGCCCGGGTCAGGTTGACCAGCGTCACGGTGATGCCGGCGCCATACTGGTCCAGCATGCGCTGCATCAGCTGGCGGGTCTGGCTTTCCACTTCGGCGCGGCCGGTGGTCAGCACCTGCTCGCGCAGGGACCGGCCCACCACTTCGCGCATCGCCGACTCGGCAATCGCCGCGAGGGTGCCGGTGGGCTGGCCGTTGGTGTCGAACACCTGGTCGATGTTGAACAGGAAGGCGGCCGGGTCGGTCACCCGCCACTGCACGTTAAAGCCCACATCGACGATGTTCTCGTCGCGGGTCAGCATCAGGCCGTCGGTGGCATTGCCGCCTTCGCCGGCGGCGCCGACTTCCAGCGTCCGCACGCTCTGCACATTGATGGTGGTATGGCTCTCGATCGGCGAGGGCATCCGGTATTGCAGACCGGGCGAGTCCACCGACCGCACCCACTTGCCAAACCGCTGGACCACCGCCTGCTCGCCGGCATCGACGACATAGATGCCGGTCGCGAACCAGCCTGCCAGAAGGATGGCACCGATCGCACCGATGGCGCGCCGGTCGAGCGTCAGCTCGCCGCCACCCGGGCGCCCGCCGCCACCGCCGCCGCGCGGCTGCTGGCCATTGCCCTTGCCGCCGAGAACCACCCGCAGCCGGTCTTCCAGCCGCCGGGCCATATCGTCGAGGTCGCCGCCCTGATTGTTGCCGGGGCCCTGTGGAGGCCGCCCGCCCCAGGGGTTGCCACCCGGATTGCCGCCAGGACGGTTGCCGCCCCCGCCATCACCCTGGTTGCCACCCTGGCCCCCGCCACCCCAAGGATTGCCGCGCGGCGGATCGCCGCCACCGTTCGAGTTATCGTTCCAAGGCATACGCTTGACTGTTCCCGTTCTGACGGTCGGGCAGTGCGGGCCGCAGCAGCGCCGCCTTGATCGTACCGTTTGCTGAGCCGATATGGTGTCGAGGGGGTTGATGGTTCAAGAACATGGCTGGGTTTTGGCGATCACCGAAGCGCGAGGATATGCTGCGCGTGCTTGATACTGTCCGCGGGCCGGACGGCAAGGGGCTGGTTCTGGCCGGTCTGGTTGAGAGCGCAACCCTGTCCCGGCAGGGCGAGGCGCTGGTAACGCTGGCCATCGATCCGGCCGATGCCGCTGCCGCTGCGGGCTGGCAGGCTGCCGCGACCGCCGCCCTGCAGGGGCTGAAGGGGGTGAAGAAGGCCACGGTGGTGCTGACCGCACATGCCGCCCCAAGCCGCTCTCCGGCACCGGCAGTGACCGCCCGGCCAGCCACGTCCGGCGCGGAACCTGCGCCCGCCGAGCCTGGAACAGTGCGCGTGCGCAAGGGCGCACGCCTGTCCGATGCAGCCCTGGCCCAGGGGGCAGCTGCACCCGCCCGCCCGACGCCGCTGGCCGGGATCGGCGCGCTGGTGGCTGTGGCCTCGGCCAAGGGCGGCGTGGGCAAGAGCAGCGTGGCGGTGAACCTTGCCCGCGCGCTGGCGGACACCGGCCTCAGGGTCGGGCTGCTGGATATCGACATCTACGGCCCCTCGCTGCCGACCCTGCTCGGCACCCGCGACGCCGAGCCCGCCACCGGCGCCGACCGCAAGCTGGTGCCCGTGGAGGCCTATGGGCTCAAGACCATGTCGATCGGCTATATGGTCGACCCGGATGCACCGATGATCTGGCGCGGGCCGATCGTGACCAGCGCGATCCGCCAGATGCTGAACGATGTCAGTTGGGCCCCGCTCGATGTGCTGGTGCTGGATACGCCCCCCGGGACGGGCGAGGCGCAGCTGGCGCTGGCCCAGTCGGTGCCGCTGTCGGCGGCCGTGCTGGTCACCACACCGCAGGAAGTGGCGCTGGCGGATGTGCGGCGCGGCGCGGCCATGTTCGCCAAGACCCATGTGCCGGTGCTGGGCATCGTCGAGAACATGGCGTGGCTCGACCTGCCGGACGGCAGCCGCCTGCATCCGTTCGGAGATGGTGGTGGCGTGCGGATGGCGCAGGCGCTGGGCCTGCCGGTGCTGGCGCGCCTGCCGATGGACCAGGCGCTGCGCGAAGCCGGTGATGCGGGCATGCCGGTGCTCGATGCCGCCCCGGCCAGTGCCTCTGCGAGCCTGTTCCGCGATCTGGCGGCCGCGGTGCTCGCCGGCCTCGCCGGGCAGGTGGAACGGCCCGCGCCGACTATCCGCTTCGTGGACTGAGGCCTGATCGGACCGCCCGATCACGGCACCGTCTGTGGATAGTTTTGGGGGCAGATCGCCATCCGAAACGGGTTGCGCCAGGCAGGGTGTTGATCCCGATACGGAATTACCCCCGCTCCGCCAGAAGGGCGTGCCATCACGTCACACTTGCCAGCCGCCGGGGGCGCGGTAGCCTGCGCGCATGCAGTGGCGGGAGCGACTGACAGGTTTTCCGGTGCGAGGCGGACACAAGAAGACGCCCTTGGTGGGGTCGATCAGCCGGTTTCGCGGAAGACATGCAGGCGCGCTGGCGCCGGAATGCTGGCTGGAGGCACCGCTTGCGCGGTCGTCAGTACAGGATCCGGCTGCGGGAACCGGTCTGCCCCGGTCGACCTTTCGGGGTGGTGAGCGGGGGCGGTTCGAGCGCCATTGATGCGTCCATGCGCGGACGCGGGCCGCCCGGGCTGACCGCCCGGGCGGCCCTGTCCGTTTCGGGGGACGGGAGCATTGGCTCGCTGGGGCGCGCGCCCTCTGGCGCGCTGCCCACAGGCTGGCGGTCAACGGGAGGAGGTCCTCCGCCCGCCCTTTTCCCCGGTACACCCGCCGCCAGCGTGGATCGCAGGCGTGCCGTCCGGTTTCAAGGACGCCCTTCGGGCGCCGCAAGCGGTGCTTCGCATCCTTGAGACCGGTCGTCGCGCCTGCGTCCCCGCCGTCAGCGACGGGCGACACCGGGGAAAAGGGTTGAAGTGGAAGGCCACAGAGCTGTGTGCCAGGGCGCACCAGCTCGAAGAGAGGCCGCTGGTCGCTCGGGGCTCGCCAAAGAAAAGGGGGGCCTGGAGCGCCGCTGCTTGCAGCGGCGCAAGCGGCGCGAAGCGACGCTCATTCGTTAAGCGC
>JAIXTH010000319.1 GCA_027484265.1 Alphaproteobacteria bacterium
GTCACCGTCATCTCGACCGGCAGCCGCATCAGGTCGTCCATCATGCCGGGGGCGGTGTGGGGCGGGTAGTCCTTGACCGAGATCATCGCCCCGAACTGGCGCTCCAGCCCCGGCGCCCGGTGCAGCTCGAAAGCCTCCTGGCCAAAGGTGATCCGCCGCACCGGCGCATAGAGTCCCAGGTCCCCCGACGGCAGCAGCATCGGCCGCAGCGAGCCGTTGTAGAGCGAGGCCAGAAACTCCAGTGGCTCCGAATGCAGTCCCGAGGGCATCTCGTAGGCCGTCAGCAGCCGCGCGCCATAGGGCGCGAGCGACGCCATCAGCGCATCGCGCGCGGTGTCCAGCTCGCGGATCTCCCGCGCCCGCTCGGCATCGCCAGCCTGCTGGGTGCGGCCCTTGCGCAGGAAGTCGAGACCAAAGTCCAGAAGGCCGGTGCGGCCCCCGGCCGGGCGGCGGATCAGCGTGAGATACAGGTCGTTGACGAACAGGGCCCGGCTGTCCAGCCGGTCTGCCCATTGGGTATCGAGGCTGGCACTGAACCGGTCGGGGAACGCCGCTTCCAGTCGCGGCTGCACGGGCGTGCGTACCACATGGTGGATCAGCGCGAACCGGGCGTGAGCCAGCGTGCGCAGCATCGTCTCGCGCACCGCCTTGCGATAGTTCAGGTCCTCGGTGTCAGCGGTCTCGAACGACAGGCCCTCCAGCTTGATGATCTGGAGCAGCATGCCGTCGCGGGTCTCGATGGTGGCGGCATCCACCTGGCGCGCATAGGGCAGCCGGTCGCCGGCCGCCTTTTCGGTGCGGGCGATATCGGCAAAGCTGGCCGGGATGCGCGGGCGGGCGGGCATGGGGTTCGGATCGGCTCGGGTGCTGGGCCTAGGGCCGGTAGGAGTTGGCCCGCCAGAAGCGGTAGTTGCGGACCCGCGGACTGGTGGAGGCGCGCGTGATCCAGATGTCGAGGAAGCGCGGCTCGTCCCGCGCCGCCACCACACCCACCAGATGCACCACCACCGCAGCCACCAGTGCCCACAGCGACTTGGTGATCAAGAACACCTCCGCCGTGATCACCGCATTCAGCACGAACCAGGTATAGGTCACGCCCGCAAACATCTGCGGGCGGGTCAGGGCCGAAAAGACGGGGTCGCGGTCGAGCTGGGCCATGGCGGTCTCGGTGTCTCAGAAGCCCTGAGCTGCTTCACGGATGCCGCCGACAATCGCGGCTGCCCCGAACAGGATGAAGCAGCCGAGGATCACCATGGCGCCGCGCCGCCAGTCCATCCGGCCCGTCAGCATCATGAAGCCCACGGCTGCCACGGCAATCACCGCCACGGATGTCGCCACGGCACCCAGCAGGGTGCCCTGCACCCAGTTCACGGCACCGAGGATCGCGCCCGATCCCTGCGGATCAAGGCCCTGGGCCAGGGCCGGCTGGCTGGCGACCAGCGCCAGCACCAGGGCAGCGGCCAGCGTCCGGGCGGTCTGGCTGGAAAGGAAGGTCTGGGTCATCGGCAGTTCCTTGAACGAAAAGCACGCAGCGGTCACGCACCCTGCGGCAGGCGGCTCATGATCGCCTGCACATAGGCGCGGGTTTCAGCAAAGGGGGGCACGCCGCCATAGCGGTCCACCGCACCGGGACCTGCATTGTAGGCAGCCAGCGCCAGTCGGACATTGCCGTCATAGCGCGCCAGCATCGCCTTCAGGTACCGGGTTCCCCCGTCGATATTCTGGGCCGGGTCCCAGGGATCCACCCCGAGGTCACGGGCCGTGCCGGGCATCAGCTGCATCACGCCGATCGCGCCCTTGGGCGACACCGCGCGCGGCTGGAACCGGCTTTCCTGCCAGGCAACCGTCACCACCAGATTGGGGTCCACGCCATGCCGCCGCGCGGTCTCCACCAGCAGCGTGCCGATGGGTCCGGGGGGCAATGGTACTGCCAGCGGTGCAGGCTGGACCGCGGGGGGGACAGAGGGTGGCGCAGGCCGCTCGATCGGAGTGACGGCATCGCGGGTGAACACCGCCGGGCCACTGATCACGGTGACAGTGCCGCCAGGTCCGATGGACAGGACATCTGCCGCTGCTGGGCCAAAGGACAGCGCCAGCCCCATGACGGAAGCAAGCACCAGCAGCGCACCGCCGTGCCTTGCGCGCCTGTCAGGCCCGCCACCTCTGGCCGATCCTGTCCCCGTCACACCCGTTCCCCTGCCTGAAGGCACTGACGCCCCGCATTCGGCGGTCTTGCAGCCGCATGTTGTTGCGGAAGCGAACCCACAATCCCTGTCCGTGCCGCCCGCCTATGTCAATGGCGCGACGCTTCGATGACAGACGCTGCACAAGGTACGGCGCAGGTTCAGCTTTCCCCTGCCCCATGGCCGCAGGGTGGCGGTCTGCGGCTGCGTCCGGGTTCAGGGGGATTCGGCCAGGCCCAGCGCCACCAGATCGCCCGACAGAGTGGCGGCAAACGCATCGGTCTCGGAATAGCCGGCCTCTGCCACCAGCTGGTCGAGATCACTGGCTGCCACGGTCACCGGTTCGGCGGGGGGCGGGCGCAGGCTGAGGATCGAGGCACCGCCGACCACCACGGCAAGGGCGGCGGCAGCAGCCACACCGAAGCCCGGCAGCCAGGCAAGGCGACGCCCCGGTCCGGCCGCACCGGCGTCGGCGGCAGCCGGGATCGTCGCGAGGAACTGCTCCATCGGAGCGGGCGGCGGTGTGCTGGCCCGGGCCAGGAGGGTGGAAAGATCGTCGGTCATGCTGCGGCCTCGCTGGCCTTTGGAGTTGCGGATGTGGCGGGCGCAAGCCGCTGGCGCAAGCTGCGCCGGGCCCGCGCCAGGAGACTTTCGAGGGCCTCGACCGAGACACCGAGCGCCTGTGACGCTTCGGCCCCGGACATCTCCTCGAAATGAACCAGTACGATAGCAGCCCGCTGCCGGTCCGGCAGGGCTGCCAGCGCCGCGTCGACAGCTGCGGCCGTATCCGCGGCCAGCAGGCCTGCATCAGGCGCTGGCGACAGGTCCACCGGCTCTGGCGCCTCGTCCTCGCCGACAAACCGGCCGAGCTTGCGCAGGCGGTCGAAGCAGCGGTGGGTGACCACCCGGTGCAGCCAGGTTTCGAGCCGCGCTTCGCCGGTGCGCCAGCGGGGCAGCTGGGTCCACATCTGCATCAGCGCATCCTGCACCGCATCCTCGGCCAGCTGGCGCTGGCCACCGGACAGCCGCCACGCCACCCGCCACAGGCGGGGCGAGACGGCGCGCACCAGGGCCTCGGCGGCGGCGCGCTCGCCGCGCGCCGCCTTCCGGATCAGGCCTTCCAGGGGATCGAGGAACCGGACCTCGGCCATGGAGCCTTACCGACCCCGCACGCCGCCGCGCCAGGCACCCTGTGCCTCCTCGCGGGTGAGCTGGCCATCGCGGTTGGTGTCGGCCCGCTCGAACATCCGGTCGGTCTGGGCCAGCCACTCCTCGCGGGAGACGCGGCCGTCATTGTTGGTGTCTGGGCTGGGGGGACGCTCCCCGCGCTGCCCACCGGGGCCGCCGCGACCCTCGGGGCGACGCTCGGCGCGTTGCGGACGCGGAGCGGCGTCGAACTCGGCGCGCGTGATCTGGCCGTCGCCGTTGGCATCGATGCGGGTGAAGGCGGCCGTGGCCCCGTCATTGTTGCCATAGCGGGCCTGCCATTCGGCGCGGGTCACAGTGCCGTCATTGTTGGCGTCAGTCTGGCCGAAGTCCGGGCGGGGTGGACGCGGGGGACGCTGGCCGTCCCGGCCGCCGCGCCCGTCACGTCCGGTACGGGCCTCGCGCATCGTGCTCCGGACACGCTGGGCTTCGGCCTCCATCTCGGTACGCTCGATGAAGCCGTCGCGGTTGGTGTCGATCCGGTCGAAGGTGGCATTGCGGGCGGCACGGGCCTCGTCACGGGTGACAACGCCATTGCCGTTGGTGTCCAGCTGCTCGAACGGCGCGGGGCGCGGCGGCGGGGTGCCAGGACCGGGAGGCGGCGCTGGCTGGGCCAGGGCCGACGTGGCGCCAAGGCCAGCCAGGGCCGTCGCCAGCAGGGCAAGAGTGCGGGTGTTCAAGGGTGTTTCTCCTGTGTGCCGCGGGGCGGCGCGTTGTGTCCCAACCTGTATCCTTGAACGGGGCACCTTCAGCTTTCCGTCGCGGCTGTGGCAGCCAGCTGTGACCAGGCCGCGCGCACCACGGCGCGCATGTCCTCGTGCAGGGCCCGCGCCTGTGCCAGCGCGGGCACCGACAGCTGACGGGCGAGGGCCGCGGCAAGCCCGGCCGGCGCTGTGGCCGGATCGAAGGCGGGACCCGACGCCACCGCCAGCAGCTGGCGGATCGCATGCAGCACCTGGCCGGCTTCAACCAGGCGGGCAGCCTGCGCCCGCTCCAGCACCCCCGCGGCGCCCAGCCAGTCCAGCGCCGCCAGCGTCGACTGGTGCCCGGACCCTGCACCGGCGGCCAGCAGATGGGCCTGGGTGAAGAACTCGAGATCGATCAGCCCGCCCGGTCCGCGCTTGACGTCCCAGGCGCCACGCGGAGGATGGGCTGCGGCCATCTTGGCCCGCATCGCGGCAATTTCGGGGAAGGCCTGCGCCGCCGGGCGCGGGCGGGCCAGTTCGCGGCTGGCGAGGGCCGCGATCCGCGCCGCCAGGGCGGGGTCGCCGGCCAGCGGCCGCAGCCGGGTCAGGGCCTGCGCCTCCCACAGCCATGCCTGCCCCTCGGCATAATACCGTTCGAGCGACGACAGGCGCACAGCCACTGGCCCGGCCCGGCCCGACGGGCGCAACTGCATGTCGACATCGTACAGCTGCCCCTCGGCGGTGGGGGCCGAGAGGCTGGCAACCAGCCTCTGGGTCAGGCGGGTGGCCCAGGCGTCAGCCGTCAGCGGGCGCGGGCCGCTGCTTTCACCCGCATCGTCGGGGGCATCATAGACTACCATCAGATCAAGGTCGGAATCCGCTGCCAGTTCGCGCCCGCCCAGCTTGCCCCAGCCGCAGACCGCAATGGCCACCGGCAGGGGGCCATGGGTCGCCTCCACCCGGGCCCGGGCCAGTGGCAGCAGGGCCGCTATGGAAGCCTCGGCCAGGTCGGTCCATGCCCTGCCTGCATCACCAGGACCGACGCGGCCATGCAGGATGTGCCAGCCGATCCGGAACGCCTCGTCACGGTGCGCGATCCGGACGGCGTCGAGCCCCGCCTCCTCGCCCTCCGTACCGCTGACGGCAGGTGCCACGGCTGCGGCCAGCCGCTCGGTCAGCTCGGGCGTGTCCTGGACCCCGAGCGGCGCGTGGAAGTGCGGCGACAGCATCGCATCGATCACCGCAGGACGCCGCGACAGCATGACGCCGAGGCGCGGCGCGAGGCCCAGGGTGATGCACACTTCGCGCAGCACCGCCGGTTCGGCCCTGAACAGCGACAGAACCTGCACACCGGCCGACAGCCCGGCAAAGAAATCGCGGAAGCGGACGAAGGCCGCATCCGGCTCGCCAGTGGCAGCGAGTGCATCGAGCAGATCCGGCATCAGGGCTGTCAGCAGCTCGCGGGCCCGGGGCGTGCGGGTGGCCGGGATGCGGCCATGATGCCAGCCCCGCACTGCCCGCGACACCGCCGCCGGATCGGCAAACCCCATCTCCCCCAGCGTGGCCAGGGTCTCGGGATCGTCGTCCACGCCGGTGAACACCAGTGACCCGGCCGCCGACGACAGCGGAGGCGCCTCGGGAAACAGCTCGCCCACCCGCGTGCGCACTGTGTCGCGGCAGGCGCGAACCGCGGCGTCGAAAGCCGTCAGCCCGTCGAAGCCCGACAGCGCGGCAATGCGGGCGCGCACCTCGGGATCTGCTGGCAGCAGGTGGGTGTGGCCATCCTCGCGCATCTGGATGCGATGCTCGACCATGCGCAGGAAACGGTAGCAGGCGGCCAGATCATCCCGCACCGCAGGCGCGATCCGCCCGGCTGCCACCAGTGCATCCAGCCCCTCCCCCGTGCTGCGCACCCGCAGCGATGGATCGCGCCCGCCCAGGATCAGCTGCTGGGTCTGGACAAAGAACTCGATCTCGCGGATTCCGCCGCGCCCCAGCTTCACGTCGAAGGCCGGCTCGTCGAGGCCGCCGCTGCGGCGGGATGCGTGGATCTGGCGCAGGATCGACTGCACGTCGGCAATGGCGGCGAAATCCAGGTGCTTGCGCCAGATGAACGGCTGGAGCGAGGCGAGGAAGGCGCTGGCGGCGGCCTGGTCGCCGGCGATCGCCCGCGCCTTGATCAGGGCCGCGCGCTCCCAGTTCTGGCCCACACTCTCGTAGTAGCTCTCGGCCATCTGCACCGACACAGCCAGCTTGGTGGAGGCGGGGTCCGGCCGCAGCCGCCAGTCGACCCGGAACACATAGCCATCCGCCGTCACGTCCTCGAGCAGGCGCGATGCCGCCCCCAGGATGCGCACGCAGGTGGCGCCTGCACCGTCCCGATGGGACTCCAGGAACGCATCGCGGTCGAAGAAGCCCGACAGGTCCACGTCGCTGGAATAGTTCAGCTCATGGGCCCCGTGCTTGCCCATGGCCAGGATGAACAGCCCCGGCACCGACCCATCCGGCGAGAGCAGGGCTGCATCGCGCGGGCCGGCATGGGCCGCCGCCACGGCCAGGGCACTGGTGGCAGCGGCATCGGCCAGGTCCGACAGGGCGGACGTGACGGTCTCGAGCGGAGCCTCGCCCGCCAGGTCGGCCATGGCGGTCGCCAGATGCAGCCGGGCCTTGGCGTGGCGGAGCTGGACCATGGCCTCGGCTTCCGATGCCGTTCGGACAGACCGTGCCAGCGCGATCGCAGCGGTGATCTCCTGAGCCCAGCCACCGTCAGCCAGCAGCTGCACGGTCCGGGGCTGGCGGGCTGCCAGACGTCCCAGATAGGGCGCCAGTGATGGCGCCTCGCGCAGCACCGCGCCGATGGCGCCCAGCGCCCTCACCGGATCAGGCAGCATCGCGGGCCCTTTCCGCCGGACCGGATCATCCTTGTCCCGTCGCCTGGTCGGCCCCGATCAGCCGGTCGGCAAGCAGTCGCAGGTGCAGCTGGCGGCGGCGATAGTCGATCACCAGCGTGTCCAGCTGCGACAGCATGTCCATTCCCACCAGCATCACCGGCTGGCGCACCATGCCCCAGGTGTGGAAGATCGGCGCATCGGCTGCGGCCACGGTCAGGCGGGTGGTGGTGAGCCCCATCACCTCGATCCGGGGCATCGCAACCCACAGGCCGGTCAGCTGGTGATTGGTGGCGCCCATGATCACCGCTGGCTCGGTGCGGCGGCTGCGCCGCGCCGTCAGCTGGTCGAGAAGGGCAGGATTGATCACCGACAACTCGGCTCCGGTGTCGAGGATGAAGCGGGTCTGCAACCCGCCCACGGTACCGGTCACTTCCACCAGCAGGCCGTTGCGCAGCCGCATCGGCGACCGGATCGGCAGATTGAGCCGCGACAGCGACTGCTCGATCTCCACTTCCTGGCGGCGGAAACTGAAGCGCACCCGGCGCCCGGCGAACATGTCCATGCCGAGAATACCATCGGTCTCGGCAAAGGACGGGCCATCAAACACCACGCCGCGCAGGTTCTCGGTGACGGTGTTGCCGATCTCCACCCGTCGCACCAGCGTGCGCGGCGCCATGGTGGAGCCGGTGACGCCCTGCACGAAGGCGGGCTCGGCCAGGGTCAGGCCCAGGCGCTGGGCCAGCGCGCGGCTGATCACCGTGGTGTTGGAGCCGGTGTCCACCATGAACCGGAACGGTCCCTGGCCATTGATCCGCACCCGCGCCAGCGGGCGGCCATAGATGTCGAGCCAGGTCTGCAGCGACACCACCGGCTGCTCGCCGGTGACAACGACCGTGGTGGGCGGTGCAGTCGTGCTGCCACCGGGTTGCCCGCCAGGCCGGTCCTGGTCGATCCCGTCCTGTGAACCATGTCCCAGCGCGCGGGCGGCGCCCGGCGGAATCAGGCCGGACGACAGGGCACAGCCCCCCAGGGCTCCCAGCACGAGACGGCGGTCGGGACTGGATGTCGGCAGCATCTTGCGCACCTCTCATTGAAGCACGCAGCGAGTGTGCGCCGGGCCGACCAGCTTGGAAAGAGCCAATCGCCGCCAGGCGGGTGGAATCGCGGGTGCGGCCTCAGCCGCCACGCCGCTCGATCAGCCGCCCCAGCACCCGCGCGGTATAGTCCACCATCGGGATCACGCGGGCATAATTGAGCCGCGTCGGCCCGATCACCCCCAGCGCCCCCAGCACCCGCTTCTGGCTGTCCACATAGGGCGCCGCCACCAGCGCCGAGCCGGACAGGGCAAACACCGGGTTCTCGGCCCCGATGAACAGCTTCACCGCCTCGGCCTCGCGGGTGGCATCCAGCACCGAGATCAGGTCGCGCTTGCGCTCGAGTTCGTCGAACAGGGTCCTCACCCGCTCAAGGTCCTGCACAGCCGAGGGGTCGGACAACAGGTTGGCGCGACCGCGCACGATCAGCTTGCGCCCGTCCGGATCGCCGCCCCCGGCGCCCGACCAAACCGCGAGCCCGTCGGCCACCACCCGGGCGGCAGCCGCATCCAGTTCAGCCTCGGCCCGGCGGGCCTCTTCCGCCAGCCCGGCCATCGCTTCGGCCAGGGTGCGTCCGCGCAGGCGCGCATTGAGGAAGTTGGTCACCTCCTGCAGCCGCGCCGGGGTCAGGCCCGGATCGATCCCCACCAGCCGGTTCTCGACTGTCTCGTCGTCCAGCACCAGCACCACCAGGGCCTGACCCGTGGCGACATGCACGAACTCGATATGACGCAGCGCTGATTCGCGGCTGGGGGTGGTGATGATGCTGGCGGCGCCCGTCAGGCCCGACAGCAGCGAGGTTGCCTCGGACAAGGCAGCCGACAGGTCCGAGCCCACGCCAGCCAGGCGCGCATCGATCTCGGCCTTCTCCTCGGCCCCCACATCACCAATCTCCAGCAGCCCGTCGACGAACAGGCGCAGGCCCAGATGCGTGGGCGTGCGCCCCGCACTGGTGTGCGGGCTGTCGAGCAGCCCGAGCGTTTCCAGGTCCTGCATGGTGTTGCGGATCGAGGCAGGCGACAGCGCCACGCCAAGACGCGAAACGGTGCGGCTGCCAACCGGCTCGCCGGTTTCCAGATAGGTCTCGACAATCTGACGGAAAATCTGCCGGGCACGGCGGTCAAGGTCGGTCAGGCTTGCAGGACGGGTCAGGTTCGGCGCGCTCATGGCGCTATCCCTGCCACAGGCACGCCGCGTTGCAAGGCTTGCCTGCGCTGCCAGGTGCGGAACACCGCGCGAACCTATGCAGGTTCGCGATTCGTCCGCTGGTCAAATACAAGATGTGGTGGGGAGTGGCGGGGGCAGGAGCGCGCGGCGCCTGCCGCGCATCCGATCTCGGCATGGGCGGGACAGGAGCCGCCCGGTCCAGCGGGATGGCCGCGCGGTCCAGCGGTCTTGCCTCCGATGGCTGGCACCGCTAGGCCCCGCGGCCATGATCGTCTTCCAGTTTCCCGGCCAGGGCAGCCAGGCCGTCGGCATGGGCGGGGCGCTTGCGGCCCGCTATGCTTCCGCACGCGAGGTGTTCGCCGAAGTCGACGAGGCCCTGGGCCAGTCGCTGTCGGGCCTGATGGCCGAAGGTCCGGCCGAGACCCTCACGCTCACCGAAAACACCCAGCCGGCCCTGATGGCGGTCTCGATGGCCGTGGTCCGGGTGCTGGAGCGCGAGTATGGCATCGGCGTGGACCGGGCGGCCTTTGTGGCCGGTCACTCGCTGGGCGAGTACACCGCCCTGACGGCTGCGGGGGCCTTCTCGCTGGCGGATTCGGCGCGGCTGCTGAAGCTGTGCGGCCAGGCGATGCAGCGGGCGGTGGCGCCGGGTGCCGGTGCGATGGCCTCGCTGATCGGGCCCAAGGTGGATATCGCGCTGGCGGAGGCGGCGGCGACAGAAGGCGCCAAGGTGGGCATCTGCGTGGTCGCCAATGACAACAACGCCGGCAATGTGGTGATCTCGGGCGAGGCGGCAGCTGTGGCGGCAGCCATCGAGGCAGCCAAGGGCCTGGGCGCGCGGGCGATCCCGCTGTCGGTGTCGGCCCCTTTCCACTGCCCGCTGATGGCGCCAGCTGCAGAGGAGATGGCCGCCGCACTGGCCGCAGCCACCATTCAGGCGCCGAGGGTGCCGGTGCTGGCGAATGTGACCGTGGCCCCTGTGACCGACCCGGACACGA
>JAIXTH010000266.1 GCA_027484265.1 Alphaproteobacteria bacterium
CGCCGTCCGGCCCGGTCAAGGCTGGCGAAGCCACCCCGAAGGGGTTGCCTTGACGGGGCCGGAAGGCGGAACACCGTAGTCTTGGTTCTGGCGCCAGCAGGGCTGGTGACAGAACCTCCTCAGCCTGGCGGCGGTCGGGAAGGCGCTACCGCGCGTTGGCTGGCCCGCTGGACCGCGCGGCTCCCGCCGCGCATCGCCCTTACCATGGGCGCGGCAGGAGCCGCGCGGTCCAGCCGGGCCGTCTGCGACCAAAGCCGCAAGCGACGGGCCGGAGCCGGACAACAGGTCTGCGCGACGTTCCAACATCCCCTTGACCACCAATGCCGTTTCTTCCCCCGTGAAACGGGGGAGGGAGACCACGCGTAGCGTGGTGGAGGGGGCGGTGCCGTCAGCGCCATTGGCTGCGCATCGCCTGGCCCGCTGTGAACATCGGGCGCCCGGCCGATGTACGCTCGGACTACAGCCCGCCGAGCAGCAGCGAGGTGCTGGGGCCCTGCTGGATCGTGGTCAGGGCGCGCTGGTACTGGGCAAGGCGTGCGGCCTCGCGCGGGCTGAAGGACGGGGCCGGCATGCCGCCGTTACCCAGCTGGTCCAGCTCGCCATTCACCCGGCGATAGGCCAGGCGCACCCGGCGCATCATGCCTTCGAGGTCCTCGGTCGCAGTCTTGGCCTCGGCCTTGTCGTCGATCCGCATGTCGGTGGTGAACTCGATGGCGGCGATCGGCTTGGCATTGATGCCACGCGCGCCGCGGAACACCCCGTCGGTCCCGTCTGCGCGGGTGGTGACGCCGCCCACCACGCCCGACACGAAGGTCGGCCGCTTGGAATCGCGCCCGGTGCCGATCTTGCGGGCCACGCCCTCGAACAGGCCAAGGTCCTCCAGCGCGTCGGTCTTCATGTTGGCGCTGCGCAGGATCTCCACCCGGTTGGCGACCTTGGGATCAAGGTCGATACGCTCGCCCTTGGGACCGCGGACCACCTTGGCCGAGCCGGCCGTGCCCATCTCGCGCTGCAGCCGGGCCGCGAGGTCGCGCATGGTCATGGTGTCGGTGATGCGGATGGTGGCCGCGCGCTTGTCATTGACCTGGATGGTGATCTCGTCGCCCGCCCGGGCCGAGGTCATGTCGACGATCTTGCGCGATCCGCCCTCCCAGTTGCTGGAGCCGAGGCCCAGCACGTCGGGGCCGACATTCGGGTCGTTCACCGGCGCATTGGTAACCTCGCGCAGGCGCACATTGTCGATGAACGGGCCGACCGCATCATTGCCGGCGGCCAGCTCCCGGAAGGTCAGCCGGTCCATGCCGCCAGTGCCCACCACATCGAAGCGCGAGGTGTCCCAGGTGCCGTCCGCCGCCGAAGTGACGGTGCCGATCACATCGCCGTTCCAGAGCACTTCCATGGTGTTGGACAGCGTGCCGCCGCCTGCCCGGCCCATGGAATTGAAGTCGAGCTGATAGATCCTGCCGGCCTGGGTCTGCACATCCTGCCAGATCTCATCCGGCACGAGGTCATTGTGCTGGGCACCATACTGGTCAAGTTCGAGGAACTGCCCCCCCTGGGGCGCTCCGGTCCCGTTGCCGGCATGGAAGCCAAGCGTCGCACTGCCCCAGATCTCGGCGTTGCCGTCCGGCGTTTGCCAGGCGGAAGTCGCGAGAGAGCTGACCACGCCTTCGGCGACGGCTTCGAAGCCGCCATCCTGGATCAGGCTGGTGCCATAGGTGCGGCTGGCGATGTCGGCGCTGGGCGGGCCGGCAGCCGGGATGTCGAGGCGCTCCTGCACCCTGACATTGTCCATATGGGCGCCGAAGCCGTCGCCATTGCCGCCCTTCTCCCGGAACATCAGCTGGCTGCTGTTGCCCGATGCGGTCACGGTGAAGGAGCTGGTGGTCCAGTTCTGCCAGTCGGTGGCGGAGATGTCGCCGACAACCTGGCCATCCCAGAGCACTTCGATCCCGTTGGTGGCGGCGCCGGTGTAGGCCAGCCGCGCCTTGTGATCGAGGGAGATCTGGTAGGTCTTGCCCGCCTCGGTGGCGAGGACCTGCGAGATCTCGGTCTGGGTCGCGTTGTCGGTGTCGAGCTCAAGGAAGTAGTTGCCGTTGGAGGCGTTTTCGCCGCCCCCATTCAGCGGATTGATTACTTCCATGTAATCGCCCGCGCCTGTGGTCCAGCCCTGGATCGTTGTCCAGTTGGCCAGATTGCCGTCAGCGATAGCGGCAGGCGTGATTTCGAATGAGCCGTTGTTGACCAGATTGTTGCCGAGAGGCGGCGGCGGCGGGCTGGCGCCCAGATTGGCCTGCAGGCGCACATTGTCGATCAGGGCGCCGCCGCCGTCATTCTGGCTGCCAACCTCGCGCAGCTGCAGCGTGTTGGCGCCGCCGGTGCCGGTCACCATGAAGGTGGCGGTGTTCCACTGGCCATTGGTGCTGCTCGGCGTGGCGGTTCCGACAACCTGGCCATTCCAGAGCACTTCAACCTGCGACGAGCTGCTGGCGACATTGTTGTAGCGGCTGAGGTCGAACTGCAGGCGGTACTGGGTGCCGGCCG
>JAIXTH010000007.1 GCA_027484265.1 Alphaproteobacteria bacterium
AGGCCCGCGCCGTGATCGCCGCCTTCGACGACCCGGCCAATGCCGGCAAGGGGGTGCTGAAAGTGAACGGTAAAATGACCGAGCTGCTGCACCGCGACATGGCGCGGGCCACGGTGGCCATTGCCGACGCGATCGCGGCGCGGGCAGAGGCGGGCTGAGGCGGGCTGAGGCAGAGCCCGCAGCGGCTGCGCGCCAATCAAGAGCTTGGCTGCGTGCCTGATTGATGGCACGCTGCTCACCTGTTCCCAGTGGAGTCTGCCATCATGACACGTCCCGCCCGTCCGCAGCCGCACCCCGCCACCCCGACAGATCGCCGCGCCCTGCTGGGTGCGGGCGCCGGCCTCCTGGTGGCAGGCCTCGCCACCTCGCCGGCCCTCGCGCAGACCGTGGTGGAGCCGGGGCGTGGCACCGCGCTGCGCCGCCAGATCCTCGCGGCCCTGCGCCCCCGGGTCGAGCGTGACCTCGGAGCGCCGATCGAGTTCGTGGTGCGGCAGATGCGGGTGGCGGGGGATGTCTGCTTCACCCAGGTGATGTGCCAGCGCCCCGGTGGCCGCCCCATCGACCTCGCCCGCACGCCCATGGCCCAGCGCCTGGAACTGGGCCTGATCGACGGCACCCGCACCGAAGCCTTCCTGACCCGCACAGGCGGGCGCTGGCAGGTGGAGGACTATTCGGTGGGCTCCACCGACATCTGGTGGTCAGACCCGCGCTTCTGCCCGCGCTACAGCGCGGTGCTGCCGGGCGAGATGTGCCGCTAGAGCCGTCGCCGGGTCGGGGAAGCAGCGGCGCTTCGGCGCCGCCTGCGCTGCTGCAGGCATCGCCGTTCCTGCGGGCCGCACGCCACGCAAAACGCCCGCAGCGCTGGCTGCGGGCGTCTGGTATCTGGTGGTTCCGGTGGAGCCGGTGCGATCAGTCGCGGCCGGTGGTCCGCTCGGCGATCCGGGCCGACTTGCCGCGGCGTTCGCGCAGATAGTACAGCTTGGCGCGCCGCACCTTGCCCTTGCGCACCACTTCGATCGAATCGAGGTTCGGCGAATACAGCGGGAACACCCGCTCGACGCCTTCGCCGAACGAGATCTTGCGCACGGTGAAGCTTTCCTGGAGGCCGCCGCCGTCGCGCGCGATGCACACGCCTTCATAGGCCTGGACGCGCTCGCGCTCGCCTTCCTTGATCTTCACGTTCACCCGCAGCGTGTCGCCGGGGGAAAAGCTCGGGATGGTCTTGCCGCCGCTGACGCGGGCGACTTCTTCCGCGTTCAGGGTTTCGATGATGTTGGCCATGGCCGTCTGGTCCTTTGCACGGGTCCGGCGCCAGATCGGCCCGCCCCGCATGGTTGTTGTGGTCAAAGGTGCACCCGCGTCGCCACGGATGCGGCGCCGATGATGCGGGCGGGCGTCTACGCTGGCCGGGCGGGAAAGTCCATGCCGGCTGCTGAGTCTGGTGCCAGGCCTGCCGGTCCAGCGCCGGTCGCGGCATCAGTCGTGGTGGACAGCCACGAACACGCGCCCGCAATACTGGCACTCGACTTCGCCTTCGGCACCCAGCTCGTACCAGACCTTGGGGTGGCCAAGGGCGCCGCCGCCACCGTCGCACATGACGCGATGTCCCGTGACGGGGATCACCTCCACCGGAGCGCGGCCGTCGGGCCGGGGGCGGGCAAGGGCTGTGGAGCTCATGGGGCGGTTCCTGCTGATGCTGGCGGGAGCATTTGCACCTGCGCCCGGCGATGCCTAGTTAGAAAGCTGTGCCCGTAGCCGTCAACGCCCCAGTCAGGGGCTCGACCAGCGCGAGGCAGCGCGGCACCGCTGCCGCATGAGCCGAACGAAGGATCCAGATGGCAGCCTCCCTCCCCCCCGGCACGCCAGCCCATGTCCCGGCCAATGCCATCGAGGCACGCGGCCTGATGAAGACCTACCGGGCCACCGGCAAGGCGCCGGCCAAGGAAGCCTTGCGCGGGCTGGATCTGGTGGTGCCAACCGGTTCGATCTTCGGGCTGCTGGGTCCCAATGGGGCCGGCAAGAGCACCTTCAGCAAGATTCTGGCGGGCCTCGTCACCAAGACCGCCGGCACGGTGTCGATCTGGGGCACCGACATCGACCAGGATCACCGCGCCGCCAAGGCCGCCATCGGCATCGTGCCGCAGGAAATCAGTTTCGACGCCTTCTTCACCCCGTTCGAGACCCTCGAGCTGCAGGCCGGTTTCTATGGTGTGCCCAAGGCCGAGCGGCGCACGATGGAGCTGCTGGAGGCGGTGGGCCTCGCCGACAAGCGCGACACCTATTCGCGGCTGCTGTCGGGCGGGATGAAGCGGCGCCTCCTGGTGGCCAAGGCCCTGGTCCACAATCCGCCGGTGGTGGTGCTGGACGAGCCCACCGCCGGGGTGGATGTCGAGCTGCGCCGCAGCCTGTGGGAGTATATGGTGCGCCTGAACCGCGAGCAGGGCGTGACCATCGTGCTCACCACCCACTATCTCGAAGAGGCGCAGGAGCTGTGCGACACCATCGCCATCATCGACAAGGGCGGCCTGGTGGCGTGCGAGCCCACGCCCAACCTGCTGTCGCGGCTCGATCGCAAGGCCGTGGTGATCACACCGATCACGCCGCTGGACCAGGCCCCGGACTTGCAGGGCCTTGATGCCCAGCTGCGCCGGGACGGCACCCTCGCCATCGGCTACAAGGCGCGCGAGCATACGGTGGAAGAGATCCTGTCCCGCGCCTCGGCAGCCGGTATCCGGATCAAGGACCTGCGGATCGAGGAGGCGGACCTGGAAGACGTGTTTGTCTCCCTGACCGGCCCGGGCACGCCTGGATGAGCCCCCCGGCCCGCAGATCAGCGGCAGTGCGGCGAACCAAGCCCCCGGAACCGGACACGCTGGGCTCGATCCAGCTGTTGCGGGGCCTTGCAGCCCTGGCCGTGGCCGTTGCGCATCTGCACGCTGTGGAGAACCGGCTGGCCGGCGAGCAGCTGCTGGGATCCTGGGCCCTGGCCGGGTTCGGCGGGGTCGACCTGTTCTTCGTGATCTCGGGCTTTGTGATGGTGTGGACCACACGGGCCGCCCAGGGCGAGGCGCGGGCCGTACCGGGTTTTGTGTTTGCCCGCCTCGGCCGGATCTATCCGCTGTGGTGGCTGGTCTGCGGCGCGCTGGTGGCGGTCTGGATGGTGCGGCCCGAATGGGTCTATGCCAGCCACCACACGGTTGCGCCGGACATCGTGCGCTCGCTGCTGCTGCTGCCCGCCGCGACGCTGCCGCTGCATGCGGTGGGGTGGACGCTGATCCACGAGCTCTGGTTCTATCTGGTGTTTGCGGTCCTGCTGCTGGCACCGGCACGGTGGCTGCCGGTTCTGCTGGGTCTGTGGGCGGCTTTGGTGGCGGGAGCCGCACTGGCGCTTCCGGCACCGCAGTCACCGCTGCTGGCACTCGTGCGCCATCCCCTGACACTGGAGTTCATCCTGGGGGCAGGTGTCGGCCTGCTCGCAACCCGCGGGGTGTGGCCTGTGCCCGGGCTGCTGGTTCAGGTCGCGGTGATCTGGATGGTGCTGGCGGCGATCGTGGCGCGGTCCGAGGCCAATGTGCTGTTTGCTGGCGAGTGGTGGCGGGTCACAGCCTTCGGCCTGCCCTCTGCCCTGCTGGTGTGGGGCCTGGCCGGGCTCGAGCAGCGCGGATGGCGGGCGCCCCGGTTTGGCATCCGGCTGGGAGACTGGTCCTATGCGCTGTATTTGATCCATGTGCCGGTGTTCGCGGCACTGGGACGGCTGGCGGCACCGGTCTCGTCGGACGGCATCGCCGACAGCCTGATCCTGCTGCCCGCGGCCCTCGCAGCGGCCATCGCCGCCGCGGCCATTCTCCACATCGGCTTCGAGCGCCCGGTGCAGAAAGCCGCCAGCCGCGTGCGGCGCAGCCTTGACCGGGCCGCTGGCGCAAGGCTCTGACAGCGCCATGCTGGAAATCTGCGACCTCACCGTGCGCATTGGCGCGCGCGAACTGCTGAACGGCGCCACCGCGACCGTCGCCAGCGGCTGGAAAGTCGGGCGCACCGGCCGCAACGGTTCGGGCAAGTCCACCCTGCTCAAGCTGATCCGCGAGGCGGCAACCGGCACCGGCAGCCAGGACGGCGCGATCCGCATCAAGGCCGGCGCCCGCACCGGCTTCGTGGCCCAGGAGATCGCGCCGTCCGACACGCCCCTGATCGAACTGGTGCTGGAAGCCGATGCCGAGCGCGCCAGTCTGATGCGCGAGGCCGAGGACCCCGACACATCGCCCGACCGCCTCGGGACCGTGCACGAGCGCCTTGCGGACATCGATGCCTGGAGCGCCGAGGCGCGGGCCAGCGCCATCCTCACCGGTCTGGGCTTCCGGCAGGACGAGCTGTCGCGGCCATCGCGGGCCTTCTCCGGCGGCTGGCGGATGCGGGCGGCACTGGCGGGGGTGCTGTTCTCGACCCCGGACCTCCTGGTGCTGGACGAGCCCACCAACTACCTCGATCTGGAAGGTGCCGCGTGGCTCGAGCAGTATATCCGCCGCTATCCCAACACAGTGGTTCTGGTGAGCCACGACCGGCAGATGCTGGACCGCTGCGTCACCCATATCCTCGCGCTGGAGGGCAAGACCCTCGAGCTGCACCCCGGCACCTATGACAGCTGGCTGCGCAAGCGGGCCGAGCGGGCGCGCAACCTTGCGGGCATGAAGGCCAAGCAGGATGCCGAGCGCGCCCATCTGCAGGCCTTCGTCGACCGGTTCCGGGCCAAGGCCTCCAAGGCCCGCCAGGCCCAGAGCCGGGTGAAGATGCTGGAGAAGATGCAGACGGTGACCCTGCCGCTGGAAGAGCGCACGGTGCCGTTCCAGTTCCCCGACCCGCCCGAGCTGTCCTCGCCCCTGATCGAACTGCGCGGCGCCGACCTGGGTTACGGCCCCGGCGCCACCATCCTGCGCGATGTGGACGTGCGCCTCGATGCCGATGACCGGATTGCGATCATCGGCCCCAATGGCCAGGGCAAGACCACGCTGGTCAAGTCGCTGGCGGCGCGCCTCGCGCTGATGAGCGGGCGGCGGGTGGCCTCCAAGGCGCTGCAGGCGGGCTATTTCAGCCAGGACCAGCTCGACGAGCTGACGGCGGGCGACACGGTGCTGCAGCATGTGGCGCGCCTTGCGCCGGACCGGACCCCGTCGTGGCACCGGTCGCTGGCGGCCCGGTTCGGCTTTGGGGCCGACAAGGTGGGCACGGTGGTCGAGAACCTCTCGGGCGGTGAGAAGGTGCGGCTGATCCTGGGGCTGATCACCTATGCCGCGCCGCACCTGCTGGTGCTGGACGAGCCCACCAGCCACCTCGATATCGACAGCCGCGAGGCGCTGGCCCACGCTCTCAACGGCTATGGCGGCGCAGTCCTGCTGATCACCCACGATGTCTGGCTGGCGGAAGCCACCGCGGACCAGCTGTGGCTGGTGCAGGGCGGGCGGGTGCGGCCCTATGAGGGCGACCTCGACAGCTACCGCGCCCTGGTGCTGGCAGCCGACCGCGAGACGGCGGCCAGCAAGCTGGCGCCGGCACCGGCCGTGGCTGCCCCGGCGACGCCAGCGGCCCCGGCTGGCGTCCCGTCTGTCCAGGAGCCCGCTGCCCGGACGGCAGCGCCGGGACCTGGCGGCAAGGCCGCCTCGCCATCCACGCTGCGGCGGCGTCTGGCCGATGCCGAAGCCCTGATGGAACGCGAGCAGGCGGCACTCGACCGCCTGGATGCCGCCCTCGCCGCCCCGGACCTCTATGCCAGGGGTCCCGAGCGGGCGGTGAAGCTGGCTGCCGAGCGGGCCACCGTAGCCGGTCGTCTGGCCGCAGCGGAAGCCGCCTGGATCGCGGCGGGCGAGGCTCTGGAAGCCGCCGGGCTCTAGGCGCCGCCTCTTCGGACGGTCGGCTTCTCGAGATCCATGGATGTCACGGTGACCGGGGCGGGGGTGCCTCGGGCACGGGTGCGTCCTGGATCGAGCCGATCCAGGCGATGACGGCATCCACTTCTTCCGGCGTCAGCTCGAATTCGGGCATCACCGGATGGCCGACATAGAGCCCCTCGGCCAGGCCTTCCGCCAGGTTTTCAAGGGGATAACGGGCGCTGAGGGTGCTAAATGCCGGGGCCTCGGCCACAGGGCTGTCGCCGCCGCGCTCGACGGCGTGGCAGGTGCTGCACCGTGCGGTGACGAAGGCCCGGCCCTGCTCGGTTAGGGACAGGGCTGGCGATACGGCCGCAGCGGAGGCTGGAGGCAGCGGCACCTCAGCGGCGGGAGGGGTGGCACAGGCAATGGCCAGCAGGCCGACCCCCAGCACGCCCGCCGCCCCCCGCACAACGGCGGCAAGGCGGCTTCTGGCGGTCCGCCACCGCGCTGGCAGGCTGATCCAGGCCATCCCGGCCTCCGCTCGCGAACAGGATGTCACGGCTTCGTGACTAGGCGTCCCGGGCCCGTCCGTCGATGCGACACACCGAAGCAGACCGGACCCGTGCTGGC
>JAIXTH010000215.1 GCA_027484265.1 Alphaproteobacteria bacterium
CCGGCACTGGAGGCCGCAACGTCCGGCAGCTCGTAGGTCTGTCGCAGGTTCCGCCAGCCGCGGCCCTCGCCGCCAAACAGCGCTTCGATGCGGCGATAGCCGTGCCAGAGCGGGCTGCTATGCGCGCGCCAGTAACGCCCGTCCAGCGCGCCGGCGCCTTCGTGTGGGGCTGGCTTGCGCGGGCTCTTGCCGGGTGCAGCAGCGCCGCCGCTGTCGCCCTTCAGGGCGGCGGTCACCAGATCGCGCACGATCTGCTCCCGGTCGGCGGCGGGCGGGGCCGCGCGCAGCGACTGCAGCGCTTCTGGCGCGGAGAGGATGCGCCAGTCCTGCGGCGCCAGTGCATCGATCCAGATCACCGTGCCACCCAGCGCCAGGGCGGTGGCCACCGTGTGCCCTGTGCCGCCGACACGGCTGGTGCTGGCCCCATCCCAGATCGCGATCAGGATGTCCGACTGCTCCACCAGCAACCGCCCGGCCAGCGCCACGCGCCGGGCGCAGTCGGCTTCGAAGGTCATGGCCACATGGGGATCGTCGGGGCGGTCCAGCCTGGCGAGATATGCGGCGGCAATCTCGGGATCATCATCGGCCAGTTCGAAACAGGTGGCTTTGGCTGCCAGCGCATCGATCCGCTGCGCCCGGGCCTGTGCGGCGGGATCCAGCGGCATCCCGCCGGCCAGCATGCGGCGTGCATCCGCGGGGTCCAGAGGGCCGGCATTGAGGGCGCGGTTCACCTGCTGGCCGAATGGCAGGGGCGCCACCAGGCTCCACCCGCGATCCAGGGCTTCCGTCGCCAGTGCCTGGTCGGTGCCGTCGGCCAGCAGGCTGTGCAGGCGCACTGGTGGCGGCATTGCGGCAGGGCTGTCCACCGTCGCACCGGCTGCGGCTTCGGCGATCAGCGATAGGATCGTGCCCGCCACGGCGACGCTCGCGGCGCCGCCCGCGATCCAGGCAGGGTGGGTGGTCCGGTGACCGGTGACACCCAGCGACAGGCATGCCGACGGTACCGGCGGTGGAACTGCCGCCATGCTGACTGGCCAGCCTTAGCGTGGCGGCCGGTCGGCGCCAGTATCCCCGTCAGGCTGCGCTGGTGGCGGCGGTGGCGGCGGTGGCGGCGGCGGCGGCGGCGGTACTTCCGGCGGGCACCAGTCGGGGATCCGCTTGCCCTCGGCCCGCAGCTCGGCGCACTTCTGCGCGATGCCTTCGGGCGTCGCTGGCTTGATGACGCATCCGGATACCAGCCCGAGGCTGGCCAGGATCAGTACTCCCGCCGCCAAACCTGAAATTCTGCGCATCACCCAGTCCCCCGAATTCATTGAGTTGTTGGCACTAGATCAAACCCGATCCGCGATAGCAAGGCCTGAAACCGGGCCAGCGGGTGCAGGGGGCTCAGAAAAGAGTCCGAACGCAGTTGCGCCAGCCCCGAGTCCCCTTGCTCATAGCCGCGCTCCAATGCGTCCATGGCGGCATCGGGTTCGCCGAACTGGGCCAGGATCTGGCCCTGCTGGAACAGGGCGCTGTCGCCAAACTGTGTGCGGAGCGCTTCGAGGCTGGCGAGGGCCTGTGTGGTGTTGCCCATCTTCCAGTCTGTCATCGCCAGGCCCGCCAGCTTGAAGGTCGGGCTCGGCTCGGCCTCATAGGCGGCGCGGGCATCGGGCAGCCGCCCGAGCTGGAATAGCGCCTCGCCCTTGAAGGCGTTGACGATCGACATGCCGGGGTTCAGGCGCAGGGCCCGCTCCAGCTCGCCCAGCGCCTGTTCATAGTCACGGGCGATGATCGCGATGGTGCCGCTGATCCGGAAGGCCGAGGCGTTCAACGGGTCGAGCACAAGGGCGCGTGCCATGTCACGCCGGGCCTCGTCCAGCCGTCCTGTGCGGGCGCAGAACAGGGCGAAGGCCATCAGCGTATCCGCATCGCCGGGCGCCAGGGCGCGGGCGCGGTCGAATTCGACCTTCGCGCGGCGGGCGTCCAGCGCCTGATTGAACAGCACCCAGCCCAGGGTCGAGCGGGCCAGGGCAAAGTCGGGTGCCAGCTGCACGGCACGCGTTGCCGCCGCAATCGCATCATCACGCAGCGGGCGCATGGTGGCCGGATCGCCCGACTGTGCCGCCAGCACCGACAGCGCGCGCGCCCGCCAGGTATGGGCCGCTGCATAGTCCGGGTCCTTGGCGATCGCCCGGTCAAACCACATCAGTGCCTCGCGGTCGGTCTCCTCGCTGGCAGCCAGACTGTAGGCAGCGCGGCCGTGCAGCAGGTCTTCGAAGGCATCACCGTTGCCGGAGCCGCTGGCTGCATCGGGCTTGGCAGCGGTGGTGCGGGTCGATCCCGAAGCGGTTGCCCCAGCCACCGCCTCGCTGATCCGGGCCGCCAGGGCGTCCGCGACCTTGGCGGCGATCTCGCTCTGCACCGCGAAGATGTCGGCCAGGGACCGCTCGTACACCTGCGACCAGCGGGTCAGGCCCGCCCTTGCATCCACCAGATCGGCGCTGACCCGCACCTGTTTGCCTGCCTTGGCGACAGTGCCCTGCAGCAGGAATGCCACGCCCAATCGCGCGGCAATCGCACGGACGTCCGCGTCCGCCGCACCGGCGCTGCGCGACGAGGTTGGCGCCGCGACCTGGAGGTCCGGGTTGCGGGTGAGGGCGGCGCGCAGTTCGGCTGACAGGCCTTCGGAGAAATAGTCCTCGTCGGGATTGGCGCTGATGTTGCGGAACGGCAGGACCGCCAGCGACTTGCTGCCCTCTTCGACCGCCGGATGGCGCCCCTGCCACAGGAACAGTCCACCCGCTCCGGCGATGGCGGCGCCGGCAGCCAGGCCGCCACCGATCAGAAACCGGCGCCGCGCTTGCTGGTTGCGAAAGCCGCCGGGCCGGGCGGACATGAGGGGCACGGCGCCGCTGCCGGCGGCCTTTCCGCCATTTGCGCTATCCGGACGCGCTGCGGCAGCGGGTGGCTTTCTCGGCGCAGCCATGAAGGCTTCCAGATCGGCCACAAAGGCGCGCCAGACCGGGTCTGCGCGAGCGCCGGTCCAGTGTGTGAGGTCGGCTGTCTGGGTCAGCTCGAACATCACCGGCCGCTCGCAGGCCTCGATCATCACGGGAAACAGGGTGCCCTGACGCAGCCCCACCGTCGCCTCGGCCCGCACCCAGCGTGACGTCACCGAGCGCGGCGACCACAGCACCACCACCGCCCGCGCCGACCGGAGCGCTTCCTCGGTCACCTCGTCATAGGCCTCGCCGACCTTCAGCCCCGCGTCCCACCACACATCGAGGTCGCGCGCCTCCAGTGCCGCTGCGAAGCGCTCGGCGGCTGGCCGGTCCTGGCGATTGTAGGACAGGAAGATATCGGGCAACCGGGCCCCCAGACCTCGAACTGGGTTCAGTGTTTAGTCTGCTGGTTCTACACGGTCTAGGGTCACTCCGGTTGCAATCGGCTACCTGGCAGGGGACGGGCAGCTAGGGTGCCGGATCGGGATTGCGGGCATCCGGCTGGCGTGGCCCGGCTCGCACCAGCAGCGTCGCGACCAGCAGCAGGGCTTCGTGCAGGACGCTGTCGAGCCGGTCGGGGGCCGCGAGGGCCAGCAGCTGCTCGCGGGCGGCACCGGTCCGGCGCAGCTGGAGGGCTTTCAGGGCCGCAAGCAGGCGGGCCTCGTCGCGCAGCGCGCCATCATGTCCGGGTGGGGCGATCTGCAGGGGACGTGCGGTCGACAGGCACAGGGCGCGCATGAAGCGGTCGAGCGGCACCACCCAGGCCGCCAGCCCGCGATCCACCAGCCGCCCGCTCATGTGGCGCAACGGGCATAGGCCCGCCACGGCCGCCATCGCCCACACCCGCACGCCGTCCAGCAGCGGGTCCTGCCAGACCTCCTGAACCGGCGGGGCAGCCAGTGGCCAGCGGATGATCCCGGACGACCCGCCGCCACCCGCTCCGGTCAGGCCAGCTCCCGCACTGATGGCTGCTTCACTCTTCATTCTGGTCTCCTGCCTTCCAATCCAACCCAAGCCCTTTGTTATTAAGAATCGTTCGCAAACACAAGCTGCAATCCCGTGCTGGTGTGGTGGCAACCGCGCCGCGGTCAGGTCCCCGCTGATACGGGGCTTCAGGCCACCAGCGTGCCGAACAGCGCGCCGATGCCCCAGGTGGCGGCCATCGCCAGCGCGCCCCAGACCGTCACCCGCAGGGTCGGGCGCAGTACCGGGGCGCCGCCGACCCGCGCGCCGAGGGCGCCCAGCAGGGCCAGGAAGGCGAGGGCTGCACCGCTGACCATCAGTTCCAGCCCGGCTGCGGGTACCAGCGCTGCCACCAGCAGCGGCAGGGCTGCCCCGGCAGCAAAGGTGAGGGCCGAGGTGATGGCGGCCTGGACGGGACGTGCGGCCGCCACTGCGGTCAGGCCCAGCTCGTCGCGCAGGTGGGCGCCGTAAGCGTCGCGCTCGGTCAGGGCGCGCGCCACCTGCGCCGCCAGCGGACGGTCGAGGCCGCGCGCCTGATAGATGCCGGTCAGCTCTTCCAGTTCGGCCTCGGGCATGGTGTCGAGCTCGAACCGCTCGCGGGCGCGGTCGGCGGCCTCGGTGTCGGCCTGGGCGCTGACCGAGACATATTCGCCGGCCGCCATCGACATGGCACCGGCCACCAGCCCGGCCACGCCAGCCGCCAGGATCGGCCCCTTGCCATCGGCCGCCGCCGCCACCCCGACGATCAGGCTGGCGGTGGAGATGATGCCGTCATTGGCGCCCAGCACGGCGGCCCGCAGCCAGCCGATCCGTTCCACCAGATGGCGCTCGGCATGGGAGATGGGGCGAAAGGGCATGGCTCAGGCTCCTGCGGCAGCGGTGCTGCCCGGCCACACCATCTGCACGGCAAGGCCACCGGCCTCGGCATCGTCCAGCATCAGCTGACCGCCCGAGCCCTCGACATACGCCCGCGCGATCGCCAGGCCCAGCCCTTGCGTGCCGCGCGCTTCATCAAGTCGCACCCCGCGGGTGAGCGCCGCATCGCGCAGCGACGGAGCGAGGCCCGGCCCGTCATCGGCAATGCACAGCTGGAGGCTGCCGTCAGCTGCCACCGCGCCGGAGACCTCAACCCGGCTGCGGGCGTGGCGCAGCGCATTGTCGAGCAGGGCGCCAAAGGTCTCGAATGCCACCGGCTCGGCCAGCGGGATCGTCAGGCTGTCGGGCAGTGACAGATGCACCTGCACACCGGTGTCCGGGCTGCCGGTCCGCGCCAGCACCATGAGCAGCCGGTCGATCACCGGCTTGAGCTGGCAGGTGCCCCGCTCGGCCCCGGCGGCGCCTGCCCTGGCCAGTTCGGCCTGGACAGCGGTGTTCAGCACCTGGACGGTCTGCGCGATCTCGCCGCCAGCGGGATCAGGCAGGTCTGCTGCCTGCAGCTTGAGGGCTGCAATGGGGGGCTTGAGCGCATGGGCGAGGTCGCGGGCGCGGTGGCGGGCCGCTTCCATGTCGCGGGCGCGGGCATCGGCGAGGTCGTTGATCGCACCGGCGAGGGGGGCGATCTCGCGCGGGTGCGCCGCCGCATCGAAGCGGGCAGCGGGGTCTGCCTGCAGGGCCGACAGTTCTGCCCGTACCCGCGCCAGTGGCCGCAGGCCCATGGTCACCTGCACCAGTGCCGCCCCCATCAGCGCGGCCCACAGCAGAGCAAGGAACGGTGCCAGCTCGGAGGCAAATCCCGCCCGCGCCTCGCTGACAGCGGCATGGGTGATCGCCACTTCCACCAGGACCGGCGGACCGCTGGCCTGGGGGCGGATCAGGCGGGCGGTGCGGATGATGCGCGGCTCGAACGGCCCCGCGGTGGTGTCGAACTGCCAGCTTGCACTGGCTGCCGCCGGACCCGCGTCCGGCCAGGGGCTCCAGCGCCCGTCCCACAGCGAGCGCGAGCGGACTTCACCGGCACCGGTCGATACCCGCCAGTACAGGCCGCTGGCCGGACGGGTGAAGCGCGGGTCCACCGGCGTGGCTGACAGCACCGGGCGACCGGTGCCGTCGGTGCGGACCGCTGCCGCCAGCATCTGGCCGGTGCGCTCGAGATCGGCCCCCACCTGCCGCTCGGCATGGCGCTCGAATAGCAGGGACAGCCCGACCCACGACAAAGCCAGGGCAAGGCCGCTGGCCAGGGCCGCGAAAGCCAGCAGCCGCAGCCGCAGGCTGGCGAACAGCAGCGGCCTCATGCCGGACCGGCCAAGCGATAGCCAAAGCCGCGCCGGGTCTCGATCACCCCGTCCCCCAGCTTGCGGCGCAGCCGGGCGACCAGCGCCTCCACGGCATTGGCATCGAGGCTGTCGGTGCCATGCAGGCGCTCGGCGATCTCGCCGGCTGGCACCGGACGCCCGTCGGCGTGTGCCAGCATGTCCAGCAGCCGGTATTCCAGCGGCGTGAGGCGCAGCGGCACCCCCTCCAGCGTCGCCGTGGCCCGGAACAGGTCGAGGCTCAGCGGCCCGGCGCGCACCACATTGCCGGTCCGTCCGCTGGCGCGGCGGATCAGGCCGCGCAGCCGCGCGATCAGCTCGGCGGGCTCGAACGGCTTGGCGAGATAGTCGTCGGCCCCGGCCTCGATCCCCTCCACCTTCTCGGCCCAGGAGCCGCGCGCCGACAGCACCAGCACCGGCACGGCATTGCCTTCGGCCCGCCAGCGGCGCAGCACCGACAGGCCATCCAGGCGCGGCAGGCCAAGGTCCAGGATCACCGCGTCGAACGTCTCCTCGCCCCCCAGCTGCCAGGCCCGCTCGCCATCGCTGGCGCGATCGACATGGAAGCCGGCGGCCGCCAGCTGGTCGGCCAGGCGCGCCGCGATCGTGGGGTCATCTTCCACCAGCAGCACCCGCATCACTCGACCTCCTGCTTGAGGATCTGGCCGGTGGTGGCATCGATCTCGAGTTCCAGCACCCGGCCTGAGGCTGCCAGCACCTTGATTTCATAGATCGCGGTCGCAGGGCCATAGCCGTCATCATCATCGACCTGCTCCAGTTCGACCTCGACGATCTCACCGGGGGCAGCGGCCTGCACGATGGCCTCGATCCGGGCATAGGGCAGGCGGCCTGGCGCGCTGGCAGCCAGCGGCCCCGGCGCAATGGCAGCCGGTGCTGCCAGCACGGGCGTTGCGGGCGCCAGGGGCGCAGACGGCGCCGTGGGCTGCGCCGCGTCACAGGCTGCCAGCAGCAGCAGGCTGGCGAGGACGAGGGGGCGGATCGTGCGGGGCATGCGGTTGGTGTCTCTGGCCGGGTCTGGCTGACAATCCGCTGACGCAGCGCAGCGGCGGGGCGTCAGGGCAACCGCGTCAGGATGGCAGGGCTGAAGCAGCAAAGGAACCACGCACATGCCCAACACGTCCACTCTCCGCATCCTGGCTGGCACACTCGTCGCCGGTGTTGCCGCCGTCGGCTTTGCCGCTGCCGCCGGTGCGTTCACGCCTGCGACGGCCGCAGCGCCCGCCGTTCTGCCCGTCCAGGTCCCGCTTGGCGCCGCCGCGCCAGTGCAGCCAACCCCGGTCCCGCTGGCGCCAGCCCCGAACGGAGCCGCACCCGCTCTCCAGCCGGTGCCGTCGCTGGCGCCAGTCCCGGCCCTCCCCGCAGCCGCGACCACAGCGCTGCCGACCAGCGCCCAGCTGGCGGCAGCCGGTATCACCGACCCGATCAAGATCGAGCGCGATGACGGCCGGATCGAAGTCGAGCACCGCGATGCCGCCGGGCGCCGGTTCGAAACCTATTTCGATGCCCGCACCGGCGCCGTGATCAAGCACGAACAGGAAGGCCGGGATGATGACCGGCGTGGAGGCTACGCGGATGACTGATGCCGCTACCGCAACCGCACCACCGCCTGCCGCGACCGTGAAGGTCTGGGACCTGGTGGTGCGGGTCGGCCACTGGGTGCTGCTGGCAGCCGTGGCCACCGCCCTGATCACCCGCGGCGAGCCCGAATCCCTCCACCAGTTCGCCGGTTACGTGATCGTCGGCTGGATCGTGGTGCGGCTGTTCTGGGGGATTGCAGGCCCGCCGGAGGCCCGGTTCGAGAGTTTTCTCACGGCCCCTGGCAAGGCAGTCGGCTATCTGGCCGATCTGGTGCGCGGGCGGGCCAGGCGCCATGTCGGACACTCGCCCGCCGGCGGCTGGATGGTGGTGGCCCTGATGGTGGCGCTGTCAGGTTCGGCTGTCACGGGCCTTGCCATGGAGAACCGGGTCGCCCCGCCTGCGCTGCTGGCTTCCGTCATGGGCGCTGGCGAGGCGGGCGAAGCCTATGAGGCCGGAGAGGCCGCTGAGGCTGGCGACAGCGGCGAGCGGGACGAGAGCCCGTGGGAAGGGGTTCACGAGGCCTTCGCCAATCTGGTGCTGCTGCTGGTGATCCTGCATGTGGCCGGAGTGACGCTGGCGTCGATGGCCCACCAGGAGAACCTGGCGCAGGCGATGGTGACGGGCCGCAAGCGCGCTCCGGATTCCGGAAGCTGATCCTTCAAAGCAGAGGCGAGGCGGTCATCCGACCGCCTCGCCCCCTGAATTGGTGCCGGGACCTCGGGCCGGCAGGCCCGGTGATCAGGGTCAGGTGGTGCCCTCGGCGCCCTTGCGGGTCTTCCACAGCGAGAACAGCACCCCGCCTGCGATCAGGCCGATGGTGATCGACAGCGACCATTCCGCCGGGAATTTGCCGCCCGGGAACAGGTCGCCCATGAAGATCTTCGAACCGATGAACACCAGCGTCATGGCCAGCGCGTACTTGAGGTACTTGAACCGGTGCACCATCGCCGCCAGCGCGAAGAACAGCGCCCGCAGGCCCAGGATCGCGAAGATGTTCGAGGTGTAGACGATATAGGCGTCCGAGGTGATGGCGAAGATCGCCGGCACGCTGTCGATGGCGAACACGAGGTCCACGATCTCCACGAACATCAGCGCCAGCAGCAGCGGCGTGGCGAACCAGCGCAGCTTGCCGGTGTTGGGGTCGGGCAGCTGGACGCGGAACTTGTTGCCATGCAGCTCGGGCGTGACGTTCATCCGCTTCTTGAGCCACAGCAGGATCTTGTTGTCCGCCATGTCGGGCTCCTTGTCGCCCTTCAGGAACATCATGATCCCGGTGCCGATCAGGAACACCGCGAAGACATACAGGATCCAGCTGAACTGGCTGACCAGCGCGGCACCCAGGCCGATCATGATCGCGCGCAGCACGATCACGCCGATGATGCCCCAGAACAGCACCCTGTGCTGATACTTGCGCGGGATGGCGAGGTAGGTGAACACCATAGATATGACGAAGACATTGTCCATCGCCAGGGTCTTCTCGACGGCAAAGCCGGTCAGATACAGCTGCCACGCGGTCCAGGCCCGCTCGGCGCCGGTCACTTCCAGCAGCTGCGGATCGATCGACCCGGTGGGGGATGCGTTGTTGTAGAGCAGCCAGATCACACCGGAGAAGGCGAGGCCGATCCCGATGTAGAAGGCGCTCATCTTGAGCGACTCGGCGACGCCGATCTCGTGATCCTGACGGTTCACGACACCAAGGTCGAAGGCAAGCAGGGCGATGACGGCAAGGATGAAGGCGTACCAGATCCAGGCCGCCTTGCCGAGAAACTCGGCAAAGAGGATTGCGTCGAGCATGGGGGTTAGCTCCGGGCGTGTCGAAACGGGGACTGTTGTCCACCGACATCACCGCAGGCGCTCAGCGCTTGCGGCCAGAGGGGCCCGGAAGACGACGGGGAGCTAGTGTCAGCCCATGCCCCGGTCAAGCGCGGCGGCGGACGCCTGACGGTATCGTGATCCGTTCGTGCTCCGGTCGCAACATCACCGGTCCTGGCGGACGATCCGGGCACGGATCGGGTTGGAAGAGCCTCGTCCCCGCCCTACCTGAACAGCATGGCCACATCCGCATCGCGTCTTCCGCCCTGGACCCTTGCCGCCCCGGCCGCGGGTGTTCTGGCGTGCGTCGGCAGTGCGGTGGCGGACGGCGGCTGGCTGGTGGCAAGCCTGCTGGCTCTGGTGCTGATCGGCGTGGTGCTGGCGGCGGTGCACCATGCCGAAGTGGTGGCGCACCGGGTGGGCGAGCCGTTCGGCACCTTCCTGTTCGCGGTGGCGGTGACGGTGATCGAAGTGGGCCTGATCGTCTCGATCAAGCTGGCGGGCGGGCCTGGTGCCGAGACGCTGGTGCGCGACACGGTGATGGCCGCCATCATGATCATTCTCAATGGCGTGGTGGGCATGTGCCTGCTGGTGGGCGGGCTGCGCCATGGCGAGCAGACCTATGTACAGACTGGCGTGTCGGCAGCGCTTGCCACGCTGGCGGCGCTGTCGGTGGTGGTGCTGATCCTGCCCAATCACGTCACCAGTCTCCCCGGCCCCTTGTTTGCGCCGGCGCAGCTGGCGTTCGTCGGGGTGGTGTCGTTCGTGCTCTACGCCACCTTCGTGCTGGTTCAGACCATCCGTCACCGCGACTATTTCCTGCCGGAGGACGAGCCGGAGCCGACCGGCGAGGCCACCCGCGCCCCGCTGCCGTCGGACCGGATGACGCTGGTCAGCGGCGGCCTGCTGCTGGTGTCACTGTGCGCCGTGGTGTGGCTGGCCAAGACACTGGCGCCCACCCTCGAGGGCATCGTCACCGGCGCCGGGCTGACCAAGGCCGTGGTGGGGGTTGCCATTGCAGGCCTCGTGCTGCTGCCCGAAGGGCTGGCGGCGGTGCGGGCAGCGCGGGCCAACCGGCTGCAGACCAGCCTGAACCTGGCCATGGGATCGGCACTCGCCACCATCGGCCTGACGATCCCGGTGGTGGCAGCCCTGGCGCTGGTCTTCGACTGGCAGCTGGTGCTGGGGGTCAGCCAGACCAATACGGTGCTGCTGCTGCTGACCCTGCTGGTGGCGACCCTGTCGCTGTCCACCGGGCGCACCACCGTGATGCAGGGGGCGCTGCACCTGGTGCTGTTCGCGGTGTTCCTGTTCATGCTGGCAGTGCCGTGACGGGTCCGGGCACGGTGTGCCCGGGAGGGCCAGTCAGCCTGACGGTTTTGCGGGCCTCGCCCCAGACCTGGCGCCAGACCTGGCCCCGGACCGGGGTGCCGGTTTGGCCTCGGATTCGGCCTCGGTCCGGGTGACGGGCTTCACCCGCACCTGCAGCAGCCCGCTGGCGGTGCGCCGTGATTCGAAGGCTCCGGCCCTGGCCACCAGATCGCTGAGCTTGGCATGGCCATAGGTGCGCGGATCGAAGTCGGAGGCGAGCTCGGCCAGGCGCTGACCCACCGGGCCCAGCGCCACCCAGCCGCCATCATCATCCAGCTGGGCGATCGCCTTGCGGATCAGGGGCACGGCCGCACTGGGAGCCAGCCGTGTGGTCGCCGGCCGCTGGTCGGCGCGCTCGGGCTCGTCGGGCGCAGGCGCCTCGGGCAGCAGGTTCTCGGTATAGATGAAGCGGCGGCAGGCCTGGCGGAAACTCTCCGGGGTCTTCTGCTCGCCGAAGCCATAGACATCGATGCCCTGCTCGCGGATCCGTGCCGCGAGCCCCGTGAAGTCGCTGTCCGACGACACCAGACAGAAACCGTCGAATCGCCCCGTGTGCAGCAGGTCCATGGCATCGATCACCAGCGCGATGTCGGAGGCATTCTTGCCGGTGGTATAGGCAAAGTTCTGCTGTGCCCGGATTGCATGGGTCGACAGCACATCAGCCCAGGCCCGCAGCCGTGTCCCGGAAAAGTCGCCATAGATCCGGCGGACGCTGGCTTCGCCAATCCGCGCGATCTCCTCGAACAGGCGGGTGGCAATGCGCGACGACGCATTGTCGGCATCGATCAGGACGGCGAGGCGCGGAGCGCGCGTTTCGGTGGACATGGCACAGCTATGGTCCGCGGTGGTTAAGGGATTGGTCGCAATCTTGCCGACACCCCGGCCCACCGGATCGCAACCGCCAGGCGGATGTTGGGGAACTGTACAGATCTCATCGGAGCGCTGAACTGCAAACTACCTGGAGATGACGGGAGGCGGCCAAAATCTGTGCGGCCGGACCGAGCCTCTGTCGAGGTGCTTCTGAGGGGTAGGCAAAGGCTACCATTAATGCGTGAAGTGTGCCATGCACCCGATGTTTTGCAGGCTCTTGACCTTACGACAGGCGTCTGCAGACGTTAACCTTCGCCCTGCCAGCGGAAACACGCAGTATTTTCCCTTGGCTCCAACTCGTTGCTGCGTCATGGCAAAAGATCTTGATCTGCTTCTCGATACAGCATTCTCTGAGGCACGGGCCAACACTGGCCGCCGTGCACCCGGGGATCGCGGGGAGGGGAACCATGCGGAGTAACCTGGCGTGACTGCTGCGATCCTCTCCCGTGCTGCCGAGTTCATCAGCGCAACCCGGCGTGCGCCCTCCCTGTCGGACCTCGATGCGCTGTTCATGGCCGAGTGCGAACTGCTGGGTGTGGATCGTGCCGCCTCCGCCCGCATCGGCCACGTCGGGCGCCCGCTGAGCTTGGGCCGTGTGGTCGGACGCATCGACCAGGACTGGGTCAGCCGTTACCGGGACGAGCGCTTTGCCGAGCGCGACCCGGCAGCCCGCCGCGCAGTGGCCAGCCTGACACCGTTCTCGTGGGACGAGGCCGAGGAAGAGGCCGGTGACGATCCCGATGCCCGGGTGGTGTTTGGCGCCGCCCGCGAACATGATGACCGCTCGGGCTTTGTTGTGCCGGTGCACGGGGGCGACGGCTCCCTGGCGGTGGTGACGTTCCGGGGCCGGCACATGTCGCTGGACCAGGAGGGCCGGTCCTACCTGCATCTGCTGGCGATCTATTTTCATATCGCAGTCGAGCGGCTGCGCCTGGTGGAACTGGCCAGCCAGCACCCGTCGATCACGCCCCGCCAGATCGAGTGTCTGAAGTGGGTCGCGGCCGGCAAGACCGACTGGGAAATCGGCAAGATCCTCGGACTGAGCGAGGCAACCGTGAACCGGCATATCGAGCGCGCCAAGGAGCGCCTGGGTGTCCGCACCCGCGCCCAGGCTGTGGTTGGCGCAATGACGCATGGGATACTGGAGGTGTGAATTCAGGCTGGTGGATTTCCACCAAGGGCAGACAGCCTCTGATGCACTAGACTTCCTGATGAACCAGGAGGTCTCACATGATCCACGCTGTTACTGCTGCGAATGCCCCCCTTTACCGTGACCAGCTCGATCAGATGCACCGCATGCGCCATGACATGTATGTGGTCCAGCGCGGCTGGAGCGGGCTGAAGTCCGAGGACGGTCGCGAGATCGACGAGTATGACACGGACGAAGCTGTCTATCTGATGAACCTGTCGCCGGAAGGCGAGCTGCTGGCGACGTTCCGGCTGATGCCGACCTCGTCGCCGTATCTGCTCCAGAAGCTGAGCCAGTTCGTGATCGGCGAGCCCCCGGCGTCGCCCAGGATCTGGGACATGACCCGGTGGATGATCGCGCCGGGCCAGCGCAAGAAGAAGGGCGAGGCGCGCAGCCAGGCCCAGGCCTTTCTGGCGTGCGGTCTGTTCGAGTTCGCGTGCACGCGCGGCCTCACGCACTACACCACGCTGATGGACCTGCCGTTCCTGCCGCTGGTGGAGGCCGCCGGCTGGACCTACGAGCCGATCGGCCTGCCGATGCCCTATGAGGACGGCATGGGGATGGCGATCGCTGTCCGGATCGAAACCGGTGCCAAGGCGCTGGCGCATGTGCGGATGGTCTGCGAGATCGACCGCCCAGTGCTGTTCGAGGCGCCCCCGGCGACCGCCGGTCTCGCGTCGGCCGACGTGATGGTGATGGCCAACATGATGGACGCCTACTATGCGATCCACGACGGCGGTGCGCGCGAGGTCCTCGGTGACCGCTGGATGAAGCTGGCAGCGACAGCCGGCTCCATCGCGAGCAACGCGGCCTGATCCTGCTGCCGCGGGGCAAGCCCCGCGGCGGCTGGCCACCAGTGGATCGGCGGGACCGGGAGCCGGCAGGCCGTGTGCGCCTGCCGGCCCTGTCGTGCGTGCAGCGGCGCTTCGTCTCGCAGCCAGCGGCGGCAAGGTCCGGGAAGCAGGGTCCCGGTGGCAGGTCCTCTTTGCCACGGCGCGGTGCACGGCCCAAGCTGCACGCCAGACCGGGCGCCGAACCTCGACCCTGGCCCCGAGTCCAACCCCGAGTCCAACCCCGAGTCTGACCCCAAGTCAGGACCCGCGACCGGCCCAAGGGGGTGAACCAGCGGTCTGGACGGGCGGGCTGAACCAGGGGTCTGGACCCAGGGGTCTGGCAGGAGACTGGCCCGAGGGTCCGGCCATGAGGTCTGGCCCCGAGTTTGACCCCGATTCTGACCCAGGTCCGGGCCGGAGACTGGCTCAGAGGTCTAGCCCCGAAGTCTGGCCCCGAAGCCTGGCATGGGCGCCAGGCAGGGAGCACCTTCATGGAACGGGCGCACGACTTTCCGCACCGTTTGGTCTGAGTCTGCAAGCCTGGAAGCCCGGGGCCTGCAAGCGCGGGGCCTGGCGGCGCGGGCGCTCCGGTTGCCCGTCATCGGGCCAAAGGTCGGGCCAAAGGTCGGGCTGACGATCGGGCCGGAGGTCGGGATGAAGTTCGGGTTGAAGACCGCCGGATAACCGGTGCGGGCTGACAGGACCGTCTGGCCCTGCTGCTGACTGCCGAACCGTCTGCTGCCGGCACCCATAGACCCCGGCTTGGTTGGGGGTGCTGTGCGAGCCCCCGCCGCATCAGCGCCTGGGCGCACACGTTCGGGCAGCCCGCCCGCGCCTGTGTTTCCGCAGCCAGCCCGAGGCCCCCTGACCGGATCAGGTCTGGGTTTCGTCCGATCGGGCCGCGGAGATCGCGGCAACATGGGTCAGCAACTCCTGCGGCGTCGTTGCCTGGATCAGCTCGATCAAGGCATAGGCGCGCAGTGCAATCAGCTCCGGCTGTTCAAGACGGAGTCGCTGGTTCAGCTCCGCAAGGGCCGTCTCGGCGATGAACCGGGACCGGTGAGCGGTGTGGACCGTTGATTTTGTATGGCTTGGCTTCATGAGACCATACTAGGCCGCCGCCCCGGCCGGTGTCGTTGGTGGAAGTCCACCAAGATGGCTCCGGCAAAACCAAGTATCGGTAGAAGATAGAGATTTTCGCGCAACTGCTCCAGCCCCGGGCAGCCCTGCGCGCACCAACGGTTCCATCCACGCAGACCCCCGGGCCATTCCCAAGGTGTCACGGGAAGCGGCACCCACGTGTTTTCCGGGTCAGGATGCTCCGCCGGCCCGCCAACGGGATCTCCAGCCGGCACGGCCAGCGAGGTTCAGATCGCCTGTGCAGGGCAGTATTGGCGCAGATAGTCGCCATGGGCCGGCATGTGCTGGACGACAAAGCGGATCGACTGCTCGATGGCATCGAGCTCCTGCCGGGTGGATGGCTCCTTCAGGCTGTCGGCCATGGCATTGTGGCCGCCCATGGTGATCCCCTGTCCCATCATGACAGCCGCCCAGCTGGTCTCGGTGAACAGCTCGTCATCCTCCCGGAAGATCTGGCCGTTCTGCCGGAACAGGGTGGTCTTCTCGGTCAGGCTGTCGGGCACGCTCATGGTGCGGCAGTGGTTCCAGAACGGACTGTCGTCGCGGGAGGTGGCGTTGTAGTGCAGGATCAGGAAGTCGCGGATGCGCGCATATTCCTTGCCGGTCAGGCGGTTGAAGGCATCCTCCTGCGCCTGGCTGATACCGTCCAGCGACAGAAGCGCGATCAGCTTGTTGATTCCGGTATTGATCAGGTGGATCGAGGTGGATTCCAGCGGCTCCATGAAGCCGGCTGCCAGGCCGAGGGCCACCACGTTCCGGTTCCAGAACTTCTTGCGCCGCCCGGTCACGAACCGCAGGAAGTTGGGGTCTGCGCCCGGCTTGCCCGCCATGTTCCGCACCAGAATATCCAGCGCCTCGTCATCGCTCATGAAGCTGCTGCAATAGACATGGCCGTTGCCGTTGCGGTGCTGCAGGGGCACCTGCCACTGCCAGCCGGCGCTGTGCGCGGTGGCCCGTGTGTAGGGCAGGGGGCCGGAGCCGTCCTCGCGCACGCACGGCAGCGCCACCGCCCGGTCACAGGGCAGATAGTGGCTCCAGTCCTCGTAGCCGGTCTTCAGGGCCTGCTCGATCAGCAGCCCGCGGAAGCCCGAGCAGTCGATGAAGAGGTCGCCGTGCAGGACATCGCCATTGTCCATGGTGACCGAGCGCACGAAGCCGTTGCCCGGATCGAGCGCCACATCCAGCACCTTGCCCTCCCGGCGCACCACCCCGCGCTGCTCGGCATAGGAGCGCAGGAAGCGGGCATACCGCCCTGCATCGAGGTGATAGGCATAGTTGATCGGCGGCAGGTCGTCGCGCTTGTAGTCGTCGGTGCGGGCGAACCGGCCAAAATGGGCGGCCATGGTCTCCATGTTGAAGACCTGGATGGGCCGCCTGTCGCCAGCCTGCCTGTACCGGTGCCAGACGTGATGGAACGACACCCCTTCCATCTGATAGCCGTAATTGCCGAAGGGGTGGATATAGCTGTCGCCCAGCTTGCCCCAGTTCACGAACTGGATGCCCAGCTTGAAGCTGCCCTGCACGGCCGACAGCAGTTCGCGCTCGTCGATCTCCAGCAGGCGGTTGAAGTCGAGGAAGGGCGGGATGGTGGCCTCGCCAACACCCACGGTGCCGATCTGCTCGGATTCGACAACCGTGATGGCAACGGGCCGGCCGGCACGGATCCGCGACAGCGCCGCCGCTGCCATCCATCCCGCTGTTCCCCCGCCCACGATGATGATGTGTTCGATCGGCATACCGTCCCCGCGCATCCGAAACCGCGCTGTCGATACCACAAACAACCGCTGTGTGAACGTTCTTTTTCCGTCTTGTGAACGATCACATTTGACGTTAAGCCTTGGATCAAGGCGGGACTGATACCTGCCACGCACAGTACGTTTGGGAGGACAACGTGGCTTCAAGGACCGTTATCGGGGCCGTGCGCCCGTCGCGCTGGCTGGCTCTGGCGACCGTTTCCGGGCTGGCGCTGGGCGCAGCGTGGGCCCAGCCCGCCCTGGCGCAGCAGGCCGCTGCCCAGCCCGCCGGGACCGAGCCCGCCGCAGCCACGCCCGAGGAGGCGCCGGTCGAGGAGGTGGTGGTGGTCACCGGCTTCCGCCGCTCGCTCCAGAACGCCCAGGGCATCAAGCGCGATGCCGATACCTTCATCGATGTGATCACCGCCGAGGACATCGGCGCGCTGCCGGACCGCTCGGTGGCAGAAGCGCTGCAGCGTGTGCCCGGCGTCAACATCTCGCGCTTCGAACAGCGCAACGACCCCGACCGGTTCTCGGTGGAGGGGTCCGGCGTGATCATCCGCGGCCTGCCGTTCGTGCGCTCAGAGCTGAACGGGCGCGATATCTTCTCGGCCAATGGCGGCCGCGAGCTGTCGTTCAACGATGTGTCTCCCGAGCTGCTGGGCCGGGTGGAGGTGTTCAAGAACAGCACCGCCGACATGATCGACGGCGGGATCTCGGGCACGGTCAACCTCGTCACCCGCAAGCCACTGGACCGGCTGGGCCCGCAGCTGGCCGGGACGCTGGAAGGCAATTATGGCGACATGGCCCAGCAATGGTCGCCGGGCTTCTCGCTGCTGGCGTCCAACACGTTCGAGACATCGGCCGGCACGTTCGGCATCCAGGTGGCCTATGCCCAGTCCGAGCTGATCACCCGCACCGATGCCTCCCAGGTCACCGACCCCTGCTACCGGGCTCCGTCGCTGGATGCGGCCTGTCTGCGGGTCCGTCCGGTGGGGTCGGGCGGCTTCAGCGGCGGCAACCAGTTCAGCAGCACCACCTTCCCGCCTGCCAACGCGGTGTTCGTGCCGAAGGGCGCCGGTGTGCGCACCACCGACCTCAGCCGCGACCGTGACGCACTGTCCGTGGTCGGACAGTGGGAAAGCACGGACCGGAAGTTCCTGGTCACCCTCGAGTATCTCAGCGCCGAGACTGCGGCGACCCTCAACGAATTCGCGGTCCTGGCGCTGGTGAACGATGACGGCCTGTTCCCGGTCATCGCCCCCGGCACCACCCCTGTGTTCGCCGGCCGCCAGTTCGTGTCCGGTACCCTCACCCAGCTGCAGCCCTTCACCGGCGGGCGCGGCATTCCAACCGAGCTGCTGCGCTTCCAGCGCGAGGACACGGCGCGGACCGAGGATATCTCGTTCCAGGTCAAGTACGACCCCACCGACCGGCTGAGCTTCAATTTCGAGCTGCAGCGCATCGAGTCCGATCGCACGGAAGATGGCTTCATCTCGGCGATGCAGACCTACACCGATGTGTTCATCGACAATTCGGGCGACACGCCGCTGGTCCGCTTCCTGCAGCCCGGCTCGGCCAACTCGCCGTCCGCCTATTTCAACGACCCGTCGCGGACCTTCTACTGGTTCCTGATCGACAATCAGGTCAAGAATGAAGGCAGCCTGACCAGTGCCCGTCTGGATGGCGAATATGCCCTCAGCGACACCGGTTTCATCCGGAAGATCCGCTTTGGCGCCCGCTGGGGCGACCGCAACCGGGTCACCCGCAGCGCCAACTTCTCGAACTGGGGCAATCTGGGCGCGCCCTGGACCGGACGCGGCGGCAACTGGAACTGCGGCGACTTCCAGGCTTTTGGCTGTGGCGGCGCCTATGTGCGTGACTTCCCGGGCTCGGCGCAGGTGCGCAATCCGTTCGGCGACAGCTTCCAGCGCGGCAATGCGCCGGTGCCACTGGGCGACGGCTCGGCGTTCTTCTTCGGAAGCGACAACATGGTGGCCGACTATCTCAGCGGCGCGATCCGCACGCAGGCCAATGCGATCACCGCCTCCACCCTGACCCCCAATGCCTGGTTCCCGATCTCGGCAAGAACCAATGCGCTGCCGGGCGGCCCCTGGACCCAGGGCGAGATCTCCGATGTCGGCGAGAAAACCAGCGCCCTCTACATGCAGGTCGATTTCGGCCACGACTTTGGCAGCGACATCACGCTGAGCGGCAATCTCGGCCTGCGCTATGTCAAGACCACGGTTGAGAGCGCTGGCTCGATCGCCTTCCCCACCGGCCAGTTCTTCGACGCACCGCCGAACGGCAATGGCGACAACGTTGTCTCCGTGGCCGAACTGCAGGGGGCCTGCGCCCGTGTCCAGCCCGGACAGGTGGCACCTGGCTATTGCGGCCTGTCGGCGACCCGGCTGGCGGAGTTCGCCCGGGTCTTCACCGGCGAGCTGATTGACGACAGCGCCGATATCGAATGGGACAACTGGCTGCCCAGCCTCAATGTCAGGGTCGACTTCGGCAACGGCATGCTGGTGCGCGGTGCGATCTCGAAGGGGATCTCGCGGCCCGACCTGTCGGCCTTCGCCACCGGCGGCGGCATTTTCGACAACACCGGCAACCTGCGTGCAGGCGGCACCCTCGCCACCGGACCGCTGTTCGCCATCGGAACGGGCAACCGTCTGCTGCGGCCGGTCGAAGCCTGGAGCTATGACTTCTCGTTCGAATGGTACTTTGCGCGGGTCGGCTCGATCGTGCTCTCGGGCTTCGTGAAGGAGATCGAAGGCATCGTGAATGGCGGCGCCAATGTCCGCAGCTTCACCAGCCCGCGCGGGGTCACGACCGATGTCCTGGTCAATGGGCCGGTGAACAGCGATGGCGGGACGCTGAAGGGCTTCGAGCTGTCGTACCAGCAGACCTACGACTTCCTGCCGGGCCTCCTGAGCGGGCTGGGTGCCCAGTTCACCTACACCTATGTCGATGCAGGCAGCTTCGGAAACGCGACCCTGGGGGCCGAGCAGAGCCCGTTTGCCGGCGGACTTCCGCTGGCGGGCGTCTCCGAGCACACGGTCAATGCGGTTCTCTTCTACGAGCACGGACCGCTTGCCGCGCGCCTTGCCTACAACTGGCGGTCCGAGTTCCTGCAGACGCCGCGTGACGTGATCTTCCCGTTCTCGCCCATCTACGGCGAGAGCACCGGCCAGCTGGACGGGTCGATCTTCTATACCATCAATGACCAGTTCAAGGTGGGCATCCAGGGCGTGAACCTGCTGGATGAAGTCACGCAGACAACCCAGGTGATCGACTTTGCGGGCACCCGCTCGACCCGCTCTGCGTTCCGCAATGACAGGCGCTTCACGGTGATGGTGCGGTACGAGTACTGACCGCCCGCCGCGCGCGGCACAGGTGCAGGGGCGGGCCCGCGACACAAGGTCGGGTTCCGCCGCTGTCGTTGCCGCGCCGAAGCTGTCTCCGGTGAGGGGACGGTGTAAAGGTGGCGCCAGACCCCGTCCTGGACTGGACGTTGCCACGCAATCCGCCAGGATGTGATACTGTCGGCAGGTTTGTGATTGACCGGACCGGAACTTGCCGGTGTAACGCTTGCCCGGGGCAAGGCCTCGACCGCACAGATGGCGTCAATGGGAGTCCTGAGATCATGGCGAGACGCCGCCAAGCCGTTACGATCAAGCACGTTGCAGCCGACGCCAGGGTCTCCCTGCAGACCGTCAGCCGTGTGATCCACGACGAACCGAACGTGCGGCGCGCCATGAAGGAGCGGGTGCAGGCGTCGATCGACAAGCTGGGCTATGTGCCCTCGATCGCGGCCCAGCGCATGAGTGGCTCGCGCTCCTATTTGATCCTCACGATCAACGACCGTGACCGCACCATTGCCGGCTGGCGGGCCCGCGAGGGGTCGGACTGGGTCGATCAGATGCTGCTGGGCGGTATGCTGAAGTGTGCCGAGCACGGCTACCGGATGATCTTCGAGCTGATCGACACCCACAGCGACCATGTCGAGCGGGAACTTGGCGCCGCGATCGCGGCGCTCCAGCCCGACGGCGTGATCCTGACCCCGCCGCACTCGGAGAACCCGCAGATCATCAACCTGCTCGCCAGGAACGAGATCGCGTTTGCGCGCATCGGTTCGGTGCTGCCAGGTCCGGGGATTGCCATCACCATGGGGGACGATGCCTCGGCCCGGGTTGCCACCGAGCATCTTCTGGCCCTCGGGCACCGGCGCATTGGCTTCATCGCCGGCCCGGCCGAGTTCAGTCTGTCGCAGCGGCGGGTGGATGGCTGGCTGGGTGCGATGGCCGCTGCGGGGCAGGACGCCCGGGAGCTGTGCGCCGGGGGAGACTTCACCTTTGCCGGGGGTGTGGCCGCCACGCTGAGCCTGCTGGCCCTGCCGGATCCGCCCACGGCGATCATCGCCAGCAATGACCAGATGGCGCTGGCTGCGCTCGACACGGCGCTGCGGCACGGCTTGCGGGTGCCGGAGGATCTGTCGCTGATCAGCTTCGACAATTCGCCGGTGGCGCGGTTCACCCACCCGCAGCTCACCGCCATCGACCAGCCGATTGCCGAGACGTTCTCGCAGGCGGTCGAGCTTCTGATCGCCCATGGTGACGAAGGCGATCCCGAACAGCCCGTGACCGTCAACAGCACCCTGATCGTCCGCAGCAGCACCGCGCCGCCGGCGCGGGCATCCTGATGCGGCAGGCCGCCTCAGGCGGTCAGCTCGAATTCCGCCTCCAGCCCGCCGACTGCGCGCTGTGCCACCCACAGCCGGAAACGGCCCGGCTCGACACCCCAGCTGCCATCGCGCCGGTGGAAGGCCAGCATGTCGGGCGTCACCGCGAACTGGACCATCCGGGTTTCGCCCGGTTCGAGCTCGACACGCTGGAAGCCCTTGAGTTCGCGCACCGGGCGGGTCAGGCTGCCCACCAGATCCCGGACATAGAGCTGCACCACGTCCACCCCGCGCCGCTGGCCCGTGTTGGTGACCCGGCAGCGAACCGTGATCCGTCCCCCCGCAGCCAGCCTGTCTGAATCCAGCGTCAGCCCGTCCAGCGCCATCGTGGTGTAGCCCAGCCCGTGTCCGAACGGGAACAGCGGCTCCTTGCCAAGATCGAGGTGGAAGGACGACATGCCCAGCGAGGTCTGCCGGGCACCGACCGGGATGTCATCGATCAGCACCATTTCTGCATCGGTGGCCGGGCGGCCGCTGTTCTTGATGCTGTGATAGATCGGGATCTGGCCGACTGCGCGCGGGAACGTCACCGGCAGCCGCCCGCCCGGCTCTGCCAGGCCGAACAGCACATCGGCCAGGGCGGGTCCCGCCATGGTGCCGGGATGCCAGGCGTAGACCAGCGCATCGAGGTTCGGCAGATCCGCTTCGAGCGTCAGCGGGCGCCCGGCCATGATCACGCCGACGACTGGCGTGCCGGTGGCTTTCAGCGCGGCCAGCAGGGCGGATTGCGCGCCGGGCAGATCGATCTGCGCCCGGCTGTGGGCTTCGCCGGACAGGATCGATTCCTCGCCCAGGAAAACCAGGGCCACATCGCTGGCACTGGCGGCCTGAACGGCGGCTTCAAACCCCGATGTGTCCTGCTGGCGCGAGAAGGTCAGGCCCTCGGCATGGCGGACCGCGAACCGGTCGCCGGCCAGCGCGCGGATGGCGGCCAGCGGGGTGCGGGACATGGCCGGGTCGGCATCGAACACCCAGGTGCCCAGCTGCTCGTAGGGCGCATCCGCCAGCGGCCCGATCACCGCCACCGACCCCAGACCCTCGGCCTGCAGGGGAAGAAGGCCGTCATGGTTCTTGAGCAATACAAAGCTCTGGACCGCCGCCTCCCGTGCCAGCGCCAGCGCCGCGTCATCGCCCGGCTGGCGGGCGCCCTGCACACCTGCATAGGGCTGCTCGAACAGGCCCAGCCGGAGCTTCATCCGCAGGACATTCGCCACCATCGCGTCGAGCCGTGCCACGCTGACGGCTCCGCTTGCCACCAGTGCCTCCAGATGGTCGCCGAAGGTGGCCCCGGCCATCTCCATGTCGATCCCGGCCAGCGCGGCCTCGCGCGCGGCATCGGCCGGGTTCTCGCACAGCCCGTGGGTCCGCAGTTCGTCCACCGCGTTCCAGTCGCTCACCACCAGTCCGTCGAAGCCCCAGTCTCTGCGCAGCAACGCATCGAGCAGGGGGCCATTGGCCGTGGCCGGCAGTCCGTCGAGATCGCTGAACGACGTCATCACACTGGCCACGCCGGCCTCCACCAGGCCCCTGAACGGCACCAGATGCACGTTGGCGAGCTCTGCCGGTGCGATATTGGTGGTGTTGTAGTCGCGCCCTGCCTCGCTGGCGCCATAGCCGACGAAGTGCTTGGCGCAGGCCGCCACCGCAGTGGACCCCTCCAGGCTGTCGCCCTGGAACCCCCGGACCATGGCAACGCCCAGCGTGGTGGTCAGGAACGGGTCCTCGCCAAAGCCCTCGGCGATGCGGCCCCAGCGCGGATCGCGCGAGATGTCCACCATCGGCGCGAACGTCCAGGTCACCCCTTCGCCGCGGCATTCCTCGGCAGCAACCCTGGCCGAGGCCTCCACCAGCGCCGGGTTCCAGCTGGCCGCCAGCCCCAGCGGGATCGGGAAGATGGTCCGGAACCCGTGTATCACGTCGCGCCCGAACAGCAGCGGGATCCCCAGCCGCGAGGCCTCCACCGCATGGCGCTGCAGGCGGTTGCAGCTGTCGCGGTCGGCCCGGTTGATCAGCGCCCCGACCCGTCCGGCAGCGATGTCATCCAGAAGCGGCTGCGGCACCGGCTCGGCGCTGGCATCGACCTGGCGCAGCTGCCCGATCTTCTCCGCCAGTGTCATGCGCTTCAGCAGGTCGGCGATCCTGGCATCGATCCCCGGGCTGGAGGGCGGCATCTGGCGCAGGGCAGCGGATGAGTTGGACATGGACACGGTCACGCGGTTTTCTGTCAGGGGCAAGGTGATGGACGGGGTGATGGACGGGGTGATGGCGGGCGCGGTTCAGGCAGCTCCGGTTGCCGTGCTGGCATCGGCTTTGCCGCGCCGGGCCTCGAGGGTCTCGCGGGTCGCTTCCATGGTCGCCTGGCTCACGCCCAGGGTCGCCACCGCCCAGATCGCCAGCGCCGATGCCACCATCGGAATGCCGACATCGAACATCCGCATCAGGGTGATGGTGGTCTCGCTCTGGTTCCCGCCCAGCGCGACATCGAAGCCCGTCGCATTCAGCAGATAGCCGCTGGCCGCCAGTGCCGCCGCCATGCCCAGCTTCACGACCCACCAGTAGATCGAGCCGAACATGCCCTCGCGCCGCAGATGGGTCTTGACCTCGTCCAGGTCGACGATGTCGGCAATCATCGCAGGCATCAGCGTGAACAGTCCGCCCAGCCCGAACGCCATCAGAGGCGCCGGAACCAGGACCAGCCAGGGCATCTCGGGGTTCATGCAGAACCACTTCAGGCCATAGCCGACAATCGAGATGCCGGTGGAGACCGCAAACGCCTTGATCTTGCCGATCCGGGTCGCAAGCCAGGTCACGATGGCGATCACCGCGAATGTCGAGAACGTGCCGACGGTTCCGGCCCAGCCAGCATAGCGGGCGCCCGCCACCGTATCGCCGTCGAACACGTGGAAGATGATCACATAGGTCTGGAACGATGCGATCAGGATGAAGCCATTGAACACCAGGAATGTCGCGATGCAGAGCTTCAGGAATGGCTTGAAGCGCAGCGCGGCCGCGAAACTGGAGAAGAAGGCACCTGTCCGGCGCACCATGGTGGTCCAGACCGACCAGTCCGGCTTGGCCGTCGGCAACGGGATCTCGGCCATCGCCACATTCTGGAGCCGCTCGCGCAGGAAGATCGCCGGCAGGATTCCCACCGCCATCACGAACAGCCCGATCAGGATCGACAGGCCGGCAGCCCCTTCGACCATCGTATCGAACCAGCGCTTGTCCTGCATCACCAGCAGCAGCCACGGCGGCAGGAAATAGGCCATCTGGCCGATGAAGTTCTGCGTCCCCATCAGCCGGGTGCGCTCGTTATAGTCCGGCGTCATCTCGTAGCCGAGCGCCACCCAGGGCGTGGCGAACACGGTATAGGCCAGATAGAACAGCAAGGAGCCGAGCAGGAAGTACCAGAAATAAAAGTCTTCGCTCTGGCCCGACGGCAGCTGCCACAAGGCGATGAACACCACTCCGACCGAGAGTGCCCCGATGAAGATATAGGGTCTGCGACGTCCCCAGCGGCTCCTGGTATTGTCGGAGATGTAACCCATCAGCGGGTCGGTCATGGCATCGAACAGGCGCGGGATCGCGCCCAGCAGACCGACCAGGGCCGGATTCATCCCGAGGCCGAGATTCAGCACGATCATCATGCCGCCAATGGCGCCGGCCAGCAGATTGTTCACGAAAGCGCCTGCGCCATACAGCAGCCGGTGCGAGAAGGGCACCCGGTCTTCCGGGCGGGTAACGGACGGACCCGACATCAACGCACTCCTGTGGGCTCGACAGATTCGAACACCCGCACCCAGTCGACTTCCATGGTCTTGGGGAAGCCTGTGCTGGACACGCCGCGCTCGTTCCGGTCCTCGGCAAGGTGGCCGCCGATCGCGAGGTTCATGATCAGATAGAAGGGGCGGTCGAACGGTGCCTGCGGCGGCAGGTCTGCCGGCATGGTATCGGACCGCCAGTCCGCCGATGTCAGGGTCAGATAGTGCTTGTCATCGACAAACCACTTGATCTCGCCCTCGCGCCACTCGATCGCATAGACGTGGAACCCATCCTCGGACGGGGGCAGGTCTGTGCGCTTGCCGGTATAGCGGTTGCGTGGCCAGGCGCCGCCGAAATGGATCGTCCCGAAGATGTTGTTCTCGCGGCCGTCCGGGCATTCGGCGCAGGCCGCCCCGATATTGACCGCCTCCATGATGTCGATCTCGCCCGAGGCGGCCCAGCCGCCATAGAAGTCCTCGGTCGGCAGCATCCAGACCGCGGCCCAGGCCCCCTGGCCCTCCGGCGCCCGCGCCCGGACCTCGATCCGGCCATAGGTCCAGCTTGCCTTGCCCAGCGTGGTCAGGCGGGCGGAGGTGAAGGGCTGGGTCTTGAGCTGGCCCCGTTCGGCAGGGGGCAGCGCATTGTCGAGCCGAGGGGGCAGGGCGGGTCCCTCGGAGGTCTCCTGCCGGGCGACGATCTTCAAGGTGCCGTCGGAGACGAAGGCGTTCTGCGGGCGCGCCGTATAGCACTGGCGCTCGGCATTGCCGCCACCCCAGCAGTCGACATCGAACCCCCAGCGGGTGCGGTCGATCTCGGTGCCATCGAATTCATCCGCCCAGACCAGCCGCCAGGCATGCGGGTCCGCCATGGCCTGCGGGACCGGCGCGGCCGCGCCGGTGCCCTGTCCCAAGCTTGCTCCGTCACCCACCGTCGTACAGGCCGCAGTCGCGAGGGTCAGTACCGCAATTGATCGCCATGCCCGCATGCCCGCCCCGCCAAAGGAAGATGTGTGAACGTTCTCAGACGGACTTGATGGCAGCATCATACCCTGATGGCAAGTCTGATCTGGCCGCCGCAGCCGGACGGTAGCGGACAGATACGCTGCGACCCTGCCCGGGGCGGCGGTTCATGCCACGGCCAGATCACGCAGGCAGACCAGTGGCAGGGAGCCGGTCACACCGCCTCAGTCCGCCACCACCAGCGTGAAGGGCACTGTGATGGTCTGCCCGCCCTTGCGGACCTGCAGGAACAGCCGCGTCGGCCCGGCTGCCTCCGGGTGCAGCTCGAAGGCGAGGACCGGGCCACCCCGGTCGGTCTCGCTGGCGGGCTCGGTGCCTTCGGGGTGGGCATGCAGCATGCCAGCTGATCCGGCGGGGAAGCCGACGAGGTGGGCATAGGCCCCCATGATCGGCTCCAGGCCTGCAAAGGGCTGGCCTGTACCGGCGTCGGTGACGGCAATGGTCACCGGCACAGGCGCACCGGCCGTGGCCGCGCCGCCCAGGGACACCGCGAACGCAAGGCCTCCGGCTGTTGCGGTGAGCGACTGCCCGGCCCCCACCGGCGGGGCAGGTTCACCGCCGACAGCAAGCGGCGCCGGTACCACAACCGGTCCGCCGCCGTGATCGTGGCCCGCACCCTGATCCTGGCTGTGGCCATCGCCGTGGCCGTGACCTGCACCATGGTCATGCCCATGCCCATGTTCGTCCGCCGGCCTGGCCGCCCCTGCCGGCAGGTACTCGGCATGGACCGTGTAGGCGCGGGCGAAGCGCGGCGTGAATGTGACCGACCATGTCCCTGGCTCGGTCGCGGGTGTGGCATGGGCATGGGTGTAGTCCTCGAGCCCTGCGTCCACGATCATGACATGGACCTTCTCGGTATGGCTCACGGCGATCGCATCCGGGCCCAGCGGGGTGCCGACGGCGTCCTTCAGGACCAGGGTGAGGGTCACCGGCTGGCCGGGTGCCAGCGCCCCGGCGGGCGTGACCGCCAGCGAGCCCGCCCCGGCGGCAACGGCTGGCGCGGCCCCGCCCGGGGTCGCTGTTGCGGCGGTGGACGGCGTGGAAGGGCCTTCGCCACAGCCGGACAGGGTCAGCACGGCAGCGGCAGTCAGGGTCAGGATCGTGGACCGGGTACGCATCAGAAGGCCTCCTTCACATCGCCCGCAGCGCGGGCCATCATCAGATCGGCGAGGGGCTTCCCGCCGAACAGCTTGAACAGGATCGGGGTGATCAGGGCGTCGAGCAGCGTGGCGGACAGGAGCCCGCCGAAGATGGTCACCGCCACCGGCTGCAGGATCTCCTTGCCGGGCTCTCCGGCCCCCAGCATCAGCGGGATCAGGGCAAGACCCGCCGCCAGCGCGGTCATCAGGACCGGGGTCAGCCGCTCGAGCGTGCCGCGCACGATCAGGGCCTCGCCAAAGGTCTCGCCCTCCAGCACCACCAGATTGATATAGTGGCTGATCTTGAGGATGCCGTTGCGGGCTGCAATGCCCGTCAGCGTGACGAAGCCGATCAAGGTGGCAACCGACAGCGGCAGGCCTGCGATCCACAGCGCCGCCACCGATCCCACCAGGGCCATCGGCACGCCGGCCATCACGATCAGCGCCAGTCGCGCCGACCGGTAACGGGTGTAGAGCAGGGCGAAGATCAGCGCGAATGACACGAGGCTGAGCCCGGCGATGGTGGCGCTGGCGGCGGCCTGCGCCTGGAACTGTCCCTCCAGCCGGGCAAATCCACCTGCGGGCATCGCGGTTGCCGCGATGGCCGCCTCGATCTGCCGGGTGATGGTGGTGAGGTTCGCGCCGGGGGCGAGATTGGCCTGCACCACGATCCGGCGCTGGCCATTCTCGCGGGCGATCTGGTTGGGACCGTCGGTCTCCCGAATAGTTGCCAGCGACGACAGCGGTACCGCGCCTTGAGGTGTCTCGATCAGGGTGTCGGCCAGCGCCTGCGTGGTGCGGGCATCGTCCGGCAGGCGGATCACCACCTCGTAGCGGCGCACACCGTCCGCCACGCTGGACACCACCTTGCCACCCGACAGGGTCGTCAGCGCCTCGGTGATGGCGACAGGACTGGCGCCCCAGGTCGCGGCCCTCCGGTAATCCACTTCCACATCGATCTGCGGCACCCGCACGATCCGCTCGACCCGGACGTCGACGAGGCCGGGGATGGTGGCCAGGCGGGCGCGCAATGCCTCGGCAGCGGTCCGGGCGGCATCGAGGTCCTCGGCGAACACCTTGACCGCCACCGGCGAGGTCACGCCCGACAGCATGTGATCGATCCGGTGCGCCAGCGGCCCGCCGATGCCGATGCTGGCTGGCAGCGGCGCCAGTGCCGCGCGGATGTCGGCCATCACCCGGTCGCGCTCGCGCGCTGTCAGTCCGGATTCAAGCCGGATGTCGATCTCGTTGGTATGGACCCCTTCCACATGTTCGTCCTGTTCGGCCCGTCCCGTGCGGCGTGACACGCTGGCAACACCGTCGACTGTCAGGATCAGGCGCTCGGCCTGCGCCCCGATTCGCGCACTCTCGGCGAGGCTGATCCCCGGCTGGAGCGACACGCCGGCGACCAGGGTGCTCTCATTGAAGACTGGCAGGAAGGCGCGGGGCAGGAGGGCTGCACCCATCAGCGCCACCGCGACCGCCGCGGCTGCGGTGCCCAGGACCAGCCCGGGGCGCGCGAACCCCCAGCGCAGGGCTTGCGCGTTCCAGCCCTTGAGCCGCGATGCCAGCCAGCTGTCGCCCCGCCCTGTCGCCCGCGCCTGGGGCAGCAGCCAATAGCACAGCACCGGGGTGATGGTGAGCGAGACAACCAGGCTGGCGAGAATCGCCACCACATAGGCGATGCCCAGTGGCTGGAACAGCCGCCCCTCGATGCCGCTCAGGAAGAACAGCGGCAGGAACACCAGGATGATGATCAAGGTGGCATAGACGATACCCGAGCGGACCTCGCTGGTGGCGCGCGCGATCACCCCGAGCGCCGGCTCGGGGGCGGCCCGCGCTGCAGTCTCGCGCAGGCGCCGCGTGACATTCTCGACCCCGACGACCGCATCATCCACCAGCTCCCCGACGGCGATGGCCAGACCGCCCAGGGTCATGGTGTTGATGGTGAGACCCATCGCCTGGAACACCAGCGCCGTGATCAGGATCGAGAGCGGCAGGGCCGCGAGCGAGATGGCCGTGGTGCGCACATTGAGGAGGAAGGCGAACAGCACGACCGCCACCACGATGGCCGCCTCGATGATCACCTTCCGCAATGTATCGATCGAAGCCTCGATGAAGTCGGCCTGGCGCATCTGGATGCGGTCGGCGCGGATGCCCTGCGGCAGGGTGGCGGTGATCTCTGCCAGCGCCGTCTCGACGGCACGTGTCACGGCGATGGTGTCGGCCCCCGGCTGTTTCTGGACCCCGATGATCACGGCGGGCTCGCCGCGATAGCCGGCATCACCGCGCCGGAAGCGCGCCGAGAAGTCCACTGTGGCCACCCGCGACACCGGCACCACGGCACCCGAACGGGTGGCGACCGGCAGCCCGGCCAGTGCCTCCAGCTGCGTGGTACGGGCCACGGCGCGCACCACGAACTCCTGGCCGTTCTGGTCCACGAAGCCGCCGCCCTCATTGGTGGCGAAACCCGTTACCGCGCGCTCGAGCGCTTCAAGGCTCACGCCCAGCTGCGCCATGCGGACCGTGTCCGGGGCGATGCGGAACTGGCGGACCTCCCCGCCGATCGGGATCACCTGTGCCACGCCGGGAATGGTCAGCAGGCGCGGGCGGATCTGGAAGTCTGCGATCTCGCGGGCGAGCTTGGGATCGGTGTCGCCGAACGGGATCGCCACCAGCATGATCTCGCCCATGATGGACGTGACCGGCCCCATCTGCGGGGCATGGTCGACATCGCCGATCGCCTCGCGCGCCAGTGCCAGCCGCTCGGACACCTGCTGGCGTGCCACCAGCAGGTCCGATGACCAGCCGAACTCGACATGGACGATCGACAGCCCCACCCCCGACATCGACCGCACCCGCTCGACGCCGGGTATGCCGCTCATGGCATTCTCCAGCGGCTGGGTGATCAGGGCTTCCACTTCCGGCGGAGCCAGGCCACCCGCCTCGGTCATCAGGGTGACAGTGGGCTTGTTGAGGTCGGGCAGGACATCCACCGGCAGCCGCAGGGCCGAGAGGGAGCCGAGCACCACCAGGATCAGAGCGGCACAGGCCACCAGCACGCGGTGCCGCAGCGATGCGCGGACAAGGGTGTCGAACATCAGCGCACCTGTGCCAGCAGACCGGCCCCGGTGGTCACGATCCGCTGTCCGGGGGACAGGCCGGCGGTCACCAGGACGCGGCCCGCATCCAGATCGAGGATTGTCACGGGAACAGGCGAGACCCGCTCGGCGCTGTCCTTGACGAACACCAGTGCCTGGCCGTTCGGGCCGCGCACGACGGCCTCGCGCGGGACCGCCAGACCGTCGACCGGCAGGGGGCTGCGGACAAACACGCTGACCGGCTCGCCGACCCGCAGGCCGATATCGCTCAGGATCTGGAACCGCACCGGCGCGGCGCCGTCGATCAGGGCAAGGCCCGCACCGAGGCGCGCCAGGTCAAAGGTGCGCCCGTCGCCGGTGCGGCCGGAAGCGCGGCTGCCCAGCCGCGCACTCACCGCGTCCGGTGCCTGCGCCTGCACCAGAAGCGCGCCGGGCTGGATGATCGAGAACAGGGTCTCGCCCGGCGCCACCACCTGACCCTGGGTGACGTTCACCGCCGAAACCACACCCGACACCGGCGCCCGGAGTGTCTCGCGGGGCGAGCGCGCCGCGCGCAGCGCGGACTGGCGTGCGGACAGGGCGTGCGCTTCGGCGCCCGCCTCGCCCACAAGGGCTGCACGGCGGGCCTGCAGGGCCCGCACCCGCGCGTCGGCTTCGGCCTGCTGCGCGGCGATCCGGGCCTCGATGCCGAGCACATCGGCGCGGGCCGCCTCGATGTCCCGCAGGGGGACCACGCCGTCGAGGCGCTGGAGGCGCTCCAGCCGCTGCCGCGCGGCAGCCAGTCCGGCGCGTGCTTCCGCGGTCGCGCCGCCCGCCGCCAGGGCGCGAGCGGCCGCCAGCTCGGCATCCACTTCGCTGGCGCCGCCGGCCGCAAGGCGTGCAGCCCGCTGGCGGGCCAGCGCCAGGTCCTGGGCAACCTGTCCCTGCGCTTCGACGATGCCCGCAGTACCGGCTGCATCGAACCCCGGGGTCACGGTGGCAAGCGCCTGACCCTGCACGACCGCCTGGCCGAGGGCGGGAAGACGCCCCGACACGCGGCCCGCGACCTGCGCCTGCACCACGCCGGATGCGTTGGGGTCCGCGATCACCTGGCCGATCAGCGTGATGGCTGCGCCCGTGTCCCCGCTGTCGGTGATCACGATGGTGCGCAGGCCGATCAGGCGCTGCATGGCCTTGGGAGCTGCAATCACCCCGTCGGGCAGCCTGATGGCCTGATCGCGCGATGCCATCGCGGGGGCGCCGGCTTCGCTGCCATGGTCGTGGCCGGGGCCGGCCTGTGCGCTGTCGGGTGCGGTGGCTGCCGCGGCGGCCACCAGGACCGTGGCCAGCGTCGCGGCCGCTGCGGCGGCCCGCCGCCTGCGGAACAGGAGGAGCCCGCCCCCGGCCAGCAGCAGCGCCACCGCGCCACCGGCAATCCAGACGGCCCCGCCACCGGGCAGGCCATCGAGGAGCCCGCCCGCGGCATGGTCTGCATGTGCCGCGTCGATCACCAGCTGCGCCGACAGCAGGGCTGGCGCACCATCGCCGTCAACCGCGATCAGGACCGGATAGGTCCCGGCGCTTGCAGCTTCGGGCAGCGCCACCTGGTAGGTTCCGTCCGGCGTGGCCGCCACCGCGTCGATCCTGCGCGGCCCGATGGTGATGGTGAGCGTTGCGGCGGTCACCGGCTCGTTGGTGGCGAACCGGTCGAGCCACAGACGCAAGCCATCGTCCTCGACCCGGCCGACAAGCTCATAGACTTCGGTTGCAGCCTCGAAGCGGGGTGCTGCCGGCATCACGGCCCCGGTGGCGACAGGGTCGGTGCCATGATCATGGCCGGGGCCGGCTGTGACGGGCTGGATGGCGAGGGCTGCGAGGATGGCGGCGGCGCAGACGCGCGTGGTGGTGCGGATCATGGCAGCAGCCCCTGGGCCTGATTGAGATCGGAGATAGCGGCGGCGGCGCCCACGCGGGCGAGCACCAGGGTCCGCGCGGCTTCACCTGCAACGGCCCGTGCCCGCAGTTCCTCGAGGAACGAAAGCTCGCCCTCCCGGCTGCCGCGCGCTGTCAGCACCAGCACCTCCAGCGCTGCGGCATGGGCGGCCTCGGCCTGCCGCAGGGCCGCCCGTGTGGCGGCGAGGCGCGTGCGGGCCTGGCGGACGGCAGTCTCGAGTTCCAGTGCCAGCTGGCGCAGCCTCGCCTGCGCCTGTGCGCGCTCGACACCGATCCCGGCTGCCCCGGTTGCGGCCGACGGGTCAGGCCCGAAGGGCCGCGCAGCCCGGATGCCGGTGGACACGCCGAGGTCCTCACCCCGCATCCCTCGCTCGGTCCGCACGTCGATGCCGACCCGCCAGCGGGGATCAGCCGACCCGGCCGCCAGCGCCTGGCGGGTTTCGAGGGCCGCCAGCTCGGCCTGCGCCAGCGCCAGCCTCGGATGGAGGTCGGTGGCGGCACCCTCCATCTCGGCCCCCAGCTCCGGCGCCGGATCACCCACGAGGGCGATCAGCGAGAGCCGGGCCGCTTCCGCCTCGGCGGCGCTGGAGCCTGCCCGGCGGGCGGCGTCTGCAGCTGACAGTTCGGCGCGGTGCAGGTCCAGCCGCGCCATCTCTCCGGCCTCGACCAGCTGCGCGACCCGCGCCGTGGCCTCCGCCTCGATCCGGGCCAGCCCGGCATCTTCGGCTGCAATGGCGCGCGCGGCGGCATAGGCCCACCAGCGCGCCCTCAGGTCGCCGGCCGCCTCGACGCGCAGCACCGCCCGGGCCTGCCGCGCTATCTCGCCCCCGGCTCGGGCCTGCGCCCGCAACAGGTCACGCTCGCCGGGCCGCAGCAACGGTACCGTCAAGGCCAGTTCGGTCTCGGCCGCTCCGCGACCTGACCCGATCGTGTCCTGGCGCAGGCTGGCCTCGGCCTCGACCGGTCCGGCGAACCGCGCCCGGCTGGCGCGGTCCAGTGCACTGGCCTGGCTCTGATAGGCCCCGGCAACCGGGCGCAGACCCAGCGCTTCCTCGGCAAGGTCCAGCGCCTCGGACCAGCCGCCGGCCAGTGGCTGCGCTTGTGCGGCAGACGGGGTGGTGCGCGCGTGCGAGAGGGCGGGCCCGGCGACAGACAGGAGCGCTGCCAGGATGGCCGTGGCAGCGGTGGGCGTGGATGGACGGCGCGGGTTGGGGCGCGTCGGGGCGCCATGGGACAGATACATGATCGTGCCTCGGGACATGCGGATGACAGGGGGCTGCCCGCCAGACCCGGACCCGGGTCTGGCGCCAGCCGGCGGCTGTCTCAGCTTCGCGGCGGCTCGATCGGCGGGTGGATGTCGCACCCGCTCAGCGCGTCATCAGGCGGCAATCCACAGCGTGCCGGGCGCGGCACCGGCGGGAGCACTGCCGGCTGCAGGCCGTTGCCAGGCGCCCAGGCGTGAAAATGGAGACAACAGGCCGCGCACTGCCGGTCGCAGCCAGGCCCGTCGCAGCCAGGATGGTCCTGTCCGGCCTGGCCGTCAGGACCCGCAGTCCCGGCCCCATCCATCCCGGTGGCGGGTGCTTCATGCCCGGTGTGGGGGCAGGGGTCGCTGACCGGGGCGGCATCGTGGTGGTGCTCCATCAGCGCCGGTGGATGGCCGGGATGGGCGAGCGAAAGCCCCGGCGTCAGCACCAGTGCCGACGCCAGCACGATCCGGACGAGGGAGCGCAGCAGGGCCATCGGCCCACCGCTATACCCGTTGGGGGTATCTTTCAAGCGGCCGCGTTCCTGGCACGAACAGGGTCGCGGCACGGCGGACGCTCAGTCCTGCCGGGTCAGGGCATCCACCAGATCGGCGATGGCGGCACGCTGTGCGTCCTTGTCGCCGGTGGCGATCGCCGCTTCCACACAGCTCTCGACATGCCGCCGCACCACTTCGCCCTCGACCCGTGACAGGGCCGCCCGCGCTGCCTGGATCTGGATCACCACATCCATGCAGTCCCGGTTCTCTTCCAGCATCTTCTGGATCCCGCGCACCTGTCCCTCGATACGGCGCAGGCGCGTCAGCAGCAGGGCAGGGTCGGCGTGTGCATGGGGCATGCCTCCTTCCTGTCGGATTGGGGCTGCCTTGTCGAGCTATCCCCGGCTGCCGCCGCCAGCTCTGCCGTCACCCCTGGACCACCCTGACCAGCGGCATGACCCATGAGGCCTTCGGCCGGCTGCTGTGCGCCCGTTACGGCAACGGCCTCAGGATGATCCAGAGCCGTCCGGGCTTCTTCCATGCGCTCTGGCACCGCACCTGATCTGGTGGATGATTTTTCGCTTCCTGTGGACTTGCAGCCTGGCCGGAACAGGAACGGAGCGGCTGCGGGTGTGGCAGCCGCTCCGGGACGGGCAGGCGGGGCTCTGTGCGGCATGGGCGGGACGCGGCCCCGCCGTTGTCCGGTGGTGGCATCAGCCCATGTGCTGGATGATGAAGGCGGCTGCGAGGATGTCGCGTTCCAGCGTCGGGGGCAGGCCGTCAGCGAGCTCGATGCCTGACTGGTCCATGGAAGCAACGGTCCGGCCATTGATCCTGAACTGCCAGACCTGGCCGGCGTCCGGGGTGACCGTGCGGTCCAGCCGCACCGACGAGCCGGCGCCGTGCAGTGTGCCTTCGGCGCGGGCGCCGCCGGCCGTCCAGTTCAGCACCAGCCGAATGCCCGTATCGGCGCCGCGATAGCCGAACTCGCAGGTGACCAGCGCAGTCCCATCGCCGGCGACGGTATCGCGGCAATGCCCTGCCGCGCCGCCGCGGATGCCCTGCCCGCGCAGCCGGAACGAGGTCGCATCGGCATCCCGCGTGAAGGTGGCCTGCACGACCTGGTCATAGCCGCTGGGTGTGGACCCTGCGGAGAACAGCACCTTGCTGCCGTCGGTGACTGGCGACGATGCGTGTGCCGGTGTGCCGGTCGCCAGCAGCGCGGCTGCGCAGAGCGGGACAATGGAGTGGAGAGGGAGGCGGGGGAGGGGAGGCAGTCTCATGGCTTGATCGATCCTGTGTTGGCACGGACGTCCGGATGGGCGTCGCGCCACAGACCGATGCCGCTGCAGCGTTTGAATCGATGTTGGAGCCAGCGTTGGATTGAAGCCTGAGACGGCGTTGCCGCCTTAAATATGCGTCATGTTCGGGGGCGGTGCCGGAGCTGTCCGTCAGGTGCCGGTGCGATCCAGGCCGGCCTGCACGGCATCAAAGTAACGGGCGCGGCAGGCCGGGTCCTCGAAGGGCAGGGCCTGGATGGCCAGATTGCCGATCCCATCGGGATAGATGCCGAGGAAGCCCCGGCTCCTGTGGCGCAGCTTCTCATCCAGCCCGAGGCCCGCTGCCGTGGCGATCCCGGTCATCAGGGCTGACGGATGGGAATCGTCGCCCGCCAGCGCCAGCTCGATGAAGCGCTCGGCGTCCGCCAGCCGTCCGACCATGAAATCCGCCATGGCCCGGCCCGACATCAGTCCGTTGGCGCCATAGGCGAGCGGGTTGAGCCGCTCCGCCCGGTCGAACATGGCATGGGCGCTGGCCCAGCCGCCTTTCATCGCATCCATCCAGCCGCCGCAGATCCAGGCGGTGTATTCATTCGGATTGAGTTCGATGGCGCGGTTGATGGCAGCCCGGGCCGGGCCAAACTCGTGAGCCATATAGAATAGCGCCGTGCCGGCTGTTGCCAGGGTGCGCGCATCATCCCGGCCGATCCGCAACGCCTGCCGGCTCATGTCTGCGAAGCGCGCGAGGTCTGCCCGGGAGGCTATCCGGTTGGCATAGGCCGCGGCCCAGGGCGCAAAGGCGAGGGCCTGATGCAGCCGCGCGTCCAGGGCAATGGCCCGCTCGAGCAGGTCCAGCGCGCGGGCATAGTCGCGGCCCTCCAGACTGAAGCCTGCATACAGGGCCTGGAGATAGAAGTCGTATGCGGCCGGGTCGGTCGTGGGCCGATCCGCACGTGCCTTCACAGCCTCTTTCTGGGCTCTTGGCTCGACTTCCACCGCCAGGCTGGAGGCTGCCTGCTCCTGAAAATCCCAGAGGTCATCGAGCCTGCCTTCGATGTCGCCCACCGAGAGAATCCGGCCCGTCCGCCCCTCCAGCACACGCCAGCGCATCCGCAGCCGCCCGTCGCCGCTGGCGGCCAGGCTTCCGCCCACCAGCACATCGGCACCCACAGCGTCGGCGATGGCCACCGGGTCTTCCAGCTGGCCGGCCAGGCGGTCAGCCGAGGCATGGCTGAGGACGATCAGGGAACGGAAGCGCGAGAGGGCGTGGGTCAATCCATCCGTGAAGCCGGCCGGGATGTGGGCCGGCAGGGGTGTGCCGCTGAGGTCGGTCAGGGGCAGGACGACGACAACCGGCTTGACGGCGGGCTCGGTGGTCATGGCCGTGTCAGGGCTGTCCCTGAGATGCGCCGGAGCCCGCCCGTCGGGAACCTGCGCGCTTCCGGTGGCATCCGCTCCGGAACCAGCCGGACCGGTCTTGCCCGCGGAGGTCCGCACCAGGGGCGGCCTCGCCGGATTGCGCAGGCCAGCCCGCAGCGCGGGACTGGCTGACAGGCCCAGCTCCCGCAGCGCGCGCTCGCCGATCGTGGCCGCCTCGATCGCCTCGTCGCGCCGCCCGGACAGAACCAGCGCCTCGATCAGCCGGGCGTGCACCGCTTCCTCCTGCGGCTCCACCAGCCGCCAGCGCTGCAGATAGGGAACCTGCCGCGCCGGATCGCCAGCCAGCTGCCGGACCCGCCCGGCAAGGAGCCGTGCCTCCAGTCGCGCAAGGTCCTGGCGCCAGCCCGACAGCCAGGTGCTGTAGTCCAGCCGGTTGGGCAGGTCGGCATCTTCCATCAGCTGGTCCTGCAGCAGGGCAAGGCACGCATCGATGCGCGCCGGGTCCAGCGTGTCCTCCGGCTCGGCACCAGTGGTGAGGACGTCCAGCACATCGACCGTGACGCCATCCGGCACGAATGCCAGCTGGTCGCGCTCGGCGCGGATCCGGATGGTGCCATCGGCATCCAGCAGCTGCCGCAGCTTGTGCAGGCTCCAGCGCAGGGCAGCGCGCGGATCGTCGGGCAGGTCGAAGAACAGGTCACAGAGCCGCTGACGCGATACCGGGCGCGGCGACAGCACCAGATAGCCGAGGATCGCCCGGGTCTTGCGGGAGGCGGGCAGCGGCAGATCCTGGCCGTCCCGTTCCGCCGCCATCATCCCGAGCAGGCGCAGTTTCATGGCCCGACAACTCCCCAGGTGCCCGCTCTGGTATCTGTCCCGTCGCGTGCCGTGGCTGCGCTTCTAGCCGAATTCCACGCGATTCCAACGCTGGTTCTCCCGCTCGGTCCAACGCTGGCCACGCAGAGGGTGATTGCGGGCGGCGGAGAGGCCGCTGCCTCGGCATGGAAAGACAACAATGAAAACCTCCCTTCTCTTCGCAGCCAGCACGGCTGCAATCTTGAGCTTTGCGGCGCTGCCTGCTCTGGCACAGAGCTTTACCGGCCCCTCCATCGGGGTCGAGCTGGCAACCGAGGATCTCGGCAGCACCGACGGCACCACCGCCACTGTGGTGGCTGGCTGGGACCTGGCTGTGGCGCCGGACTGGCGGGTTGGTGCCAGCCTGCGCTGGACCGTGGCCGATATCGAGGAAAGCCGGACCGAGGCCGTCGGCACCAATTTCCAGGACATCAGCGTTTCCATCGAGAACCGCCGCGGCGTCACCACGCGCATGGGTCGTACCCTGGGCGACCGGTGGATGGTCTATGCCGAGCTTGGCTTCGAGCAGTATGACGTCGATGCCCGGCGGGTTCTGCGGGCCCCCGCCTGCGTGCCCCCCACGGCTTGCGTGATCTCGCGGCTGGATGCGTCGTTCGATGAATCCATGACGTCGCTGGGCGTCGGCGTGGAGTGGGCTGTGACAGATCAAGCCCGCCTGCGCGCCAGCGTCAGCCGCGGCGAGAGCGACGCCTTCGACCGCAACCGCCTGTCCGTCTCGGCGGCCTGGCAGTTCTGACGGTCAAGACCGCCATGCGCGCCACGTCCCGGCTCCCCCCGGATCCCCGGCCCAAGGCGCGCATGGCGGCCCCCCGCCTCTGTTCCGCCCGAGCCTGATCCCATGTCCCAGTCCCCCACCCGCCGTTGCCGCGCAAACGAGGCAGGGAGCGTGGCTCAGACCGTGACGCGCCGTTCGGTGATCGCGGCCGGCAGTGCCTGTCTGGCAGGATGCGTCACGTCGCACCGGCCAGCGCAGGCCTGTGCCCTGACGGTGCCCGAGGCCTGGTCCGGCTCTGTGATCGCCCGTGAGGGAGAGCGGCAGGCCACCTCTGTCCGCGGCCTCGTCCATGCGGACGGGCCACCCGTCAGCCTGGAAACCCGCTTCAATATCCTGTCCCTGGGCAAGATGATGACGGGCGTCCTGATGGGCCAGCTTTTCGAGGGCGGGCATCTGCGCTTCACCGATCCGGTCCGGGCGCACCTTCCCGATCTGCCGGAACACATCGGCTCGCTCACCGTGGGCATGCTCCTCGATCACACCAGCGGGCTTGGCAACTACATCGAGGCCTGGAACTTCGCGGCCATCGCAGCGGCGCGATCGGCAACCCGGCTGCTGCCGTTGGTCCTCGCGGGGTCGCACACCGAGCCGGGTCCGATTGTCTATTGCAACAGTGGCTATCTGCTGGCGGCAGCCGTGATCGAGCGTGTGACGGGGCAGACCTATGCAGACATCCTCGCCACGCGTGTTTTCCGCCGCTGTGGCATGCGAGGCGCGGGGCTTGCCGTGCAGGACACCGACGCCCTGCCCGACCTGGCACGGTCCGCACGTGCGGCAGGACAGACCGTGGCCGCCATCCTGCCAGGTGGCCCGGCCGGGGGCGCGTTCATGTCAGCCCAGGACCTGATGCGCTTTGCCGACGCGCTGCTGGCGGGCCGGCTGGTGTCGCCAGCCGTGCTGGCTGTGATCGCCAGCATCCAGGCCGAGCGGCCGGGCGCCCCGGTCGACGGGCTGCGGCGCGGGTGGGGGTACGGCTTTGGCGTGACCGGGGAGGGGCCGGGCCGATCCATCGGCCACACCGGCGGGCTGCCCGGCCTCAGTGCTGCCTGCCGGATGAATCTCGGTACAGGGCGCAGGGTCGTCGCCCTGTCGCATCAGGATATGGTGGACGCCGCTCAGGTCTCGCGCGACATCATGATGCAGACAGGGCTCTGCAG